>JAAYJN010000061.1 GCA_012522935.1 Candidatus Cloacimonadota bacterium | reverse complement strand
GCTTTTGTATTGTCTTGGGTATTCACACCGTAGTTTGAGCCCCACCAGTATTGACCATCAGATGAAGAAGGGCTTTTGCGCTGGCCGGAAGGACTGGCGGCACCTACGGCTATCACTTTGTTGTGATTTGCGGGGTATAAAATGCTGCTGGCATTTCCATTACCGATGGCGGCAAAGATGGTAATCCCCGCATTATAGGCATAGGTAAGAGCATTATCAAAGGCAGGGGCGCTTCCCATTTGTCCTTCCCCACCCAGGCTGAGGCTGATGATATGGGCGCCATTATTGCGGGCATGGGTAATGGCATTGATGATATAGCTATCATACAAGTATCCATCACTATCTGCAGCTTTGAGAGGCATCACGGTACAGCCTCCGGCGATACCGGATACTCCTATGCCATTATTGGCGATACCCGCGGCAATGCCTGCACAGGCGGTGCCATGGCCTCTGGGGCTGTTTTGTCCACCTCCACTATCATCCATGGGGTCGGAATCGTTATCCCCATAATCGTAGCCTGCCATTAACCGCAGGTCTGGATGATTGATATCCACGCCACTATCAATGATGGCGATGATGATATCTGAAGTACCATAGCCTTGGGCTTGATCCCATGCCAAATGGGCACTTGAATCAAAGCCGGGGGTGCCAGATCCGTAACTTCCGGGGCCATTATTGCCGGTATTGTTGTGCCCCCAGTTGGATGTGTTCCAAGGGTCATTGGGCACAACGGCAGGATAGCGGATATATTCCGGGCAGGCATCATCCACCCAGCGCTTGCGATCTTTGAAAGTTTTGACGGCTTCCATCACGTCAATCCGCTCTTTATATTCCAAGATAACCCAACGATCGAACCCTACCTCTTCTTCATAAGCCCTGTCTTCCATACGGATATGAGCCCGGATGAGCTGATGTTCTCCTAAAGAAGCGGCAAGCTCGTCCAATTCATCAATGCCAAAGCTGGGCGAGAGGGTGCGGTATTCCTTTCCAAGATTAGCGATGGTATCAGCTTCTTGGGAAAGCTGTATTTTTACTATATGATTGGCAAAAAGGGGAAGCTCCCCCTGGTTGCCCATTATTGCGTTTGCACAAATCAATACTGGTATCATCAGGATCAGAGTTATGCTGATTATTCTGCGCATTGTTTACCTCTTGTTTATGGCAATATATTCTGACCCCGTCATGTTTTTATGTGGTTATTTTGTCAATAGCTAATGTGAGGGATTAGTGGACAGTGAACAGTGGACAGGGGAGCGGCGTTCCGCCGCTGTTTGGTTTACCAATAATTAAACTAATAACAAAGATTCTACTAATTGAAAATAGACATGGCTTTAACGAGGCGTTGAAACCTGAAGCCTGGAACCTGAAACCTAAGCCAGCCAACAGCTTGCGCCCTGTTCTCTGGCCCCTGTTCCCTGGCCCCCAAGGCCCGCGCAGCGTGCGCCTTGCCCTTTAGCCTCCCTTGTACCACCCTTGTCTCTCCCTTGCCTAGACAAGGGAGAGACAAAGGTGGTTAACAGGGAAGCAGCTTGTGCAGCGTACCCTATCAGGAAGCTGAAGTTGGCTATAAAGCTGGGTTTTATATATTCACGCTCACGTTTATCTGTTTGAATCTGGCAGGAGCAGTGCCATGCGAGAGCAGCATCGCCTGGCCGGGCTCGCCCTTGCCACAGTGGAAGGTGCCATAATATTCCCAATCCTCTTTGCCACACACGGCGTCACAGGCGTTCCAAAAGTCTTTGGTGATGCCAAAATAGGTGGGTTCCTTCACGATACCGGTTATCTTGCCATCATCTATGCGATAGCCTATTTCGGTGGTGAATTGGAAGTTGTTGCGGTTATCGTCTATACTCCATGTTTTGGTAAAGTCCAAGAGGTATCCGTGCTCTGTGGAGGCAATCAGTTCTTCCAGGGTTCCGGAGCCGGGTGCCAGACAGAAGTTTGTCATTCTCACCAAGGGAAAGTCATCTGCAAAGCTGCCCTTCATATTGGAGGAGGGCTCCAGCCCCAGCATGTGGGCGATATGGCGGGAAGTCTGTTGATCCACCAGGATGCCATCCTTGATGATATCCACTTTGCGGCCGGGCACGCCTTCGTCGTCCAGGGGATGGTAGCCCATGCCACGGGGATCAGAGCTATCGGAATAGATATTCACGAGGGGAGAGCCGTATTGGAATTTGCCCAACATCTCGGGCTTGACAAAGGTTTTGCCGGCATAGGAGATCTCCATGCCAAAGATACGGTCTGCTTCGGTGGCATGACCTACGGATTCATGGATTTGCAGCGCCAGATGGCCACCGCCGATAATGATATCAGCCTTTTCTTCTGTAATTACGGGGGCATCCAACAGATCGGTGGCTTCCTTGATAATCCGCTGGGTATTGGCTTCAAAATCATGCTGATAAAATAGCTCGAATCCGGCTCTGCCTGCGCTCATATCCCCAGGCCAGGTGCGGCTTTGGGTCTGATTGCCATCGGCAGAGAGCACGTTCATTTGTGGCAGAGTATTATAATAGGTGCAGTGGCTGTAGCTGCCTTCGCTGTTTGCATAATACTTTTCCTGACGGTAAAACTGGGCGGAAACGGTGGAATATACTATTTTGCCTTGAGGCTGGATGGCTTTGGCAAGCTTTTGCAGATAATCCAGCTTTTCTGCCTTATCCATTTTGAAGGGATCGATTTTGGGCTGGAAGTGATATTCCGCCTGTGTGGCAGGCAGGGCGGGGAAGCTGACGGCTTCCTGCATAAAGCGGCTGCCACTGCGGGCATTGGAGATGGCGGTGTGCACCGCCTTATCGATGGAGGCTGCCCCCAGATCACTGCTGCCGGCAAAGCCCCAACATCCATTTACCAGCACCCGGATGCCCAGGGCGGGGGAGCCCAGGCTGCTTCCAAATCCTCTCAAAAAGCCGTTCATAAACCAGATGCTTTCCTGATCTGTAAGGGTGATTCTCACGTCTGCAAAGGTGACGTCGGGCAGGTTTGTTTTATTGAGTATATCTTTTATAAGTGCTTTCATGCCTTCTCCTAAATGGTGTGTGTTGAAGAGCTGATATTAAAATCCTTCACCAAGGCATGGGGCGCCTTGACACTTGAGATGGAGAACGTGTCATAATTTTCGGAGAAGGGGATAACGCTGGCGGTGGATTCCAGCGCCAGGATGTTTTTGAAAATGCGTTCGATGCGATCGGTAAAGCGCAGGGAATTGACCACACGGGTGATTTTGCCATCTTCTATCAGGAAGGTGCCGTCACGCGTGAGCCCTGTGATGGAGGTCTCTTTCATATTGATAAAATTCATATAATGCAGGCAGGAGATATACAGGCCACGCTTTACGCCGCCAATCATCTCTTCCAGGCTCTTATCCCCTGCATCTATGCGCAGGCAATCTCCGGTATTGCCGTTTTTGGGCAAACCAGTTTTGTGGGAATAGTAGTTGTCGCAAAAGAATGCCTTAAACACGCCTTTGTCGATCAGCTTCAGCGGGCGGTAGATATGCCCGTCTGAGCCGTAATCCTGGGAGATGATATCCTTGTCTTCAGGATCGTCTGTGATGCTGAGATAGGTGGGGAAGACCTGGGTATCCAGCTTGCCTTCAAAATAGCTGCTGCGCTGATCAATCGCTCGGGCGCTCATGCCCCATGCCAGATATTGGGCTAATTCGGCAATACAGCGCGGGGCAAAGATTACATCGTAATATCCGGGGTCCACATCCACCACGGGGTTGGCACAGTGGGCTATCTTATCCAACAGCCTTGCCTTGAAGGTGGGCAGGTGAAAGCGGCTGAAATCCTCTCCACCCCAGGTTTCCAATACGGTCACCTGGCTCTGGTTGTGCACCGCCTTCACTTCCAGATAGATGGGCGAGCCGGTGCTGCTTTTATCCATGCCATTGCTGTTGATAATGCGACTGGTGCTATGGTTGCAGATGAAGGTGCCATAGATTTCAAAGTTATGTGGCTGGGCTGCATCCGCCAGCTCCTGCAGAATCTGGGTTTTGAGCTGTAAAGGGATGTCTTCTATATTGTTCGGGACCTTTGAGGGAGCTGCCAAAGTGAGGTCGCTCTCCAGATCCACAAAGTCTGGGTCTTCGCTCAGTTGATCGATGATGCCCAAGGCTTCCGCCAGGGTGGCGTCTATCCTTGCCTGATCTGGCTGATCGATGGCAAAGGCATAGCTCTTTTTGCCGCGCCACATCTTCACTCCGATGCTAAAGCGATCTTTGCTGATGTTATAATTGGTTTGGCTGTGGTAAAAGCGCAAGAAATCTGTGCTCCAATTGTGGCTCGATAGTACATACTGCAGGTTTGGCTGTGCGTCGAGCTGTTCTTTCAAATAGCTGAGATGGTTCATTTATCCTCCAATCTCCTTCTTAAATCCAAGTGCTTCTATTATGTCTGCGTTTGGGGGTGTCTCTGAGGGGCAGGTAGGCTCCCTTGCGCATTAGTATTTCTCCATCTTGCATCACCTTTTCTCCGTTCATCCAGATGGATTCAATCCTGCCGGGCAGGGTGCCATCGCGGCCATCGGGGAAGGTGATATCTGTGGTTCCCTGGGGATCGTAGATCACAAAATCTGCATCCGCTCCCGCATTGATACATCCTTTTTGGGGATACACGCCCAAGCGTTTGGCAGCGTTTTCACTGCACATCTTGATCACGGTAGCCAATGGCACTTTCCTCTTCTTCCACAGCTCTGCCAATAGCCAGATATAGGAGTATGATAGCATCTGCGCCTCTTCAGTGCCAAAGATGAGGTCATCCGGTGAGGCATTGGGGGCGGCATTGTTCGAAAGTATATATATTTTACTGGTGCGGATCAGCTCCCAGAGCAGGGCTTTGTTTTCCAAGAGGTCATGGTGACGCGGCAAATCCAGCTCTTCATCAAAGAGAGCCATGATATCCAGGATGTTTAAAGAAAAGGAGATGTCTGAACGCTTGGAGATTCCATTCAGAAATTCAATGGTATCCCAGGATGCCACCCGCGGGATGTGGATGGGGTTTTCCTGCATACGGCGCAAAATCTTTTTGATGGCATCCTGTTGAGCCTCAAAACTGGGGCTTTTGTGCAGCTCCTGATCCCAACCCTGAAAGAGGAAGGCGGTATCGCTGGTATACACATCCAAAAAGAGATCCATTATCTCGGTAAAGCTCATCCCGCTCAAAGATTCGTTTGGAGAAGGGGAAAAGATTGCCAAGCCCAGCGCACCTTTCGTCCATAAATCCAGAGCATTTTCGGCATGGTAGGGGTAGTTTTCTATCTCCACATTGCCCCACAAGGGGATATTCACATAGGATGAATCATCCAGGAAGCTCTGCATATGACGCAGGTCTTGAAAATCGAAGATTGGCATTTGGCTTTGATAGCTCAATTCCCCGATGGTTGTCCAACCTCCCAGGAGGGCAAAACGGCTGATTTGAGAGATGGCGGGGGTGGGATCGATGCTATCCACGATGTGGCAATGGGCATCAACGGCGCCGGGCAATACTATCTTGCCACCCAAATCTATCTCTTCATAAGGTTCTTCCAGCTCCAGCGGCTGCACGGAGACCTTGTGGATGGTCTCATCAAAAAGCAGATGCACCTTTTTGAAGGCTGCTGAACTGGTGGGCAAGAGGGCGTTTATGAATAGCTTCATTTTTACCCTTCTAATATGCCATGATATTCATGCCGGCATCCACATAAATCACCTCACCGGTGACCCCGGAAGCCAGGTCTGATAATAGATAGAGGGCAGTCTTGGCGATATCTTCACTATTGATGTTGCATCCCAGAGGGGCGGATTTTTCAATACGTCTTTGGATCTGAGATACACCGGATATCCGTGCCGTGGAAAGCGTCTTCATGGGGCCTGCGGAAATGGCGTTTATGCGCACGCTGTGTTCTCCCATGCTAAATGCCAAATAGCGCACGGAAGCCTCCAGGGCGGCTTTGGCTACACCCATCACCCCATAATTGGGCACCACTTTCTCTGCTCCATAATAAGTGAGGGTGATGACGGATGCTCCTTCTTGCAACATGGCTTCTGCCTCCCGCAATACCGCCACCAGAGAGTATACGCTGATATCCATCGCTATGTGGAATCCCTGCCGGGTGGTGTGGTGATATGCCTTGTTCAGCTCTTCAATGGGGGCATAGGCTACGGAATGCACTATTATATCTATTCCATCCCACACGCTGCGTACGCTTTCCATCAGTTTTTGGATGGCAAAGTCGTTCGAGAGATCGCATTCCACACACATTTTGGCTCCCAATGCATCAGCTATTGGCTGCACCCGCCGGGCAAGCTTGGGTCCCGCATAGCTGAAGATCATTTCACAGCCGTTTTCCGAGAGTGCCTTGGCTATTCCATGGGCAATGGAATACTGGTTTGCTATGCCCAAAACGAGGGCACGTTTTCCTTTCAGATTCATAATTATTCTCCTTGATCCAGAGATGCTAACTCCGCCTCAATCTTCGTTTTCATGGCGTTGTTATCAGTTGATTCAAATATTGTGATGGCTTTGATGAGGTTTGCCTTGGCAGTGGTTATCTTGCCTTGTTTATACAGTATCTGCCCCTGCAGCCAATAATCATAGCCCAGGGCTTCAAAATCCTCATACAGCCAATCCAGTTCTTTGGCATTTTTAATGTGTTTTAAGGCATTGGCATACTCTCTTCTGGATACATAATAATAAGCCAATGCATAATGCCCTTTGGCAACGGTGAGCGCCTGTGTGGCACCTTTGCGATGCAGTTGTTTCTTTTGGGAACGGAGGAGGCGCTGCACCAGCTTTTGCCGATCACGATTGCTTTTGTTCATAAACGCCTCTGCCTGCAATGTAAGGGCAGCTATCCGCAGCCTTGCCGTGTCTGGCCATTGGGAGTTATCCACAGTCAAAGCCGGTATTTGCTCATATTCCCCGGCGTTAAATAGGATCAACATATCCAAATATAGCGGGATATGATCCATCTGAGGAGCCACGTTGCGGACAATCATCCGCATCTCTTGTTTGGTGGCATCCAAAGCGGCGGCGTCCTGCATCCTCACAGCAGCCTGGGCAATTCCAAAGAGGCTCCACAATTCCCCTTCCACATCAGCCATACGGCGATATCTCTGGCGGCTGTGTTCATACATTTGCACCGCTCTGGCAGGTTCCTTTGCCAAATACAAGCCTGCGCTCTTCAGGCTGCGGTCGGCATTGTCTTTCTCCAGGGGTTGTTGCGGTTTGGGAGACCAGGTGCACGCCAGGATAAATAGGGAAATAAGGATGATCAGGCTATTGCGCATGAGGCAATTCTCCCATTCTGTCCAAAGGCATGGCGGGCTCATATTCAGTGCCTTGCGCCCCCATATTGAAGAGGGGGTGATTGTTCAAAAGCCTTAATGTGCGCTGAGCATCAGCCAAGGAATCATCCAGTCCGCTCAAGAGAGAGGCGATCTGGGGTGATGCGGCAT
>JAAYJN010000060.1 GCA_012522935.1 Candidatus Cloacimonadota bacterium | reverse complement strand
AACTGAATAACCTGACATCCAATAACTTACAGATTGGGCAAAGACTGAAAATAAAGGAAATCCCGGCGCCCAAGCCCAAGCCCGCCACACCTGCTCAGCCGGCAAGCCCTCCCACGCCCACACCCCCACCTGCTCAAACACCTCCCACACCATCAGAACCCAGCTCTCAATCCCCTGCTTCAGGCGCTCAAACCACCAATCTGCCGGATGATTACTATCACATCGTTCAACCCAGTGAGGGACCTTATAGAATCTCACAAGACTATGGCTTGAGCACTGCTGACTTTTTTAGATGGAACAATAAAACCAGCTGGGATGAATTTATCATCCACCCCGGAGACAGGCTCATTATCAAGAATCCAGACGGCCTCAAACCTGCCACTCAGACCGAAGAGCCCTCCACACCCAAGCCTGAAGTGGGCACCACTCCTGCGGAACCTTCTACAAGCACTGCCCAGCCGGATACGATCGTGGTGGTAAAGACCCACACGGTGCGCAAGGGAGACACCCTGTACAGTATCTCGCAAAGATATGGCGTGACAGTGGATCATATAAAAACCAAAAACAGCCTTAGCTCAAACGATATCAGGGTGGGTCAAATCCTGTATTTGGAAGGCACCCCTCCAGTATCGGGCAAAACACCTCTCTCCCCATCTCTCACAGAAGCGGATTTGGAAACCACAGAAGTGCTGCGTACAGACCTTTTTATCCCCACACAAGGCAGGGTCTCCTCAGAATTTGGCATCCGCAATGGTAAACCACACAAGGGGATTGACATCGCTGCCAAATCTGGCACACCCATCCATGCCGTCTTGGATGGAGTGGTGGTGTATTCGGGACCACAGGGCAATTATGGCAATGTGATCGTAATCGAACACCCAGACTTTGTGATGACCGTATATGCTCACAACGAGAGGAACTTGGTAAACGTGAATGACAAGGTGAGCAAAGGACAATTGATAGCCTATGTGGGCAGCACAGGCAACGCCAGCGGACCTCACCTCCACTTTGAATATCGCATCAAAGGCAAGGCAATCAACCCACGTAAGGTATTAAGTTTATAGGATATGGCAAAATTTAGGGGCACCATCAAAAAAGAAAGCGTCTTTGCAGATAAAGCACTGCAAAACTACCTGCGTGATATCAGCAAATTCAAGGCATTAAGCCGTGAAGAAGAGCGGGAGCTGGGCATCCGCGCCCAAAAAGGCGACCAGGAAGCGATAAACCGGCTGGCGCAAGCCAATCTCAAATTTGTGGTAAAGATAGCCGCGCGCTATCAAAATCGCGGTTTATCCCTGTCTGAATTGATCAGCGAAGGCAACATAGGGCTGATCAAGGCTATCGAGCGCTTTGACCCAGAGAAAGACATCAAGCTGATTTCTTATGCCATCTGGTGGATAAAACAGCGCATCATGTTGGCTGTATCCGAAAAAAGCTCTCTCATCCGCGTTCCCTTGGGCAAAGCCAGCAGCGCACATCGCATCAAAGCCACCAGTGACCGGATATTTAGCGAAACCGGACAAAAACCCTCTGCCAAGCAGATTGGCAAAGTGATGAACCTGCCTGCCAGCACGATTGACCAGATTTCCGGGCAAATGGTGGAAACCACCTCGTTTGACGATATTATTCAGACAGACAACTTTTCTTCATACACCACCCGCGATCTGATAGAAGATACTGAGAGCGCTGATCCACAGCAGATTTATTATCAGGATAGGATGAAGGAGCGCATCAACTTGGCATTGGACAAGCTGGATGAGCGGGAGGCAAATATCATCCGGGATTACTTTGGGCTCAACGAAGAGAAAGAGCCGCAAAACTTTGCCCAGATTGCCGAGAGGATAGGGCTTTCGCGGGAACGGGTGAGGCAGATCCAGAAAGAGGCATTGCGCAAGATGATGTTGGAATTGCGCCCCTCCGAAGACAGCTTTGTGGATGATTTTATCGAGCGTTATGGCTAAGAGATTAAAGAATTAGGAGATAAAGATGTTTCGCAATTTCGACGAAATGAAGGAATATGTGAAAGGCAGAAGGCGAGGACGCGTGGTCATCGCTGCTGCTCAGACGGATAGCGTTTTGGACGCAGCCATTTTGGCGGCTGAAGAGGATTTGGCAGATTGCATCTTGGTGGGCAATGCCGGGGAAATACGTGAGCTTTTACAGAAGATGGCGTCCCAAATGGCATCTTCCTTTGAAATTGTGGATACCGGCGCAGACCTGGTGCAAGCTGCTCAAACCAGCGTGGCATTGGTTCGTGAAGGCAAAGCGGATATCATCCTGAAGGGCAAAACGGATACCTCCGTGCTTTTGAGAGCCGTTTTGGACAAAGAGAAAGGGCTGCGTATGAGCGAGGTGATTTCCGACGTTTTGGCATACGAACACCCTGACGGCATCAGGCTAATGAGCGATGGTGGAATCAATATCGCCCCTGATCTCAATGAAAAGATAGCCATCCTCAAAAACAGCGTGCAGGTGGCCCATGCCATGGGCAATTCCAATCCCAAGGTGGCGATACTTTCCGCCGTGGAAGCCGTAAATCCCAAAATGCCCTCCACTTTGGATGCTGCCATCATCAGTAAGATGAATCGCAGTGGCCAGATTAAAGGCTGTCGTGTGGAAGGTCCCCTGGCTTTTGATAATGCAGTGGATCTCGCTGCCGCCAAAATCAAGAACATCACCGGCGATGTGGCAGGCCAAGCAGACATCCTGATTGTGCCCAATATCGAGGCTGGCAATATCTTTGGCAAGACCCTTACCTATTATTGCCACTATCGCGTGGCACACGTGGTGATGGGCACCAGGGCCCCAATCCTCATCCCATCCAGAGCCGACGACGGTGAAACCAAGATGCTCTGCATGGTGATGGGCCTCGCATCCATGACTGTTTAGATGAATCTCACCCTCATCCAGTTTGGCAAAACCAAGGATCGCTGGCTGCAAGAGGGGATAAACGAGTATCTGAAGAGGTTGGGCCCATACCACAAGATCAGCATCCTGGAATTGCCTGACGCCTCGCTGAAAGCCAATCAGGACGAGGAAGCTGTACGCAGCAAAGAAGCGGCATCTGCAATGCGCCATATTCAACCTCAGGATAGCCTCATTCTCTTGGATGAAGCGGGAGAATTGAAAAGCTCTTTGCAATTTAGCCAGTTTCTGAGTAATTTATCATCAAGCAAGCGGTCAATCTTTTTGATTGGTGGCGTGTTTGGCGTTCACGCGGAGCTGAAAGCCAGAGCAACGCATATCATCAGCCTTTCACCCCTCACCTTCACCCACCGCATGGCAAGGTTGATACTAATCGAACAGATCTACCGGGCTACGATGATAGCCCAAAACCGCAGCTATCACATCTAAACATTGGAAATATACATGACTAATACATTATTACAGCCGGATACACAGACGATTCTCCACGCCCTCGTGGTTTTGGCACAGGGGATGGCGGGAGTGTTTGTTTTTATGGGTTTATTCTACCTTCTGATTGCGGCTCTTACTGCCGTTTTTAAGCCGAAAATACAGCCATGAAACGCACTGTCTCCACGCTAATCATCCTCGCCTTTGCCTTGGGCGCCTTCGCTCATATCCAAGTGCAGAGCACCATTGGCAATCAAATCAACATCGCCTTCCAGCTAAATGATTATAATATTGCCACCGAAAACGGCTTTGCCACCATCAAGATAGACGGTATGGAACACCCCATGCAAAGCGGGGCAGCCCTGTTGCCCTTTATGGAGCTGAAAGTGGGCTTGCCCCTATCAGGCAGTATCAGCTGGAGTATCCAAAACAAGAGCGAAGAGCAGATCACGCTGCCCCAGCGCCTGCTGCCCGTGCCCACCATGTGGGAAGAAGAGGGAATGTCTCGCATGTCATATATCATCGATGATGCCTTGTACAGCCAGATGCCCTCAGACTATGCCACTGTGATGGAACCTGATGCATTTCGTGGTCTGCGCTATGTTTCCTTGCGCATCCATCCCTTTATCTATGATGGGCAAAATGGGCTCACAATCCTCAAAAATGCCACCTTCAATATCCAGATCGAAGGTGATATCCACTACCGGGGACAGCCGGAACCGGATGAGCTGAGCGAACTGATGCTCTCCCAATTCATCAACCCCCAACAGGCAAAAAGCTGGCAAAGCCATAGCCGCCAAACAATCAACCATGCCCCCTTTGCTGCGGCAGATTATTGGCTGCGTATAGAGACTGATAAAAAGGGGTTGCACAAGCTAAGCTATCAACAGCTCAATGCCCTCCCGCTGGCGGATATCGATCCCCGCACCTTCAGGCTTTTTGGCACGGGAGGTGATCTCTTGTCTTATACAGTGCAGAATCCGGGACCTGTTTTTCAGGAAATCGATATCTGGGTGCAGGGAGAGGAAGACGGGCATTTCGATAGCGGAGATGCCATCATCTTCTATGCTGAGATGCGTGATGAGGTAAACAAAAACCGTGAATTGATCGGACCAGCCACCGCTTTGAACCCTTACTCCAAAAACAACGTCTATTGGCTCACCTTTGGCGGGGATTTCGCCAATCCACCGAGTCGCATCCAAGATCTGACCACTCCCGCCACCTGGCAAAATACCATCACCAGCCAAACTATGAATGCCCGCATCGAAGAAGAAAACCACCGCCGCGAGCAATGGGGCTCTGAATGGTATATGAGCAAACTATTCGGCAATACCACTGCCGATTATCAATATCCAATCCGCTTGGATAATCCCGATAATACCAAAGATATCACCCTCACCATCAGGCTGCGTCAGGAAATAGGCAGATCTGATCTCTGGCATAGCATCCACGTCTTTGTAAACGATGTGGAAATAGCCCCTCCCAGTGGCTCCACCAGCTTCCGTTGGCTGGGCTCGGATACCTATATCTTCCAGCGTAAAAGCGATAGCTTTGTGCATGGGGATAATACGATCCGCATCCGCGTCAACCGCACTGAGCCGGACAACCTGTTATTGGATTATATCTCCGTGGATTACACCCAAACCCTGCGCCTGCCAGAAGAACAATATCTGATCCAAACACCATATATAGCCGGTTCCCAAGATCTGCGCATAAACGTCAATGGCAGCCTTGGTAATAGAGAGATATATCGTCTGGATGGTTTTACAGGGCTCAACCGCGTGCATCCTCAAACCGAAGCCCAGTCCTTTTGGTTTGCTGCCTCCACCCGCTCAGATTCTCGCTACATCATTGCCGAAAGCAGGCATTTCCACAGCCCTGCCTCCGTCAGCTTGGCAAACCCCACTGATCTCACCCTGGATAATAGACAGCTGGATCACATCATCATCGCCCCCCAAGAGTATATCACTCAAGCCCAAAGCCTGGCATCGATGTATGATGATTTTTACAACCTCAGCGTGAAAGTGGTGGATCAAGCTGATATCATCAATCAATTCAACGGTGGGCACCCCGATCCCGTGGCCCTCCGCCAATATCTGCGCCACGTGTATTATCACCACCAAGCCCCCAGATTAAAGGGGGTCACCCTCAACGGTTTGGGCACCTTTGATTGGCGCAATCACTCCCGCCAATCCACGCCCAAAAACAAACTCATGGCTTTCCAGATCGGAGAAACCACCTCAGACGACTTTTTTGCCATGATGAGCTCCAGTTCCTATCCCGAATTGGTGATTGGCAGATACCCCGTGCGCACTGCCAGCGAGCTGGATAACATGCTCTCAAACTACCGCAATTACGTGCAGAATCCACAGGGCGGATGGTGGAGGAACTCAATGGTATTCTTGGGCGACGACCTCTACAACGGCAGCCAGACAGATTATGAAACGATACACACCCAGCAGGCTGAATCTGCCGCCAATTCCGTAAATCCCAGCATTCACACCGATAGAATCTTTGCCTGGGAATATGAATATGACGAATATCAAAACAAGCCCGGCGCACGCGATGATATGGTGGCGGCCATCAATGAAGGACGCCTGGTGTGGTATTATGTGGGGCATGGCAATGCTGATTCCATCGGCTCTGAAGACTATTTCAACGGCGCCACCGACATGGGACGCTTCAACAACCCCGATCGCCTCCCCTTCTTTATGGTTCCCTCCTGCAAGGTCTCCCAATTTGACCACTGGGGCTTTGACAGCCTGGGACAAAAAGTGGTGATGCTGAATAACCTGGGCGCCATCGCTTCCTTGGGCGCCACCCGCATGAGCAATGCCTACAGTAACCACGATCTCATGCTGAAAGTTTTGGATAACCTTGCCAACAAGCGCAACTACCTGGGATACAGCATCATGGCTGGCAAGCTTGGCACCTCCGCCTTGTCAAACAACTCCTTTTATGTGCTCTTGGGAGATCCCACCCTCAGGGTGATTCCACCGGAGCGCGATAGCCTGCTCAACATCACCTCCCCGGAAGGAAATCCCACCCTGCAATCACGTCAGTTGGTAAATTACCAAGGCTCTCTGGCATCTTACACGGGCTCTGCCACTGCCGAGACCAGGGTGCTGGATAGCCGCACCTTTTACAATCTGGATATGACCACGCGCGTCTCCCAGCCGGGCAAGACCATCTTCCGTGGAGATGTGAGCACCCTCGACGGAGATTATGAAGCCGCCTTCATCGTGCCCGATGATATCACCAACGGAGAGACAGGCACCATCGTCACCTATATTTGGGACGAGCAGGCAAAGCGGGATTACATAAACTATCTGTATCCGGTAGCTACCAGCGATCAGGCTGTTGCCGCTGAAAACCTTGCCCCGCCGGAGATCGAACTGTTTTTGGGCAGCTTCGACTATCGTGAGGGCGACACCGTGCCCACCAAAACCACCCTGCTTGCCCGCATCAGTGACGATAACGGTATCAATATCACCGGCAGCCCCGGCCATAACATCCTCTTGGTCTTGGATAATTCCATCCAGCCCATCTCCGTCACCAAATACTTCAGCTACCAGCAGGATTCACACACCGCCGGCATCCTGCGCTATCCGCTCAACAACCTTTCCGAAGGTCCACACAGCGTGCAGCTAATCGCCTTTGACAATTTTAACCTCCCCGCCGTTGCCAGCACCTCCTTTATGGCAAAAAAGAGCAGCGGACTCAGCATTGATCGCCTGCTCATCTACCCCAACCCCATGCAGGACGAAGCCCGCTTTACCTTCATCCTTTCTCAGGATAGCCAGCTGGATATAGGCATCTACACCGTTTCCGGCAAGCGTATCCGCCATATCAAAACCAATGGACGCCAAGGCTTTAACCAAATCCCCTGGGATGGCAAAGACCACAATGGCCATCGCCTGGCAAACAACACCTATTTCCTCAAAATAAAAGCCACCAGCGGCTCCCAAAGCGTGGAAGCCCGCGAGCGCATCGTGATATACAAGTAGGATATTT
>JAAYJN010000157.1 GCA_012522935.1 Candidatus Cloacimonadota bacterium | reverse complement strand
CCAATCTGGAAGGACTGCCCAAGCTGCCTCTTTCCCGGCAGATTATCGCAGTTCCAGAAGCCGCCAACGTGACGGTAAGCATGGTGAGTGCCAGCCGGGAGACCATCTCCCTTGCCACCCGTGGTGTGAATTATCCCATTATGCCACGTCAGGCTCCAGTGCCCAAGTGTGACAATCCTGAGGACATGCCCTTCCTGATAGAGCGTGATTTTTATAACACATCACAATGGACCAGCTATCCTGAAATACGTGTGGAAGAGCTGGGACACATGCGCGGGATGCGTCTTTACGCCCTGGATTTCACTCCCCTGCAATACAACCCTGCCCTCAAACAGGTCACCATCATCCGTGAAGCTGAGGTGAGGGTGGATTTTATCGGCGCCAACCATGCCGCCACCCAGGAGCTGAGGGATAAATATTACTCCCCCGCCTTCAATGGCGTTTTCCAAAGCACCCTGCTCAATCCCGTCTCCACCAGAGGTTCACTCAATCGCTATCCCATGGGTTATGTGATCATCACGCCGGCAAACTTTGTGGATGCCCTCCAGCCTTTTGTGGATTGGAAAAAGAAAGAAGGCTTCAACGTGATCTTGGCAACCACCAGCGAAACCGGCAGCACGGCATCTGCCATCAAGGGCTATCTGCAAAATATCTGGGATTCTGCCACCCCTGAAAACCCTGCCCCCAGCTATCTCATGATAGTGGGAGACGTGGCACAGGTGCCCTCCAATACCGGTGTTACCAGCAGTGCCCATATCACAGACCTCACTTATGTGCGTCTGCAGGGCAATGACTATCTGCCGGAAATGTACTTCGGCCGCTTTTCTGCCACCACCCCCGCTGAGGTGACCAACCAGGTGAATAAGACCCTCATGCATGAAATGTACACTATGCCGGATGATTCATATCTTGCCAAATCCGTGCTCATCGCCGGAGTGGATAGCTATTGGTCTACCTCTCATGCCAATGGTGCCATCAATTATGCCACCACAAACTATTTCAATCCCTCCCACGGCATCGATAGCCAAACCTTCCTGTATCCCGCATCCGGCTCATCTGCCAGCCAGATTGTGCAAAGAGTTTCCGAAGGCGCCGGCTATGTAAACTACACCGCCCACGGCAGTGAAACCTCCTGGGCCGATCCCTCCTTCACCATTTCCAACGTAAACAACCTGCAAAACACCAACAAATACCCCGTCGTGGTGGGTAACTGCTGCGTGACCAGTGCCTTTAATATTGGCATCTGCTTTGCCGAAGCCTGGCTGCGTGCCGTGGATAAAGGCGCTGTGGTGTATATCGGCGGTACCAATAACACCTATTGGGATGAAGACTATTGGTGGGCTGTGGGCTACAAACCGCCCATCCCTTCCAGCGGCTCAGGCTCTCCCTTTGTACCCGGACGCACCGGCAATTATGACGCCCTCTTCCATGAAAACGGCGAACCTTTTGAAGATTGGTCAAACAGCGTTGCTGCCACCATCTTTATGGGCAACATGGCTGTGGTGCAATCCAACAGCACCCGTGCAAACTATTACTGGGAAGTGTATTCCGTGATGGGCGATCCCAGCCTTATCCCCTATTTGGGCATTCCCACAGATAATATCGCCGATTTGCCAGACACCATCTTCTTAGGCATGGATTCCATGGAATTAGTGGCTGATCCTTACAGCTATGTAGCTATCTCCATGAATGGCGTGTTGCACGGCACCGGCCTGGCAAGTGCCTCTGGAGAGCTCACCCTTTACTACACCCCCTTTGAAGAGCCGGGAATGGCTGATATTGTGATCACCCGTTCTTTGGTAAAGCCCACCATTGCCAGCATTCAGGTGGTTCCCAATGAAGGGCCCTACGTCACCGTGAGCCCTCTCACCATCACCGATCCCAATGGCAACGGCATGGCAGAGCCCGGAGAAATTATCTCCCTCAATCTCAGCCTCAACAACGTCGGCGTGATGGATGCTAACAACCTCACCGCCTCCATCGCCACCACCAGCCCCTGGGTCAGCATCCTGGAAGGTGAAGAGCAAATCCCCAATATCCCCGCCGATGGCAATATCACCGTTAGCAATGCCTTCAGCATCCAGATCAGCCCCAGAGTGCCAGACCAAGCCTCCATCCCCTTCGAAATTACCATTACCGATGGCGAGCACACCTGGAGTTCCACACGCTCCATCATCACCTTTGCAGCAGACCTCAATATCGGCGATGT
>JAAYJN010000059.1 GCA_012522935.1 Candidatus Cloacimonadota bacterium | reverse complement strand
TCCAACACAATGCTGCTATCCGCTTTGGCAAACGATATGCCCTCTGCATATACCTGCCTGTCTCCGATGTTATAGCTGGCTATCTTCAGCTTGCCATCCAATGCTTTGCCCACCACCTCTTCCAGATATGCCTTCAAGCTCTCTTTGCCGCCTAAAGCATGCCAGGCAATGAAAAAAGCGGCATTGATCACCAGCAGGATCAATACAATTATCAGAAAGAGGCGGGAGCGTTTCATGGCTTAAAGCAGGTGCAGCTTCCCATCAGAAAGTTCATAGGTTTTATCTGCCAGGGCGGCTTGATCACGATCATGAGTGACTATCACAAAGGTTTGCCCCAGCTCCTCATTCAGCATTTTCATCAGCTTCCACACCTCCAGGCTGTTGGCGGGATCAAGGTTGCCGGTGGGCTCGTCTGCCAACACAATGGCTGGCTTTGTGATCAGGGCACGCGCCAATGCCACTCTTTGCTGCTCGCCTCCGCTCAGCTGGTTTGGATAGTGGTGCAGCCTCTCATCCAGCTTGAGGCGTTGTAACATGCTGTAGGCTTCCTTGATGGCATCCTTAAATTTCTGTCCGCTAATCAAGAGCGGTAACGCCACATTTTCCGCCGCCGTGAGGTCCTCCACCAGATAATTAAACTGAAATACAAAGCCAATATCACGATTGCGGATGGACGCTGCGGAAGAGCTCTTGGCTCTCACGGATGCACCTTTGATGCGCAGCTCTCCCCTATCGGGATCATCCAAAAGCCCCAATATATGCAGCAGCGTGCTTTTCCCACAGCCGGATTGCCCGGTGATGCTGATCATTTGCCCGGCTTCCACTTCCAGGGTGGCGCCCCGTAGCACTTCTATCGTCTGTGTGCTATCCTTGAAACTCTTGTCAATGCCAGTGGCAGAAAGTATGTTCAAAGCCCATCCTCCTTATTGATTTCTTAACAGATCTATGATTTGCAGCTTGTTGATGCGCCGCGAGGGTATCCACACGCAAATTGCAGTGAGGGCGGCAGCCACCAGAAACACTACCAGCAAATTGAAGCCGGAGATGTAATGCTCCAGTTTATCTATAAAATACACCTCCCCTTTGAGGTGATAAAAGCCCTGTTTTACCACAAACCAGGATAACAGAGCCCCAAATGCCTGACCGATGATGATGGCGGCAAGGCACACAAAGTAGATCTGATAATTGATTACCTTGCGGATGGTGGCGTTGGATGCGCCCAAGGTCTTCAGCACGGCAATCTCGTTTTGTTTGTCATAAATCATCGTGATCACAGCGCTGATTACGTTGATGCCGGCTATCAGCACCAGGAAGCAAAAGACAATAAAGATCAGCCATTTTTGCATGGTGATGGTTTGCAAGAGGCTTGTGCTCACCGTGGGATACACCGCCAATTCTGGTCCCAATAGCAGCGAATATTGATACGCCAATTTGGATACATCTTCGATGCTGTTGCTTTTGAGCCGCACCTCCACGGAGCTGTACAGATCGTTTGTAAATAGGATGTTGCGCGCATCTGTGAGGGTGCCGATAATGAGCCCGCGGTCATATTCATAAAATCCAGAGCGGTAGATGCCCACCACCTGCAAAAAGTGTTCTCCGGAATAGATGCCCATGGGTGTGATGCGGTTTAGCTGGGGATAAAGCACGCGCAAGCTATCCCCCACAGTAAGGCGATAATCATCCGCCAGATACTGCCCAATCACCACCTGCCCTTCTTCCACGTGGCTGCTGCCCTTCACCACATATTTGTGATACAATGGGTCCTTGCCCTGGGCAGGTTCATAAGCATTGAAGATACAGCCTCGCGTGTTATCCTCATCCACTGCCATCACGTTAAACCCAATCCCGGGAGTGAGGGAGCTAATCTCCTTTTGCGTGCCCAAGACGCTTTCAACCCTTGCCACCACCTCGGCTTGCATATACATCCCGTTGCTGCGCTCAACCTTGAGATGGGCAAAAGAATCCAACAGCACGCTCTTCAGCGCCCGCTCATATCCCTCAAAGAGATTGAGCCCTGCGCTCAGAATCCCCACGCTCAACACTATCCCCAAGATCATAAAGATAAAGCTGAACCGGAACAGGTTACGCTTGGGCGCATGCAAATAGCGAGAGATGAAAAAGCGTTCCGTACTATTCATTAAGCTACTCTTGTGGAGGAGATGGCAGTGATGGATTGATCACGGTTTCGATGGAGATGGGCAGCCGTTGGCCATAGCTCACGCGATTCACTATCAGCTCGGAGATCAGCCCCAGGGAGATGAATTGCAATCCACCCAAAATCAAGAGAATACCCAAAAACAGCAGAGGCCGATTGGAGAGCGGCATCCCCCAAAACACCTTGAGGATAGCCAGATACAGGGTGATGAGACTACCCACTATTGAGGAAAAGAGCCCTATCCTGCCAAACAGATACAGGGGGCTTTTGCTATAATGGGTGATCATCTTCACCGTCAATAGGTCAAAGAAACCACGCAGATAGCGCTCCATCCCATACTTGGATTTGCCAAATTCACGAGCCCTGTGCTGCACGGGAATCTCTGCCACCTTATAGCCCAGAGAGTGTGCCAATACGGGGATAAAGCGGTGCATTTCACCATAGATGCACAGTTGTTTCACAAGGGCACTACGATATGCCTTAAAGCCACAATTATTATCCTTCAATTTCAGCTTGAACGTGCGCGTCATCACCCAGTTAAACAATCTGGAGGGCAACACCTTGTGCCAGGGATCGTTGCGCTTGCGTTTCCAGCCGGATACCAGGTCATAACCCTCATCCAGCTTTGCCAAAAAGGCAGGGATTTCAGCTGGATTATCCTGCAGATCAGCATCCATGGTGAATACCACATCCCCCTTTGCCATCTCAAAACCCTGTTGCAAGGCAGCGGCTTTGCCAAAGTTGCGCCTAAATTTGATCACTCTGATATGCTCATTTTCCATAGCCATCTTTTGCATCAGCTCAAACGAGCCATCCGTGGAGCCATCGTCTATAAAGATAATCTCATAATCATGCCCCGGTATCTGTGCCACAATCTCTGTCACCAAGCGCAAAAGCGAGCCTTCTTCATTGAGCGCCGGGATTATAAATGATAGATACATCTTGTTCCTCCTCATACAAATATGCCAGAAAGCGCCAAAACCAGCGCAGAGGTGATGGGGATTTTGATATTGTCATCAATGGGTAAATCCCACAATTCTGCCAAAGTGGCGCTTACAGCCCCAATGATCGCCTGTGGCAGGGGCAGATAGAACACACCAAAGATCAGGGTCCCCAAAAAGCACGCCAAGCTGCCTTCCAGAGATTTGGACATTCCCAAAAACTTGCGCTTGCCCCAGTTCATCCCCACCAATGCCGCAAGTGTATCTCCTATGGAGAGATAAGCCATGGCACAAAAAGCTATCTTGGGCGGGAAAAACGCCACCACCAACATCGCGGAAAACAGCAGATACGTGGCGCCTGTAAAGTTATTGATCTCATGCCGCCTCAAGACCATCCCAAATACCCGATAAAATGTGACCCTAAATGACCTCTGCCAAAAACGATAAAACTCGATGGTGAGGCTGAGAACGAAACAGACCAGGAGGATGGAAAACGTAAGCTTTCTATGGTGAAACCCGATTATATACCGATAACTGAGCGGGATCACCAGCGAGCTGATATGTATCCCCTTGCGCATCATTTCCTTCAGTTTTACCATAGTGTGTGCCTAATATTTGTGCATCATATTAAAATGTTTATCCAAAGGCTTCCCGCTTATGCCTCGCATGCCTGATAGCCCATCACCCGGATATTGGCAGGTCCCTTCCAGTGTATCACCACGTCCAGCTGTTGCGCAGACGGCATATTCACGCTGTTATACTCCAGCTGGAATTGATTTTGCAGGGCGGCAATGGTGGTTTTTTGCACCAGTAAAAGCGGCTCTGGATTTTGAATACCAAAAGGCAACAGCTTTTGATATAACTCCCAATTTTGATAGGTGAGGTCTTCGGTGCCAACCACAGCATCCACCTGAGCGGGAGGCTCAGCCTGGTCTTGCTTTAGGTTTTGCGTCAAGAATTCGTTATAACACTCCAAAAATGCATCATACGAGGCCGGCTCCATCGTGAAGCCGGCAGCGCGAGGATGCCCGCCAAATTGCAGCAAATGCTCCTTACAGTATGCAAATGCATCCACGATGTTAAAACCATCCCCACAGCGCCCCTCACACACCATCTTTTCATTATGGATTTTGAAGAGGATCGCGGGAATGCCAAAGTTTGAAACGATATAGCTGGCTGCCGTTCCCAGGAGATGATATGGGATCACGTCCTCATCGTCAAAATAGATAAACGCCCTACCCTCAAAGCCGGAGGTGATCACATCCACAAAGTTAAACACCCTGTTCAGCTCCCCTTCCCACTTCTTCTTCATGCCTTCCAGGTTTTGAAACAAATCCACCTTTTCATCGCCCACCCTCAAGAGAAAGCGCAAACCGGCATGCTGTCCATTTGCCTCCCTTCCATTGGCTATCAAGCGCGAGGCATAGGTGAGAAAGTTGAACATATCCATCTCGCTACTTATCCGTGAGTAATTGCGCATCAGAAATTCCACGCTGGAATCCTGAATCTCATACCACAGCTTCATCACATTCCTCACGATCAACCTGTTCAAGCCCAACATCGGCACCTTGTCTGCAATGGAGCCCACCGCCGTCCAAAAGTATGCGGAATAGTCTATTTCATGCTCCAACAGCCTGCCCAAATAACGAATCAACATCAATACCACCCCCACGCCTGCCAGGGATTTGAAGGGATAATCACACTCCGGCAATTGGGGATTGAGGATGGCAAACGCCTTTGGCAGCTGTTCCGGCTGAATCAGGTGATGATCCACGATCAGGGTGTCACAGCCCAATTCCTTCAGCTTTTCCACCCCCTCATAGGAGGCAATGCCGTTATCAACCGTGATCACCACGCTATAGCCCTGCTGCCGCACATAATCCACAAAGGAATCCTGTATCCCATGTGAATCTATATTACGGTTTGGGATATAGTAATTGTGCTTTTGATAGCCACAGGAATTGAAGAATTGATACAGGATATAGGTGCTGGTGATGCCGTCCGGATCGTCATGCCCAAAGATCACCAGAGGCTCGTTGTTATACATGGCACGCAGGATGCGCTGCGCCACCTCATCTATATTGGCAAATAGGCTTTCATCAGGTAGGTCTTCCAGTCCGGGTTCACTATCCATATCCAGCTGGGGACGGCTACCATTCAATTGCTCCCAAAACCCAGCCTCAGGCTTTGGGGGCAAGATCCAATGCTCTACCATTCGGTGAGCTCCTCTTTGATAGGTATTTCTCTGGGAGCGGTGCGGTCGCTGGCTTTGCCAATGATATCAAATCCGGTAAAGCCCAAGACCATCATAATGGAGGTATCGGAAAGCTTATTTTGTGCCAAAGAACCACGCTGCAATGCAATAATACCCACATCCAGCCTATTGATATCCCTTTTGAGGGGGAAGCTGCTGCCCAGGCTAAATCCAATTTCATTCACATCTGCCCCCGCCACCTGGAAGGGCAGCGTGCGCCAGGATACACCCCCGCGCCAAGACATCTTTTTCCAATAGCTATCCCGCGTCTCTGCCTGGGGTTCATAAGCCCAGCCCAGCCCCAGCTTTATAGCATCCTTATTGTTGGTATCCACTTGGCTCCAGCCCTCCCAGCGGGCTTCCACGTTCAGCTTGTGCTCATTAAAGGGCAGCAGGGTCACACCCAAGCCTGCTTCATGGGGCAGCTCCAGTTCATAATCCTCTTCCAAGTCTGTGGTATCCAGAGATTTACGCTGGCTTTTTCCCTTTAGTTTGGCACCCATGCCGTAATTGATCCCCACGCTCGCCCACGGGTATTGGGCTATGGCGCCCACCGTGAAGGATGGGTTTTTGAACGAGCGGGAGAGCTCTTCCTGGGTATTATAAAAGCCAAATCCACCATCTTGATAAAACTCTCTGGATTCATGCCCCAAATAATAATTCCCTGCCACGCCAAAGCTGTAAGAGCCCAATTTCACGCTGTAAACCAGATCACCGCGATATAAATAGCGATCCATCTTTTGGATTTCTTTCACCTGCAGGCTATCCGCCGTCAAAAAACTGCGTTGGTTCTTCACCAGCCCGGAGGCATAGGAATTGAATTGAAACCCCAAACGATGGTTTTTGATGGGAAAGCTGAGGCTAAAGTGTGGCAAATCAAGCGAATTATCCATAAAGCTGTTTTTGTTTCCACCGCTATCCTCAGATTGATATCGGGTATAGCCAAAGATCATGCCCGTGGCAAGGATGCTGCGCTGAGAAGCGTTGTGCAGGGCGGGATTGCCAAGACCGGAATTGAAGCGATACAGATCGGCAGACCCGGTATCGCCCATGCTGAGTCCGTAAATATCGTTGCCATAAAAGCGAACCGGAAAGCCCTCATAGCTAAATATGGAGTTTCCCGCATTCAGGGTGCAAAGGGCGGCAATTAATGCCATTACAACAATGTATCTTTTCATCTTTTACCTATTTTTTCAACGTTTGGTTTTCTTTGGTTGTTTTTTCTTTCCAGCCTTGTGCTGGGCGGGCTTCACCGGATCGGGAGGCACACGGAAAAAACGCATGGCATTATTAAAGGAGTGTTCTGCAATTTCCTTGGGTGTACATTCCCTGATTTGGGCTATCTTCTCTGCCACCAAATGCAGGAACAAAGGCGAATTGCGCTTGCCCCGGTGCGGATGAGGCGGCAGGTAAGGACAGTCTGTCTCGATCATGAATCTATCCAAGGGCATCATGCGGATCACATCATCCAAATCAGATTTGGCATAGGTGATGGCACCCGTGAAAGACATCATCCAGCCAGCTTCCAATATCTGTTCGGCAAAGATAATATCGCCGGTAAAACAGTGGAATACGGCATCCTTCACCCCTTCCTGCTTGAGGATTTTGTAGCAATCCTGGTGTGCATCACGGTTGTGCACCACCACGGGAAGGTCATAATCCACAGCCAGATGTGCCTGATTGGCAAATACATCGCGCTGCACATGGTAAGGAGAGAGATTGCGAAAATAATCCAGCCCTATTTCCCCAATTGCCAGCACATCCTTCTCCCGTGCCAGGCGTTTCACCACTTCGGCATCAAAATCCGTGGCATCATGCGGGTGATATCCCACCGTGGCAAATATGTGCAGATGTTTTTTTGCCAATTCCAATGAGTTCATCGAGGTTTCTTTGTTGAAACCAATGTTTATGATATAGTCGATTCCGCTGTTAAAGCATTTGTTTATCAGCGCATCCCGATCCTCATCAAAATCCGGAAGATCAAGATGGGCATGCGTTTCAAACAGTTTCATAATGGCGTTTTTCCCCATATTTTTTGTTATTACAACATAATCAAAAGCCCTGTATTTTGTCAAGGATTATGCAATGTTTCTTGCCTCTTTCCCATACCTTGCCTGTTAACCACCCTTGTCTCTCCCTTGTCTCTCCCTTGTCTCGACAAGGGAGAGACAAGGGTGGCTAATGGGCAAGGAGTGGGTTACCAGTTATCAGAAACTGGCTGAACAGATGCCTTTTTCTGGGCGCTAAACACGCTGATCAGCATTGCCGCAAAGAGGGCTGCCGCTCCTCCAAGTGATTGCAAGCTGAGCTTTTCGTTCAAAAGCAGCCAGCCGCCAAACAGGGCAAACACCGCTTCCAGACAGAGGATGATGCTGGCGGGAGCCGGAGCCACCTTTTTCTGGGCATGCAGCTGCAGGGTGTAAGCGATGGCAACCGAGCCCAGCCCTCCATATAAAACGGGGATGATGCCGGCGCGCAGGGCGGCGGAAAAGCTCTGGTGGGCAGTTTGGTGGGGCAGGATATTCAAAATGTGGGTTGCCATCCATAAGAGCAGGCTGAGCGTGGCGCAAATCCCATATTGCCAGATTGCCAGGCGCAGACTGGGGTGCCGAGTGGTGAGCCGGTCAATCATCTGCACATGGGATGCCCAGAAGATGGCGGAAATCAAGACCAGGAGATTGCCAAAGCTGGCATCAAGGCTGCTGTTTTGATTGATCAGCCACAATCCGGTGACGGCAAAGAGAATGGCAAGCAGGATGAATTTGGCTGGTTTTTGACCTCTAAATATGCCAATCAGCGGCACAAAGACCACGTATAATCCGGTGATAAAGCCCGCATTTCCAGCGCCTGTCCACAGCATTCCTATCTGTTGCAGGCTGGCAGCGATAAAGAGGATAAAACCCAGGAGGAAGAGTTCCAAGTTCCATGAGGTTTTGACGGGGCGGGAAGGCTTGGTTTTGCCAATGGCAAAGGGCAAAAGCGCCAGGGCACCGATGGCAAAGCGCAGACTGTTAAAGAGCAGCGGATGCATGCTTTCATTGCCCTTGCGCTGAGCCACGAAGGCAAAGCCCCAGATGGCTGAGGCTAAGATCAGCTGGAAGGTGGCGCCAAAAGAGCTTTTCAGCTTGGTTCCCTATTCTGTTTCAGGGCGGATGATGATATCCTCAAGAGAGCGTTTGGGAACGTGGTGCACGTCATCTCCATCACGCCAATATTCGACATCATCGGGATCGATAACTTCATCGATTTCCACCTTTTCCGCAGGTTTGCCAATGGCAATTACCAGGCAGATATCCAGCTCCGGAGGCAGGTTTAGCTCCTGGCTTACCTTCTGCCTTTCCACGGAGGCGAGGATGCAGCCGCCCAAGCCCTTTTCCACGGCTGCCAAAAGCATTGTTTGAGCCGCTATGCCGGCATCGGTGTGGTGGAAGCGGGAGGTTTCGTGGGGGCAGAGGATGAGGATGTATCCGGTGGGGTTTTCCTGGGCGGAGGGTCCATCCCAATAGCGCAGATATCCTGCCCATTTGAGGTTTTCTCTCACGATTTCCAGCTCTTCCGGCTTGTGAACGGGGTAATAGCGCAGGGGCTGCAGGTTTGCCGCACTGGGGCAAATCCTTGCCAGTTCAATCAATTGTATCAAAGTATCTTCAGTCAAAGCGTGTGTGGCATCAAAGCGTCTATAACTGCGGTTTTTGAGCACCAAATCTTTAAACATTTCATTTCTCCTTGGCATCAATAATTGGGGTGGGGTGCACTATTCCAGTTACGGATATATTTGGCACCTGCAGAATTATTATTTAAAAAACTATCTGATTACCAAGCTGGCAGAGCGGCGAATCTCGTCAAATAAAATCTTTATTTGTGATACCCGCAATTGGGTGGGATTGTGCTGAAATCTGGTTTTTGAACCATCCATGAAGGTGTGAACTTGGGCGGATTTAAGAATAATAAGTGGCAAAAGAGAACAAATATCTTGACAGTTTTAGCCGCTTAAATATATATAGCAGCGATAGGTTGGATAAGCCTGTTTGAAAATTGGGAGATATATCTTGTTAATTCAAAAGTATTTTGAGACTCGGATGGCACTGATTGATCAGGGCTTGAAGCAAGCATTGACTTTTACGGCAGGTAATGCCGCACAACTCCAAAAAGCTATGCGGTATGCCGTAATTCCCGGTGGAAAGCGTTGGCGTCCGCTGCTGATGGTGGCGATTTATGAGGTATTGAAGAGTGGGAATAAGACTAAAGGCATGGCAGACGTCATCTTAGCTGCATCGGCGATAGAATTGGTGCATAATGCTGCATTGATTCACGATGATTTGCCTTCCATCAAGAATAACAGCCAGCGCAGGGGCATGCCCACAGTTCATCAAAAGTGGGATAATGCCATTGCCATCCTTGCCGGTGATGCGCTTTATACCCTTGCCTTTGAGATGTTGGGGAATATCTCCAATGCTGAAAAGGCATTGGCAGCCACCCGCACACTCTCTTCCTATACCAAATCTTATGGGATGATTGGGGGTCAGCTGGTGGATATCGAGATGAAGCGCAGGGTGATGAAGATTGCCACATTACGCTTTATCGATGCCAAGAAGGTGGTTGCCCTGCTGCAGGCTTCTGCTGATATTGCGTGTCTTTTGGCAGATGCCGATGAAAACGACCGGGCGGTGATGAATACCTATGCATACAACCTTGGCATGGCTTATAAGATGATCGAAAACATAGCTGCGGATTATAGCCGGGGTGGTGAGGATCTGGATTTTTCTGAAGATTTTGTGCCCGCACAAAGGCGCAGCTATACTGGATTGATGGGGTTTGACAAAGCCAAATCTGGAGTGGAAACCTTGCTCAGAGATGCACGGCGCTCCATCAAACCATATCCAAACCATGATGCATTGGAAGAATTTATCCAAATGATAGAGGATCTCTTGCCGTAAAAACCATGATTGACGTCCATTGCCATATTATCCCCAATATCGACGATGGCTCCAAAGGTGAAGAGCAATCACTAAATCAGCTATTGGCAATGGATTCCGGAGGCATCTCCCACGCATTTCTGACATCCCACTTTTTTAGAGGACATTATGACTATTCCAGAGAGGAATACGATACGAAGCTGAGTGCATTGCAAGAAAAGTTGCAGGAGGCAGGGGCGAAGATAAAGCTGTTGCCGGGCTTTGAGGTGTATTTGCAGCCCAATAGTCTGGAGGATATTCAAAAGCTCAATCTCTGTATGGGAGATTCCAATTATGTATTGATCGAGAGCGATCTCAACGGCTTGCCGGAGGATTTTTACAACAATATATTCCCTCTCTTAAGAGCCGGCTACAAGCCGATATTGGCGCATGCAGAGCGCTATGTGAGCATCATGAAAAGCATCAGCTCTGCCAAAAAATTGGTGGAGCGAAATATGTATATTCAAGTGAATTCCGGTTCGCTGATGGGGCAATATGGCACCAAGGTGCAGGATAC
>JAAYJN010000058.1 GCA_012522935.1 Candidatus Cloacimonadota bacterium | reverse complement strand
CCCTGCGGCTGTCATAGCTTTCAATACAGTATTGAGGCTATCCAAATGTGCCTTGGATTCCTTGATGCCGGTATCAAACACATCACGATAGATGCTGCCCATAAAGTAGGCACCGCTTTCTTCATCCTTGTCGATGGGGAAGCTGTGGTCTGTGAGCAGGCGGTTGGACTCCTTGTCATAACCGGTGATCTGTTTATACAGCATATCCGGATAGGGGATGGGGTGATCTTGCGCACGCACCATGCCATTGGAGCGTAGGCCGGGATTGTAGGAAGAGCCAAACTTGGACTTTCTGAGCACATCCAAAAACACCATATCCAACTGCTGGCCGTTCAGGGTGAGATTTTTGCCCAGATAGCGGCGGGTGGCATCTTCAAACTCTATGTCTTGGGTGGCGGCTGGTGTTTCCCATTTGCCTTTGTGGGAGCGCAGCATTACCTGTGTTTCCACTTTGAAGCTCTTGGTGCCGTTAAAATCAGGCGGGACTTTGAGATAAATCAGCTTGTCAGGATAGTATTCCACGATGGTGCCCATGGGTTTGTCATTGGCATCGGTGAAGGTGAATTTGAGGCGTTCGATGGGGTAACGCTCGTTTTCCAACACCTCATAGTTAAACTTGAGTTTATTCTTTTTGGCTGAGGTATAAGACGCCTGGGTTAGATAGACCACCGGTTTGCCAAAGGAAATGAGGAGGTTGTCGCCCTTGTCGTTCTCTTTGTCCCACACGCTAAAAGCAGGCAGTTTGGGCAGCTCTGAGGAGTTTCTGATGTACATGGTATCTGCCACGGCTGCGTTTTCAAAGCCGGAATAATCCTGATAGGATATGAGGGGCAGATAGCTGTCAACAGGGCGGTTGAGCGGTCTTTCAAGACCTGATAAAGCCACCTTCTGATACATGGTGCCACCCCCGGCAGCAGCCTGGAAGAGAGGCACACAATAACCTTTCCACGCGCCAAAGGGAAGCTCATCTGCAGCCTTTATCTGCTCCTGCTCTGCCTTGAATTGAGCCACGTTTTCCCTGGGAATCAGCCATCCGGAATAAGCCATCAGGTCGTCTCCAGATTCGGGAGGGCTCCATTCAAAGCCAATCTCATGGGTATCTTGGATCAAGGTGGCGGTAAGGGTGGCGGAATCGCTGGGGCGGTTATCAAAGGGGATCACGGATACCACCTCTGCCGCGGGCATGTGTTTGCCGCGCTCATTCACAGCCACCACGCTGTAGTAATAGGTGCTATCGGGCATGGGGTTGGCATAGATAAAGTCAAATTGATTGAGTCTGTATCCAGCCAAGGTGTCATCGCCTTCGCCTATCTTTTTGGATTGGTGATAGTATACCTTGTGATTGATGGCTCCCAGCACCTGATAATGGGGCACCAGCTTGCCGATGAGGGCGGCATCTCTGGGCACAGCCTGATAAAGGGGGCTGTTTGCCGGTTGATGCTTTTCCTTTTTCAGCTTGGAAGGAGCCGTTTCAAATTCGAACAAGGGCTGGAAATCCTGATCTATAAAGGTAAGCTCGTTGCCGATCACTCCCAATACGGGATCCACGTCTATACTATTGAAATAAAAGAGGGTGTCGGGGCTAACCCCGCGGTATAATTTATATTGGATAATGCGGTGGGTTTTATCCAATGGCGTCCATTTTAGGATCACGCCATCACCACCATCATGGGGAGCGTCCAGCGCCACAAAATCTTTGATTTGTCCAGATTTTGAGGCATCATCGGATGCGCCTGAAAACAGCATCAGCGCACCCAAGAGGACGGTTGCCATCAATATCATTGTCTTTTTCATTATCTTATTCCTTCATCAACCTGCATCTGCGGTTTGAGGGCTGCAGGCAAGATGTCCACAGTCCAATCTGTTAAAATGTAGTCTTTGGGCTAAAAGAGTTTGCCAAAGACATCGTTTACCAAAAATTGGATACGTCCGATCAAGAGGGATATACGAGCCATCACGGTGAGCCCAAAGGAGGCGCCAAAGCCTACCATCATATACCACTTGCCAACGGAGACAAACTTGCCATACACGCCGGTATGCGCTTTGGAAAAGAAGAAGTAGAGCAGCACGGTGATGGTGCCGATGAAGATCAGGAAGAGGTTGAAGTTTTCGATGGGGATCATCGCTTGGCGCATCTGTACCAGGATGAGGCTGTGCATGGCCAAAGCCACGCTGGCACCCACAGACATCATGGAAAAGGCAATGGGATAGCGGGAAAGCCAGCTAAACTTGCGGGTAAAGCGCAAGAGGTAAAACATACCCAGGATGGCGGGCACGATCAGGGGCCATTGGTGCTTCAGGAATATGGGCTGCCACAGATAGGGGATAAACACACGTTCGTAGCTATATACCAGACCATAGCCCAGGGAGATACCCACCAATAGCTGTTCAGACATCTGATACAGGGGGTTGTCTTTGTAGAGGAACGAGAAGATGGCGAGGGTGAAAAAGGCACCCACCAGGTTACTGAAAAGTTCGAATGTCATGGTTAACCTCCCTTACTGCTGTTTGGCTTGACGCGCTTTTTGGATGAAGTAGCCGATATTACCCAGGATGATAAAGACGATAATCATGATATGGGCTACGGATTGGGCGTTCATGCCGATGCGGGCAACTTTAAATTTATAGATGATATTATGAGTCATGCGTTTCAGATCTGCGTGGGCGGTGTGTCCCAGCTCTTCTGCATCTTCCTCGCTGATCTTGGTGACGTCAATCTCGATCTTGCCGTCTTTTTCCAGTTTCAGATTTCCAAAGATAGCAGTTTTATCCGGATACTTGGCTATAAACTCTTGATACTCTGTGGGGCTGAAACTGGCAGTGGTTTGCGTGGTGATATTGATCAGCTCTTTGATGGATTCCTCGCGCAGGATATCGCTGGAGAAGGAGCGTCCCAATGCCTTTCTATTGCCATTTTCCATTCTGGGAGCCTCTGTGGGGTCTCCGGGTTCACGATAGGCGGCAAATACATCCACCAGCTTTTCATACT
>JAAYJN010000009.1 GCA_012522935.1 Candidatus Cloacimonadota bacterium | reverse complement strand
TATCCCCTCCTGGGAACCGGATCAATGCCCCCTGTGTGCCCAGGGTTTGCCCCTTGTAAAGCCGGGCAGCAGCGATAAAGCCCCCATTCCTGAAACCACGCCATGACCCTTGATCTGCACTTCACCACTGCCGACGAGGCCATCCTTGGCGCCAGACTCCTCAGGTTTTTCCAAGCCCCCGCAGGCTTAACCATTAGGTTTAAACATCCGCCCCATGCAGACTGGGGCTTTGAGCTGGATATGCCCTGGCTGAGGCAGGCCATTACTTCCTCAACGCTGCCGCCAGTGGTGACTATATCTTCCACGATTGCCACTCTTTTTACGCCGTTGAGGTCAAAGCCACTGCGGATGGTCATTTGCCCATCTTTCCGCTGGCAAAATACAAAGCTTTTGCCCAAGAGTGAGGCCACTTCAAATGCCAGGGCGATGCCGCCATAGGCAGGCCCCACCACGCAATCAATATCGTAATCCGCAAGCAGGGTTGCCAATTGGGCACATAATTCTTTGGCAGCAGAGGGGTTTTGGAGGAGACGGATTTTCTCCACATACATACCGCTGTGCCTGCCGGAGGTGAGCTGGAAATGGCCTTCCAGGATGGCACCTTCAGCTCTGAGTAGCTCTTCCGCGGGATTGATGGAATCTTGGATATTCAAAATCAATAAAGCCATTTCTTTTTGGCTGGCGGGCACCTGCAGCTCAATCTGCAATCTTTGGCCTGCCAATCCCGGCGCCATGGAAAGCATTCTCACATTTAACAGTTCGGTGGCAATACCATTTTCCAAAAGCAGGCTGCTGGCCAGTTCTGCTTCAAAGAAGTTTTCGAATTTGGCAATCGTAATCATTGGGGCTTCTCCTTCCTTATTTTGAATGGATGGCGGATTGCTGCCCGGCATTATGCGGGGCTGTGGCAGGCGCACCATCCAGCGTCAAAGTGCTGTGGCTATCTGTGCTGCCAGGATGGCGTTGTTTTCCAGTAAAGCCAAATTGGCAGCCACGGATGCATTCTTTGTGGCACTTGCCAGATAGTCAAGCAGAAAAGGCGTAAGGTTTTTGCCCTTGATGCCCAAAGCCTCTGCCTGGAGGATGCTGGCTGTGATGAATGGCTCCATCTGTGATGCCGGTATCTCCTGCTTTTGGGGGATAGGATTGGCTACCAACATTCCGGAATGTGGAGGCGGGAAGGATTGTTGCAGATGCCAGGCGGTGACCAGCTCTTGCAGGGTATCCATCCTGTCTATGGGATATGGGCTGGAGGCTGTGTAAAAGATGGGGAAGCTATCAGTTTGCCAGCCCACTACCGGCACGCCCAGGCTTTCCAGCCGTTCCAGCGTGGCAGGCACATCCAGGATGGCTTTGCAGCCTGCTGATACCAAAATCACGGGATATCGGGAGAGAGCCGCCAAATCCATGGAGATATCCAGTGTGTGCTGCCAGCCGCGATGCACTCCGCCTATGCCGCCGGTGGCAAAAACGCGGATGCCGGCTTCATGTGCCAATTGCAGGGTGGCAGAGACGGTGGTGCCGCCGCTGTCTCCTTTTGCCAAAGCCAAAGGCAGCTCCCTGCTGCCAAGCTTGAGGATGGGGTAATCCGCGGCGGAAAGGGCAGCCTCAATCTCTTGTTTGAGCTTCGCACCTATCCCGATATGGGCTGTGCCACGCCAAATAATGATGGTGGCTGGCGTGGCACCATAGTTTTGGATTAGCTCTTCCATCCTCGCCAAGAGCGCCCAGTTTTGTGGATATGGCAATCCATGTGTGATCCCGGTGGATTCCAGCGCCACGATGGGCTTCACCGCCTCTAAAGCGCTTTGCACACGTGGGCAATAATTTATGGGTAATTTAATTGCGCTCATGGGAGAAAGGGATGATGAGGGGGAAGAGATGTTGGAATCAATCTTTCTTCAAACCACCCGAAGAAGGATTGATCCCAGGGAAACTTACTCGACAGCTGCCACTGCGTCTTGGGAAGTTTCAACTGGTGGAATTACTTGCACTTCCACCGGGATTACGCCTGCCTGGAGCATTCCGATCTCCTGGGCTGCGGCGTAGGAGAGATCGATGTCTCTGCCACGGGTGAACGGACCTCGGTCGTTAACGCGAACAACCACGGATTTGCCGTTTTTGGGATTGGTAACTTTCAGGATGGTTTGAAAGGGGAGGGTTTTGTGGGCACAGGTGAGGGCGTATTGATCAAAGCGCTCTCCGCTTGCCGTTTTTCTGCCATGGAATTTGCCATAATAATAGGAGGCGACCATTCTTTCGGCAGGTATGGGTTCAGGAGGGTCCTGAGAATGTAGCGAATCGATAAGCACAGCAGAATTCTGTTGGCTGATTTCGTCGCTGCCAAGACCGCTTACGCTTCCAGCTATCATAGGAACGATAATGATCATATGAAAACTAAACGCAATAGCGATCCACTTTTTAAGTTGGTTAGTCATAATTTCTTCCATTTGTTTTGCTTAGGTTGTGAGCCTATATCTATGCACGGCGGAAATTGTCAAGCTAAAAATCTCATTTTATTCTGTAATGTGTTGTGTAATAGGGAGATGGCTCCGGGGCTGTTTGGGCATATTTGAGGGGTGAAATTGCTGAGGAGAGTGTGAATTTGATCCAAAAAAAGGTATGTTACACAACTTGAGCGGATGGATGAAATGAAAAACATGAATATTGGGGGGATAGCCATGGCATTTTGGGGAGATTGGAATAGGTGAGGCAAAGAAAAGGTTTGACAAAAAACCCGCATTATTATGATGATGAAAACAGTAAAAAAACTAACGCAGAAAGGAGCGCAACCATGCCAAGAATGACGGTTGACCCCAATTATTGCAAAGGCTGTGGGCTCTGCATTGTAGCATGTCCGAAGAAGATTATCCGCTTTTCGGAAAACATCAATGCCAAGGGCTACCATTATGCCGAGTGTTTCAATCAGGAACTGTGTATAGCCTGCAAAATGTGCTATAACACATGTCCAGACGTAGCTATCACGGTTGAGAAGTGAGGTGGAAGATGAGTAAGATATTAATGAAAGGTAACGAAGCAGTAGCCAAAGCGGCGATCAACGCTGGCTGCAGGCTGTATTTTGCTTATCCCATCACTCCTCAGAGTGAATTAATCGAGTATATGGCAAAAATGATGCCGACGGTAAATGGCGTCTTCCTCCAGGCAGAGAGCGAAGTATCCGCCATCAATATGGTTTATGGGGCTGCCGGATGCGGTAAACGCGTAATGACCTCCTCCTCCTCCCCGGGTGTATCCCTCAAGATGGAAGGAATATCCTATCTGGCTGGTGCCCAGCTGCCCTGTGTGATTATCAACGTGCAGCGCGGTGGCCCCGGTTTGGGCGATATCCAGCCCGCTCAGGGAGACTATTTCCAAGCCACCAAAGGCGGAGGCCACGGAGATTATCGCCTGATCGTATTGGCACCTGCTTCCGTGCAGGAATTTGCCGATATGGCATCCGATGCCTTTGATTTGGCAGATAAATATCGCAATCCAGTGATGATCCTGGCAGATGGAATGTTAGGGCAAATGATGGAGCCGGTGGAGTTTAAGACTCCCAAAACCGATGAGGAAATCGAAGAGCTGGGACGTCAACATGAAGATTGGTGCATTTGCCCCAATCAGGATGGCGATCTGAAGCATCATCACGAGATTAACTCTTTGGAGATTGATCCCCTGGTGTTGGAACAGCACGTGATTAAGCTCTACAAAAAGTATGACCAGATCGAAGCCAATGAAATCCGCTATGAAACTCATAATATCAATGATGATAACGAGATAGTGGTGGCTTCCTTTGGCACGGCATCCCGTGTGGTGCGCTCTGCTGTGGACGAGCTGAACGCTGAAGGACACAGCATCGGAATGGTGCGCCCCATCACCGTGTGGCCCTTCCCTTATGAGGAAATTGCCAAATCCATCGGTCCCAAAGTGAAGAAAGTGTATGTGTTTGAACTGAATACCGGTCAGATGTTGGAAGACGTAAAGCTGGCAGTTAGCGGCAAGGTGCCTGTGGAATTTTGGGGCAAGGTGGGCGGTATCGTGTTTACCCCTGCCGAGATCAAAGAAAAGCTGCAGGCTTGTTTCTAAGGGAGGAAATAATGGAAGTAATAGCAAAAAGACCTCAGTCTCTCACCGCAGTACCCTTTACCTATTGCCCCGGCTGTATGCATGGCGTAGCCCATCGTCTGATAGCCGAGGCCATTGATGAACAAGGACTGATCAACAAAATGACCGGCGTTGCCCCCGTGGGCTGTGCCGTGTTTGCCTATAAATTCTTCAACTTTGATATGGCACAGGCTGCTCATGGCAGAGCCCCCGCCGTTGCCACCGGGATGAAGCGTGCCCGCCCCGATATGCACGTCTTTACCTATCAGGGTGATGGAGACCTCGCCGCCATCGGAACCGCTGAGATCGTGCACGCCGCCAACCGCGGTGAACACATCTCCGTATTCTTTGTGAATAACGCCATTTATGGCATGACTGGCGGACAGATGGCGCCCACCACATTGCCGGATATGAAGACCACCACCAGCCCCTATGGCAGAAAGGTGGATGATATCGGCTATCCCATCCGCATTTGCGAACTCTTGGATACCCTGGTGGCGCCCTATTATATCGAGAGGGTTTCCCTCCTCAGCCCCGCGGATATCGTGAAGGCCAAAAGGGCAGTACAAAAAGCCATTCAATATAACAAGGAAGAGCGCGGCTTTACCTTTGTGGAATTTGTGAGCACCTGCCCCACAAACTGGGGATTGGACCCTGCCAAAGCCCAGGTGTGGGCAAAGGAAAACATGCTGCCTTTCTTTAAGCCCGGATTGTTTAGAGACAAGGGAGCGGAGGTGAAATCATGAAGACTGAAATCATCTGTGCCGGATTCGGCGGTCAGGGCGTCCTGACCATTGGCAGATTCATTGCCCAGGCAGGCATGAGAGAAGGCAAACACGTTACCTGGATGCCTTCCTACGGTCCTGAAATGAGAGGCGGAACAGCCAACGTGATGGCTGTGGTGGCGGATGAAGCCATTGCCTCTCCCATCGTGAGCTATCCCGATGTATTGGTGGCGCTCAACCAGCCTTCCATCGATAAATTTGCCGCCAGCCTCAGAGAAGGCGGACTCCTTATTTATAATACAAATATGTGTCCGCATGGCTGCAAACGCACCGATATCAAAATGGTATCTGCGCCTATGAACGATATTTCCAAGGAAATAGGCACCGAGCGTGTGTTGAATATGCTGGCCATTGGAATGGTGATAGGCAAAACCAATATCATCAAATATGAGACCATGGAGCAAGACCTCTCCGATTACCTGAAAGCCCGTGATCCCGGCCTTTTGGAGCTAAACCTGACGGCTATCAAAAGAGGGATTGAGCTGGCAAAAGCATAAACAAAAAAATGATAACAACTGATAATAAACCGGGGTCCATGTGGTCCCGGTTTTTTTTGGTCTCCCATTAGCCACCCTTGTACCACCCTTGTCTCACCCTTGTCTTGGCAAAGGAGAGACAAGGGTGGTTAACAGGGAAGGAGTGTTGTATCTCCTGGCTTA
>JAAYJN010000164.1 GCA_012522935.1 Candidatus Cloacimonadota bacterium | reverse complement strand
TCCTTGGAATCGTCTTGACGCACGGGCTGATTGTTATTGAGGCTTACACCGCAATTTGGGCAAACAAATGCTTGGGGAGGTGTTTCCTTGCCACAATTTGAGCAATACATAAGGTTCTCCTTAAGTGTTTTTGGATACTTGAGTAGAAAGAGGCGTTTGAGCATGATCCATCTTTCTCAAAAGCTCCAATTACATTAAAAATAAAGCGCCCAGTTATGTCAACAATAGTTTTTGTGACCAGTCACTATTGCTTGTGGATGCCAATTAGTGTGCATATAAAGAGTCAGTGAAAACTGCAATTTGGGTCACTGATTCCTGCAATTCGTTTTTTTGTCGCGTGGAATGGGTCACCGATTCCTGCAAATTGGGGTTTTAGGTCACTGATTCCTGCAATTATGTTTTTTGTTATTTCGTCAGGTGGTGACTGGAGGTGTGACGATGATATCGTCGTCCTGGGTGATGGCAGTAAGGCCGAAATCTATATATTGCGGTGTGGTGAGATAAGTGGAGACCAGGACGAAGTCGGTTTGGTCCACGTACTCGTGAAGATCATCCGGGCAGACAGGTAGGGACTTCACGCGCACAGGGTATTGAGCGCGGGTGGTGGGCGTTGCCTGGTATTCTATATAAAGCTTCCCCTCGTCCGTAAGGATGGATTTGAGGTCCCGGTATTCAACGGGAGTGAGGATCACAGTAAGGCGGAAGGTGTCTTCGTAGTATTTACCAGAACGGTGGAGAATCGTGGGATCGAAGGCGTTTTGTACCTCATGCCTATATTTGGTTTCTGGGGTATAATTGATTTGCCCGGTGGGGAACGCCAGGGAGCGGATGCGGGTGGGCGTCCAGAGGTAAAGGATGAATCCTTCTATAGTTATATTTGCCATGCGGTCACCTTTTGGTTGTCTTTTATGAAGTCTGGCGTGACTTCAGTGACGAGATAGTTTGTGTTTTGGATGCGGATTTGGGAAGTGAGATCGAGCGGGTATTTGGATATTTTGTCGATGGTAACATCGATACGTGTGCGGTGGGTGAAGAACTGCATCAGGTGCTTTTTTACGAGTGTTTGCAGGATAGCTGTATCCCCCGCAAGGATATCGAGGGTTTTAGTGTCTGGCTCCTGGGCATTCTCCCTTTTTTGAGTTATAGAGATAACATCGTCGCTATCTATATTGGTGGTGGAGGTTGAGAGCCTCTCTTTGGGGAGCATAGAGAGGGTGCCGTCTGGCGCAGCAACGATGGTGGCATTATAAAGCATAAGAGCAGCTTGAAGGGCATTCAGGGTGTTGGTTTTGGTGTCTGAGTATTCTTCATAGGCTTTACCAGGGAGGATACGGGGAGGGAGGACGTTGCCGTGGGCGCAGACTTCCAGCCAGAGGCGGTCGAGGTTGTTGGGAGGCCAGTTCCCGCTGAATATGCCGGATGGATCTTCCATGCCGGTGGTGTATGTGAGGTGTGAATTGGAGACGGAAAGCGGCAAAGGCTGAGTAGGCATAGCAACTCCGTGAGACGTAAAAAAGCCTTCGACCTCAGATGCTGTGTCTTCTGGTTCTGGCATGGTCTCTTCCCAATTAGTATCATGCCGATAATCGAAGCGGACGGGGCAGACACCATTAAGTATACGGATTATAGTTACCTGATGGCGAGCCTGCCAGAGGGGAGCAAAGTGTGCCGACACGCGCTTCAGGACGGAGCGGCAAAAGAAGATAAAGGTAGCTTGACCATTAGGGGCGTCCATCCTATATCCATAAAAGAAATTACCAAAGTGAGGAGCGGCGGTAGCGTCCACGGAATATGTCCATTGTCCGGAAGGAGGGGGGACGGTGAAGAGCTCACCAAATTCAATCCTATGGAGGAGGATAGCTTCACCAGAGTCGAGGTTGATTTGAGGCGGCGTAAAAGAGGCAGAAACGGGGATATGGACGGGAATGGTGTGCTGGATATTCTGGGCATAATACATGAGTATCCAGACGGGATAATATCCGGCTGAAAGGCTATAGTATTGCTCCAGGTCAGAGAAGGTTGCAAGGAGCTTTATTTTATCATAAGCAGTGATCTTAACCACATCCGTGGAGAGATCGTGGTTGGTGGCCGATGTGTCTATTATTCCAGTGAAGATAAGAGCGTCATCCTGAAATATCCGAACCTCATAATGCGATATATAACGGGTGTGCTCATGGTCGGGATTGAGGACGCAATCCCGCAGGAAATCATCCAGATACATTGAAAAGACACAACGCCTGGGCTCGCGCGTATAGTTGGAAACACTCTGGAGGCTGAGTTTGGAGAGGGTGAGAGAGTGAGGGTCTGTAATGGTGTGCAGGGTTTGGTTGTAATTTTCCGCCCCGGTATTGCCCTGATAAAATTCTATACGTAGATTCATAGTTGGTTCCTTATGATGTTGCCCTGGTCATTAAGCTCGGAGACGGCGACGGGATCGAGGGGATCGACGTGGACATCTACCTTAAATTCATCAGGGATCAGCCCGGCAATGGTCCGGAGGTTTTGGTTTATTTCCCGAAGGAGATCACTGGGATCGGGAATGGAGGGATAGCTGCCGCGCTCGGGAAGGGCAGGATGGGGCGAGGGCAACGCTCCACGCTCTATATATTGGACAGCCGGGGCAATGGCGAGCTGGGGGACAGACGGGAAGGTGAAGAGCTCTTGGATGGCGGTGAAGGGGCGAGCCAGAGAATTGGAAGTTAAGTGTTGAATGTTAGATATTAGGGGGCTCGCTTCGCCCGATGGCAGCGCATTGGATGCAATAGATTTGAGAGGGGCAAGGGCATCTACAAATAATGTTTTGAGCTCCGTGAAAGTCTCTTTAATTTGGGTGATGGTGTTTGTCTCCCTCGAAGGCTGTGGGCTGATCTCTGCCCTTGCGAGAGGCTGAGAGGCACTTCCTGGGGTTTGAGCAGCAGTAGCCGGCGCCTCTCTTGACGGAGACACGCTGCGCTCAACGGGCTCTGGAGCCAAAGGCAGGCTAAACAATGACTTTAGACTTTCAATAGTCCCTTTTATCTGTGAGATCGGACCATCAGCCAGCATTGAGGTGGCTGCCGATCCGGAGGGCATGGAGCGAAGTGCGAGAATAGAATTTAAGTCATCGAGAGCATCCTTCACCAGGGTGAGAGGACCAAAGTTGAGGAAATCAAAAAGAGGCTTGCCCAGCTCTTTAACACGGCGGGCGGAGGTAATATATTCATCCCCCTCAGCTTCTATAATAACGCCTCCGCGCGCGTGCGAGGGTCCCTCAATATATCCACCCCGTGCAGCGGTGGGGGGCTCATATTCCATTTGTCCTATTTTGTCTATATTGGTGGCAGCGGCAAAAAGGGCGGCAGCTGCTGCGGCGACACCGAGAGCAGGACCAACGACAGGGATGCCAGCCAGAGCCTTATAGGCGGCATTGGCAGCAGCCAAGCCATCGATTGTTGCTTGAGCTATGGAGAGCTGCTTCCACGCCTTGAACCCGCGTTTGGATTCCTTGTTTTGCATGGCGGCGAGATTGGAAAGGATGCCAGAGACGCCCTTCACTCCCCGTTCGGCGTATTCCATTTTGATGGCGAGAATAGCGGCTTCCTTCTGTTCGGCGATGTCAATTTCAGAGATGCCGGCTTCCACCATGGCGTCGTGATTGCGCTCATAAAAGCGCTCCAGCTCCCGAATACGGGAATCGTAGGAATTGCCTTCCAGCTCTTCATTGCGCTTGAGGAAGGCATCCCGGATATCCTGAAGGGAATGGAGTTCGGCAAGCTCGCGGTCGCGCTCCTCCTGCACTTGCTCCTGGCGGCGAAGGGTTGCCTCCTGTATTTGTGCCTGGATGAGCTCCTGCTCCTTTTGTGGCAGATTCTCTACAGCCCACTCATAATACGCCTCCATGGCCTCTTTAAGGGCATCGTAAGAGGCGACGCCGAGGGATTGGAGGTTGGAGTAATAATCAATGTCTGAACGGAATTGGTTTTGAATGGACTGGGTGTGCCGCTCCTCTATTTTGGCGTCTTCGTCCTCTTTCCAGGCGTTGAGATTGGCGATGGCAGTGATCTGGGCTTCAGATTCGGCGGCGGTAGCGTCCTGGATGATCTTGAGGCGGCGCTGGTACTCCTGTTCGACACGCTCAGTTTCGGAGAGACGGAGACGGGCAAGCTCCTCGATGAGCCGCTGGGCTTCGGAGAGGGCAGTGGAGGCGGCAGCTGCGGCACCCCCACCAGAGGGGGTAAAGACGATGTTGGTGATGTCGTCCATGGCTTGCTGGTATGCAACGGCAAATTTTTCGAGGTCTTCCTTTGCTTTTTCCAGTTCGACGCGGGTGTTGGCTATCTGTTGGTAATGAAAAGCTTCGGAAGAGAGTTTATTGTAATCACCGGGTCCACCCTCCAGCATCCTGCGCTCTTCAGCAAATTGGAGCTGTTTCTGCCGAGCAGTCTCTACAAGTTCGTTGAGGCGCACCTGGAGCTTTGCAGCCTTCCGCATCTGCGCCTGGTATTTTTCACCATACACCTCGGCAATCTGCTTTTTGAGGAGGTTCTCAGAGACGCCCTGAAGGGTATTGCGGAGTCGCTCGTAGGAGGTTGTTTCGAGGTCTATGTTTTGGAGGAGGTCGCCATATTCGGCGTTCATGGTGCGAATGACGTTTTGGAGCTCGAGCTTTTCCTGACGGGTGAGTGAAGTGGAGGAGCGAAGCTCCAAGAGGCGGTTGGCAAGGAGTTCGAACTTTTCTGCCTGGACAGAGATTTCGCGATTGGAGCTGCGGATTACCTCTTCTACGGAGAGCTGGGTGTCTGCGAAGCCATCAGTCGCATTGGTGGCGTCATCCGTGGATGTGGCATAGGCGGCATAGGCGAAGGCCCCGACAGTAGTGGCGGCGGCAATACCGGAGATAAGGCCGGCAACGGGATTCATTACGGTTTTGAGGGCTGCAAAAGCGGCGGTGAGGGTGCCGATGGTGGCGGTGAGGGTGGTGATGACGGGGATGGCAAGGACGATGCCGGCGATGATCGCCTGCATGGGAGTGGAGAGGCTTTGCCAGCCTTCCATAATCCACTTCAATCCGCGAAGTATTGGCTCCACGATGGTGTCGATGAAGGAGCCGAGGGTTTCCTGGATGTCGCCCCAGGTATTGGCATTTTGGAGTCGCAAATCTGCAAGGGCTTCGGCGGTGGCGCCATAGTCTTCATTGAGTTTTTCCACAAGGTAGGCGACGCCCTCCGTTTTGAGGCGGGTGTCGTCCAGCTGGATGCCATAGCGGGAGAGCATGGTGGTGTTGCCGGCGAGGGCTCTACCGAAGAGGTTAAAAGCCGTTTCCAGGTTCATCCCGGCGGCTTTGTTGGCTTCGGTAAAATCCAACAAAGCGGGAGTGAGTAGCTTCACTTCAGAGGCGGAGAGATTGAAGGTCTGTGCCAATCTTGCCATCAGAGGCAAAAGGGCTTCGTCGCCGTAGTTTGTGACCGATTGCATGGCAGAGGCAAATTCCTTCATGCTGTCGGCAGACTCACGGAAGGCGATACCGGTGAGCTTTTCCGCCTGGCGCTGTTGGAGGGCTGAATCCATGAGGCTGCCCATGGAAGAGATGAGGGTTTTGACTGCTGCGATGGTGCCTTGGACTGCGATGGTGAGATCACGAATGGTGGCAAGTGCCTGGGTGGCATTAACCTTCACCTCGGCTGGTTCTTCCACCTTTTGCTTCACATCCTGCGCCTCCACCTGAACGGCCTGGAGCTCGGAATGGGCTCCGGCAGAAAGGATATAGAGGGACGCAGGGTCTTCGATCTTTAATCGGGCGATTTCGGCTTCATCCGTAATGCGCTTCAGCTTTTGGCTGACGCCGGATTCATCCAGAATAATGCGGAATACTATTTGTTGTGCCATGAGGCACAAACTTACACAGGCACAAAAAATGTCAAAAAAGCAAGCCAAAGGCTGCGACAGTATTTATTCTATTACTCGCCTCTCTCCCCGCTTCTCTACGCTGATCCCCTTTCAACAGGCTACGAACCAGCGTCAATTTAATACAAGGCTTATTCCTTTAATTTGGCAAGTGCAGACACTAAGTGCTGGTTAATCTGCGGTAATTGGTCATATTTAAGAAATATTGTTGTTGAGCCTATTCGCCCTACTGTCGAAAACAAAGTATATTCTGCCTTGCTTATGAAAACCCCAAACTTAAAACTATCTTTTGAACTATATTCAAGCTCGCGGTATGGTTGTTGTTTGTCTGTGCCATACTTTGTCTTAGCCTGGATCAAATAATCCAGGGCGCTAATCAGGGACTCCACTTCCTCAACATCTAAGAGCGAGCGACTTGAGCTCGCACCGTATGATTTTGTTTCCTCTGCCTCCATCCTTAGTCCACTGATTGTGCGGTTAGTCGTGGCGTCTTGCATAAACAAAACATCCATATTAAGTTTTCCGGAATACAACCCTTTTACTGATGCAATAGAGTGATATTCTTTTATTATCAGCGACCCCTTATTGCTGTCAAACGCGGCTATATTAGAGGTTTCAACTGACTCTGCAACCATAATGCTGCCCATAATGAACACGATCAAAACAAGAAATATACGTTTCATGATTTTCTCCTTTTTTATCTGTTAATTTCACGAATTATCAAATCTAATATCCCGATCATCACAATCTCTTCATCATCTTCGCAATAACATGTCGGGGTGTACTGATTGTTAATTGGCATAAGCCAGGTTGTCTTGTGCTGGTAGTCTTCACACAAGGTTTTCACTGTGATGCCATCAGAGGTCCGAAAAGCCATTATCTTGCCATTAATATCTGTTTCACACCAATCCTGGCTACATACCACCACGTCACCTGGCTCTAAGAAAGGCTTCATGCTTTCCCCTGCTACATTGAATACCAAATATGGAGGTGGATAACGTAGTAGATCGAGTGATATCTCTATATAACGCAAATCCTCATCCGGAATTATCTCTATCGGCGCACCTGCGGCTATATCGCCCACTATGGGGAGACGAATAAAACGGCTGAGAGTTCCCTCGCGCGCAGGGGCAACAATATACATATCGCCTTCGCCAGTGACAAGCCAATTAAGATTTACATTGAACGTATCGCTTATGCGTTTCAAGGCGCTTATTGAGGGACGGTATCCGGGCCGATTGAACCAGTCTGAGACATTCCCCTGGGACAATCCGAGCTGCTCAGCAAACTTTTTTTTGCTTATCTTTAAAGAGCTAAGCAGCTCATTTAGCAGCGCTTTGTAGTCCATCCTCTAACCTCGCTAACGCAAATGCATATTTTTTAAGGCATTCCCCCAAAAAAGTCACTTATTGTAATTATAATTGTATTGATTACTGTTATTTATGTTGTATTATTGTCCACTTAATTGAGTTTTCAAGTTCGTGTCTGTCTGCCTGTGCATAAAGAGTTAGCTCTGGAAAACGCTATCATTATCGGTAAGATTGATTTTTTAAGGTTTATGTCCAGATTTTCAAATCAGCTTCATAATGAGGATATTTGGAGGTCAAAAAACGGCTCAATTGTGGA
>JAAYJN010000163.1 GCA_012522935.1 Candidatus Cloacimonadota bacterium | reverse complement strand
TATTCGCTGATGCCCAGATAGTCTACAAACATCTGATCAATTTCCTGCTGCACCGCGAGGGGGTTTTCCCGTTGGATCAAATCTGTGGACATGGCTTTGCCATAGCTATCGCTCATCACGTTTCCACCAGTTGCCACATAGTTCATGGGGAAGGCGTCATAACCAAAATGGTCTGACATAATGGCAATCACGCCGTTATCATCGTAGCGGGGACGGTTATATTCAAAATCAATAAACTTCATGCTGTTGTTACCATCAAAGATGGTCAAGGGACCATAATCCCTCACCCAATATGAATTCAGAGGAGAGGTGATATATTCCACATTGCTCATGTTGGCACCCATGTTTGTCAAGGCGGTGTTACATGCGGTAGCACTGCCGCTGGGTCTGATCACATACAGCTTCCCTTCATTGGAGATATCCACCAGCATGGTATTGGGCACACCAAAAGCGTCATGTCCTGAAATGGAACCGCCGTAGGAAACTATTGCTCCCTTGGCGGGTTCCCACTCTGCCACAAAACGTGGTTCTTGAACGGGGAAAATCTTGGTAATCTTGGACACGCTGACGTCATCAATCTGCATGGCAATTGTAGTGGTGCTATAGCCTTCAAAGATCACATATCTTGTTCCAGTGCTTCCGGCGGGGAAATCCAGGGTGTATTTGTACCAGCCGGGGTCTCTCACGGTGGGCGCCAAAGTGTTTCTGCGATTGATGGTTCCCAACTGAGTGGCTCCGGTCAGATTAGGTTGGCTGTTGACATATATTCTTAATTGCTCAGTTCCGGCGGTTTCGGTTCTATTCATTCTGAAAGATACGGAATACTCATCTGTGGGGACGGTAAAAGAAGGGGTGATCAACAGCGATGTATTGGCACTACCAGCTGTAGTTCTGCGAAACTGGGCGGCGCCTCCGATGAAAGAGGGGCTTGTGATATTGACCCTGGTCCAGAGGGTGGTGCTGGTGCGCGTCCAACCAGCGGGAGGGAATGTGGTGGCAGTAAAGTTTTGATTTACAAGATAGTCTGTAAGCGGGGTTTTGGCGCTCACGCTCACGCCCTCGGAATAGACAAGAGCTTTGGCCCCATCATCCCCCACAGACCATACCTTGTAATAATATGTGGTATTGGGATACAACGCAGTATGGTTGAAGTTAGTTCCACTGCCGTTATAGATTACCGTGCCACCACCGGGGATGTTGTCATTAACGGCATATTGTGTGCCATCAGCAGGGGTTCCCACGCTGCCACCAAGGGAATACGCCACCATCACGTTGTTATTGCTGGCGTTTTTGGTCCAATTGAGATTGATTTGGGTCTCATCGATGGCAGTGGCAGTTACGGAAGAAGGGTCTCCAATTGCCAAATCCATGTTAAACATGATTCGATTGATGATATTCGTTCTACCAGTGGCGGTGCCCGGGCTGCTGGGGTTTATGTTGTTGTTTGCATAACGATAGATGCCAGTATTGGCGGTACTTGTGAAAGCGCTGAAGGTTCTGGAACCGCCAGCGTTTCCGGATGTATTCTCATCCACTGCGATCAGCAGGTTAGCCACGTTATCATAATAGAATGGAGTAGTGAGATTGATGGTCATCCAGCCACCACTTACAAAAGTGACGTTTCCGTTGAATACTTGAGTGAGGTTGGCGACAGCCACCCAGTCAGTTGTACTGGAAAAATTGGCCTTTGAGGTATTACCCATATAGATTGCCCAGCTATTGCTGTTATTAAATGATGTGTAGCTACTGCAATGAAAGCTGAGGGAGGTAATAAAACCGCCAAGTGGTTGACCGATCTGGCTCTTGGTGTAAATCTGCTGGGTATAGCTATACCTGCTTGCAGCAGAGATAGGCATCTGATCGGTTGTTCCCGTACCCGTGCCTACCGTGACTGTTACTGCACTCAAGCCTGTTATGATGAACAAGCTGATGCAAAGAAATGAAACTAATGAAAGCCTATGTCTCATTGTATTGCCTCTCAATTTTGATTTTTAATAATTAGTGTTAAGCTATAGTGTTAAATTTATTAGCACAAAACAAGAGCCTTATATTTAGGTGTGCACATATTTGTCAAGCTATAATTTTGCAAATTCAGGTTAATAATAATTTCATATTATATTTTTGTTTGTTATGGTTATAAAAACCATGCCTTTGGTATTTTTTGATGAATGGGCTTATGTATGTAATGAGGGCATGCTTTATGCCTTCTTGCCTGTTAACCACCCTTGTCTCTCCTTTGTCTAAGCAAGGGTGAGACAAGGGTGGTACAAGGGAGGCTAATGGGCAAGGCGGGGCTTGCTGCCAGAGGCCAGAAGCCAGAGACCAGAGGTCGGAGTCCAGGGCTTCGCTGAAGCCAAGTCTATTTTGAATTAGTGAAATCCTTGTAATTCGACTAATTCGTGGTTAAAAATACACACACTGCCATCATTATTCGTCATTCATTATTCATCGCGAGCGCAGCGAGCTCCCCAAGAGAGTCTCGGCAGAGACGATATTTCAGGTCAACTCCTGCTATTAGTATACGTTACGAGTCTCACCAGAGACGGCATTTCACATCAGATAATCGGGCGCAGCCCGCCTTCCTTGCGAGCACTCACCCCCTGTCCGCTGTCCACTGTTCCCCAAGCACGCCACAGCGTGCGCCCTAATCTCTGGCCTCTTGCCTCTGATCTCTGGTCTCTAAATCAACCTATCCAACACCGGCAGCATTTCCCCCAAAAAATCCTCAAATCTATCTTCCAGGATGGCGTTGCGGGTGAGCTGCATCAATTCCTGATAAAACCAGAGGCTGTGGATGGTGGCAAGCCGCATGCCCAATATCTCTTTCATCCTGATGAGATGGCGGATATAGGCGCGGGAAAAGTGGCGGCAGGCATAGCAGCCGCACTGGGGGTCTATGGGGCCAAAATCATCTTCATAGCGTGCCGCTTTGATGATCATCTTGCCATGGCGGGTGAAGATGCTGCCTTTGCGGGCGTTGCGCGTGGGCATCACACAATCGAACATATCCACGCCGCGGGCGATGTTATTCAAGAGGTCGGAGGGGGTGCCCACGCCCATCAGATAGCGGGGCTTA
>JAAYJN010000057.1 GCA_012522935.1 Candidatus Cloacimonadota bacterium | reverse complement strand
TTGGCGTTTACATAGTCAAACTAAGGGCAATATTTGGCATTTATGGAGGCAAACTAAGGGCAGTTTATTGTATTTTGAGGTCAAACTAAGGGCAATAAGGATGTTTAAGGTTTGTGATGTGCCACAACATGTTCCTCGTATCAAACTTTATATACTTTTTATATCGACATACCAGGCATACTGATATAAGGGAGTGGTGAATGTGATTATCGCATTTCATCCCGCGTATCCCTATGTATTATAGAGGGATGTATCAACAACCTAAAAAAGATGGGGGCGAGGGGAGAGTATAATGGGGGGATGGAAAACTAATGAAGGTATTATGTGGGGGCAGCGTATAAGAGTATAGAAAAACAATTCTCATAGGAGGAAAGATGAAAACACGCCTGCTCTTGATCATAAGCCTGGTACTTTTAGGTTCAAGCTTGGCAGCATGGAACGCTTTTGGATCGTTTTCGATAGTGACCGAACCGGCTGGAGCAACGGTGACCGTTCTGGGCCTCAACGCCTATCTGGGAACCACTCCCACCCAGCAGTATCCGCTGCATTTCAATCAAAACATAGTATGGAATGGAGGCATCGCCGGACATCTCTTTGATTTGTATATCACCAAGGATGGTTATATTCCGCTGGTGCAAAGGGTGTTTGTGCCGCTGAATGCGGGGTATCCTTCAGATGCAGAGAAAAACCCGTCTATATATCGTTTCAGATTGCAGCCCGTGCCCACAGCCTACTATTACAACGTGGATCCCAATTCGTCTTACTATTATCCTGCACAACCCAATCATCATTATAACAAACCAAAACCCCCTCAAAAACCGAAACCGAACCACAATAGTAATCATAAACCCCCCAACAAGATGAAGCCCCCTCGCAAGAAATAGGGGCGGATTCTTTTTTAGGTCCTCACACAACAAGAATGGTGGATAGCCCGGGATAAAGGGTTTGTAAGGCCACATGTGTTCTCCTCCTTCCCGGCTGCCACCATTCTCTTTTTTTATCTTATGAAAAACTATCCTTACAAGAGACCCCATCTCCTGCGCAAAAAGAGCTCTACGCCAAATGAGAGCAAGAACAGGGCGATGATATACCACTTGCGGTAAAGAGGGATTTCCTGGGTGACGGTGAGCTGGCGATTCTGGGGCATGGGTGGCTGATAATCCTTAATCTGACCCTGGTTCATCATCCTCCCTCCGCTTTCGTTTGCCAGCCAGTTTAACAGCGGGAGGTTATAGTGGAAATCACGCTCTTCGAGGGAGCCCGCCTCCACATTGAAGGAACCGTTGATGCTGCCTTTGCCGCCGCTCTCGCTGATTGAGAAGCTATATTCTCCCGGTTTATCAAGGCTGAGATGGGCACCGTAATCCTCTTCCTGACGCTGCATATAGTCGCTGAAAACCTCTTTGCCGGATGCATCCTTGATGAGGAGACGAGGGTTGAGATCCAGCCTGCTTTGACGGATATCATCCTCGGCACGGAGGCGGATATTAATCTGCTCGTGCTGGAAATAGCTGTTGTCATAGATGGCCCTGTAGGAGCCGCCGCTTTGGTTGGAAAGCCAGGTGAGGATATTGGTGATGGTCTGTTGATAGGTGCTGGCGGGGCTTTGCAGCTGCCAACGCCAAAAATCCAAAAAGGCGAAATTGACCACCCTGCCCACGCCTGTTTTGATGGCGATAGCGGGGGGTTCCTGATGTGAATCTATGCTTGCCAAGATCTGGGCACCGGGTTGGGCTTTTAGAAAGTAATAGCTGAGAGGAGGGATGTTTTTCAGCTCTGAGGAATCGATATCCAAGAGCGGCCAGGCTTGGGCGGCGGGTTTCACGGTGAGAAAGCCTTGAAAGCTGGATGCCACATTGGAGGGAGCCAGTGCCAACACGTCGGTAAGCTCAGCCAAAGGCATCCCCTGCCACAGTATGCCTCCGCCTGATTTTTGGGCATTGCGCAAGAGGGCCAGCAGGCGGGCATCGGGCTTTAATTCTCCATTATTTACCACCACGATGGCGGCGGCACGCGCTGTGCCAAAATCGGCAACAGTGCGTTCCCCAATCCTGACTTGACCATCCTGAAGGACATAGCTTTGGCTTTGCCAGCGGCTGTTGGTGGCGATGGCATCGATGATAAACTTGTTATCCCAGCCTGCCTTATCCGAGACCACGATGATGCGTTCCTTTTCTGCCAAGATATCGATGGCACCGGGGAAGTGGTTGTTGGAGAGCTCCTTTTCACGGAGGTTGGGGGCATTCACCTCCACGCGCAAAGGGTGAAAGCCCAGGGTGGTAAAGCGGTGGGTAAATTCCACTTCCTGAGAATCATCCGCGGAGAGCTGTATGCTCCTCGTGGCAAGGGTGCCGCCACTACTTTTGAGGGTGACGGTGGCGGGTCCGCTGTAGTTTTTGGAACTGATGGTGGCTCTGAAGAGATTGGGTTCTCCGCGATAGCCGTGGCGGTTGTTACGCAGGTTTTCCACCGCCAAATCCATCTGCAGGGCACTGCTGCTATCGGCAATGGGGATGAGCGGCACGCCCAATTGGCGCACTATGCTGAGGTCTTCATCACGCAGCCATCCATCTGAAAAGAGCAGCAGGGATTGCACTCGTGAGAGATCATAGCGGGAGGCAAGTTCCTTGAGGGCTGGAGCCAGCTGGGTATCCTCTGCGCTTCCCTCCAATCCGGAGGCAAAGGGGTGTTTGATTACCTTGTAGCCAGCTTTCTTGTAGCGCTCCTCCAGGGTCTTGGCTTTGTCTTTCATCCATGCCGCCTTGCCATCATTGTGCATGCTGCGCGAAGTGTCTGTGAGCAGGATCACCTGCTGGCGCTGCACTTGATTTTGGATATAGCGGATGGTGGGGCTGAAGATAAAGAGCAGCAATATGCTGAGGGTGATGCCACGCAGGATGGCAAGCAGCCAGATGCGGCTTTTGGGTTGTGCGGGCTGGCTGCGATGGTATAAAAAGGCAGACAATAATACTGCCAGGAGGATAATCAATGCGGTCATTAGTATTTAATACGCAGGGATAGCGCCGTGGCTATGCCCTTGGATTTTGAAGAGGGGAAGAGGGAGCCAAAGGATTGCACACCAAGACCCAAGGCTATAACCCTTGTGCGTAATCCCAGACCAAAAGCAACTTGATAGGGACCGTCGCTGTTTCCGGGAGAAAAACCGAAATAGATTGGCAGGGTATATAAAGGAGAAAACTCACTCCCAAAGCTGACACGACCTACCTTGGAGGTGACTACGGAATCACCAAACCCCTGCACATAATCTATGGAAAAATCCACCAATTTGAGCCTGTAGAGCAATCCCATACGCATTTCCATGGGCAGCTTGGTGGTGAATGGATCGGCTTGTTCTTCCCATTCATCCACTTCAAAGAGATCATTGTCATCATCATCCAGGTCTAAAATATACACGTTTTCCGCCGAGATGCTATAATGCAGGCTTTCACGCATCAAGCCCCATCTGATGCCACCCAAGATATTATCCAGGGTGATGCCGGCATGCAGGTTTTGGATGGGTTCTGATGCCAAGCCAATCATGCCCTTGAAGCCCAACCCACCGGCAGAGGCACGCAGGGTAACATCTTGCTTTAGCGAAAGACCATCATAATTGGAGGTAAAGATACCGCTGTAATGCGCTGTATCCAGCTCTTCCACGCCAAACAGCAGACTGCCAGACCAGCCAAACCTGATATCAGGGATGGATTCGGGCAGCGGCAGACGGATATCTCCCATCCCCACAGTCAAATCTATATATCCCAAAGATTCCACGTTGGTGTCTTTTTTACTGAATTCATAATGCTCTTCCTCGTTGCCATACAGCAAGAGATCCAGATAGCGTTGGGATAGCTTTGCCTTGCCAAACAAGTGTAAGGAGGAGGAAAGCGCCGCATCTCCCATACAGAATCCAACTATACTGCTTTCCACCTTGGCATTGAACCTCAGGCGGCCGCCCATCCTGTTCAGCAGTTCTTCCTTATCGCTTTCAGTAATCTCTTTATTATCCATGATGTGGTTGTAATACTTGAGGTCAAGGGCGTTGTTGTTGAAAGAGATGCCGGTATTGAGGGCAGGCAACCACAGCTCGCCCATCCGGTTCAATAGTGCTGGATTCCAATAGTTTGCCTCCACACCGCGTGCGCGCAGCATATAGCTATCGGCAAAGAAGATGGGCAGCCCGGCGCTATTTCCAGCCACCAGAGGCAATGTCAGGAGCAGGATAAGCCCAAGGATTAAAAGTCGTCCCACATATCCTCCTTGATGCGCACATTCAGTCTCATCATGCTCTTTATATGGATATAATCTGCTGGGGAAGCGGTGACGGTGATGATGCCACTATTGTCAAAATTGAAGGTCCACAGCAGATGGAGGTCGGCATTGCTGAAGAGTTCCATTTCAGCGCGGGAGAGGGAGAGATTGAACAGCTGGTATCCGTCCTGTGTCAAATCTGGATGTGTGGGATTCTCCTCCACCCACTTGTTTGAGCGTAAGAGGAGGCTCTTGTGTATCAGATAGGTGGAGCTGTCTTCATGATCTATAGTATCAGTATCTCCAAAATAGAGATTGGCTGTGAAACCCAGGGGGATTTTGTTTTTTATCATCAGCCCCAGATGTGCATCATTGGCATAAGTGCGAATCAAATCCCGTTGCTCGTCCGAGAGGTTTAGCTCCATGGGCTTTTCCGGAGCAATGGTGGATTCAGTCAGTTCAAAGATAAAAGGGGCATCCGCTTGGTAGCGCAGGCTAATCTTATCGGTCTCGCGCACGCTGCCAACTTCTTCCTCGGTGCCGCAACACAGTGTGAAATTAGCGTCTTGCAGGGAGATATTATCCGGCATTATCTGAAACAACCGGGAGATATTATCTTCGAATATCAATTCTGTAAAGCTGGGTCCCGCCAAGGTGCCAGGGTTTATTGTATAAGGATTGTCGTTTTCATCCAGGATGGGCATGCTCAGCTTTTCGCCGGTGCGGCTGTTTTCTGCCAAGAAGCTGCCATGGAAGGTGCAATGGAACCCCAGCTCGTTGGTGATGTAGATCTTGAGGCTTGCCTCTTGCAGACGGATGGCATCCTCTATGCCAAAGGGATATTCGATATCGATAAAGGTGGATTCCTCATCCAGCCACACCGTTCTCTCCCGCAGGTGGCCTTGAAACACACGGAAGCAAATAGGCTCTGTGATGCCAAGGCTCATGTTGCCAACGGGCACTTTATCCGGCAGAGAGGAGAATATTCTCACGCTCAAATGCAGGCTATCCACGATGACTCCAGAATCTATGGTTCCTATCCTCAAGGACGCCAAGGAGTGCTCTTGCCAGCCACTTTCACCATGATAGGAGATGCTAAAGCTTTCTCCATTGGGGAATCTAAATTCCTCAATGCTGAGCTCTATCAGAGTAACTTCCGGGGCTATGTCGGCAAACATCGTTTTCAATACTCCGGTGGCTATTTCCCCATAGCTGACGTCGGTTTCTCCTGCAGAATCAAACAAGGGTAGCGCTATATCAGCATTGATGCCGGAAACCAGGGGGATATTATTGGTGCTTATATTAGTTGAAAGTCTTACCAGTCCAAAAGGCGGGGATTCCATGCTGCCGCTGCCGGTGATGGTGAGGATATCGTTGTCATCCGTGATGATATTTACGCTATCCACCAAGTCTGACACGAAAAAGGATCTGCTGATCAAAGGGATATTAAGCGTCACATCCCATTCAGGCAATACTGGCTTGCTTATATTGCAGGAAACCAGCAATCCGGCAATCAGTATCAACATCATTACAAGTCTTTTCATAAGTTTTCTTCCATTATTAGGAGACGAATTACACACTGTGTGTCTTTGCTGTCATTGACGCACCAGGATACAACCCGGCATTCTGTTCATCAGGATCTTATGATAAAATCCCTTGTGTGCCACTATCAAGTTCCAGCTATTTTTGTCCAGCAATATTGTGGAGCCTGGGGAGTACTGACGTTGTAAAGAGCGAACCAATAGCTCTGCCTGCACTAATTGACCAAAAGCCGGATGCCAGGGTCCGGCAGTTATTTCCGAGGGTGCCAGATTGGAGGGAATCCCCAGTTTGATCAGTCTGATGCCTTCCTGATCACAAAGCTGTTGCCAATCCGCACTTTGCGCCAATGCCTCCTCCAATTCCAAAGCCTGATATCGCCCCTCCTGCCACATCCTTTCCAGCGGAGTGCCCTTGATCACAATACAGGGATAAATCCGTAAGAGATGCGGCTTGATGGCCCTCACAGCAGTATGATTGTGCCGGATACTCTCCATAGTCCAGCCCGGCAAACCCGGCATCAATTGGATGCCCAGCTCAAAGCCATGTTCCTTCACCATCAGGGCAGCCTGTTTGGCATCTTGGAAGCCATAGCCTCGCCCCACGGCAGCCAACACCTCATCACTAAAATCCTGAATCCCCAGTTCTATCGTGTTGATCCACCAATCCTTACACCATCTTAGGATGCCTTCATCAATATAAAGAGGGTGTGTGGAAATGCGCAGTGAGCAATGCCCATCCAAAGCCTCCCACAGAGGCTGGATCAGTCGCTCCCGATGCTTTTGGGACAGCGCCGTGAAGCTGCCTCCATAGAATGCAACCTGCCGCTTGCGCCCCTTGTTGCGCAGGAGAAACTCACGCGCCCCTGCCACATCCGCCCCATCCTGCTCTGCCTCTCCGGTGATTTGATACTGATCGCAATAGATGCAATGCATGGGACATCCCTGCATGGGTATAAACACCGGATATATCAGCGTTGCCTCTGGCTTGTTTCGTTTCATAAAAGACAATTTAGCCGATTTATCTGCAGGAACAAGCCTTTTTGATAGTATCAAAGGTAAAAGCAGGTCTTAAAAAGACTAAACAACCAAAAACTCATTGACTTGATTTGACCCGCTTATTTTATGCATCCAACAATATCCAAGGAGGAATCCCCAATGAAATATGCACTACCGCTACTTGCCACTTTGCTGCTGATAACCCTCGGTTGCGCTTGCAACAGTAAAAAGCAGATTGCAGACGAAGTAAAGCCGCTTGATAATGAACATGTGATGCCCACTCTCAAACCTGAACTGATGAGCGAATTTGCCGGATACAACGGCGAGCTTGCCTTCCGTCTTTACAATATGGCAGATACCGAAGGCAAAAACCTGTTTTTCTCTCCCCACAGCATCTCCACCGCCCTCTCCATGGCGTATGGCGGAGCGCGCGGCAGCACCCGCGATGAGATGAAGAAGGTTCTCAGCTTTTTGATGGAAGATGATCTTCACCACCCGGCATTTGCCAACCTCAATCAAGCCTTAAACGAAATAGGCAAACGCGGCAATGCCAGCTTCAACGTAGCCAATGGCCTTTTTCAGGCAAGGGTATACGAAGAGCTGCTCCTGCCGGAATACCGCAAGCTGCTGCAACAAAGCTACGACAGCGATATCGAATCCCTGGATTTCTCGGATTACGTTGGTAGCGCTGGATATATCAACAATTGGGTGCTGGATCGCACAAACAACCGCATTAAAGACCTCGTGAGCCCCGATCATATCCAAGCCAGCAACGATGGCATGGTGTTGGTAAACGCCATCTTCTTCAAGGGCAATTGGCAGCGTCAGTTCGATCCCAAAGCCACTTACGAAGCACCCTTCTACCTCACTCCAGACCGCAAGATGGAAAAGCCCGTCAAGATGATGTATGCCAAAGAGCGCTTTGGCTATTTGGAAACCCCCAATTGCCAGGTTCTGGAGCTGCCCTATGCAGAGAAAGACCTCGCCATGTTGGTGATATTGCCGGATGAAAACAGCAAGACCCCGCCCACCATCGACGAAACCTCCTTCAAGAGATGGATGGGTATGCTGAAGAATCAGGAAGTAATGGTTCATCTCCCACGTTTCAAGATGGATTTGGAATTCCCCGGCCTCACCGATATGCTCAAAAAGATGGGCATGGTATCAGCTTTCAACGAAGTTACCGCAGATTTCACCGGCATCCGCGATCCCAAGGGCGGAGCAGACCTCTTTATCAAGGATATCATCCACAAAGCTTTTGTAGAGGTAAATGAAGAGGGAACGGAAGCCGCCGCAGCCACTGGTGTGATAATGGCCACCAAGAGTGCTGCCACTCTTGAGCCCATCATCCCCACCTTCAGGGCAGACCACCCCTTTACCTATATTATTTTTCACAGACCCACCCAGTCCATACTCTTTATTGGCAAATTGGCAGATCCCCCCAAGCCGACCGATTAAGCCACTTGACATTCTCAGCCAGCCGGTATTTTTGTCTTTGGTGGATAAAGATACCGGCTTTTTTTGTTTCTCTTAGCACAAATCGCATTCCATCCGAATGCCCGTACTTTACACATCACACAATATCCAAGGAGGAAACCCCGATGAAATATGCACTACCGTTATTTGCCGCATTGCTGCTGATAACCTTTGGCTGTTCTTGCACTGGCAAACGATCAATCCAAAAACCGGTTGCGATTGAGATTGTAAAACCGGATGTAAAACCTGAATTGATGAGCCAATTTGCCGGATACAACAGCGAATCCGCCTTTCGCCTTTACAATATGGCAGACAGCGAAGGCGAAAACTTGTTTTTCTCTCCCCACAGCATCTCCACCGCCCTTTCCATGGCTTATGGCGGAGCGCGCGGCAATACCAGCGCCGAGATGAAGAAAGCCCTCAGCTTTTTGATGGATGATGATATCCACCACCTGGCATTTGCCAATCTCAATGCCACTTTAAACGAAATAGGCAAGCGCGGCAAAGCCAGCCTCAGCGTTGCCAACGGTCTCTTCCAATCAAAAACCTACGAAGACCTGCTCTTGCCGGAATACCGCAAGCTGCTGCAACAAAGCTACGGCAGCGATATCGAATCCTTGGATTTCTCAGATCACGTGGGCACTGCAGGGTATATCAACAAATGGGTGCTGGATCGCACAAACCAGCGCATCAAAGACCTGGTGAGCCCCGAGCACATCAAAACCAGCAACGACGGCATGGTGTTGGTGAATGCCATCTTCTTCAAGGGAGATTGGCTGCGCAAGTTCAACCCCAAATCCACTTACGAAGCCCCCTTCTACCTCACTCCAGACCGCAGCGAGGAAAAGCCCGTCAAAATGATGTATGCCAAAGACAGCTTCGGCTATCTGGAAACCCCCGATTGCCAGGTTTTGGATCTCCCTTATGCAGAAAAAGACCTCGCCATGCTGGTGATTTTGCCCAATGAAAACAGCAAAACCCCACCCACAATCGACGAAAATTCCTTCAAAAATTGGTTGGACAAGCTCAGGACGCAGGAAGTGAAGGTACACATCCCCCGCTTCAAGATGGATTTGATGTTTCCAGACCTCTCCACCAAGCTGAAAGAGATGGGTATGGTATCTGCATTCAGCGCAGCTGCCGCAGATTTCTCCGGCATCCGCGATCCCAGAGGCGGAGCCGGTCTCTTTATCAAAGATGTGATCCACAAAGCTTTTGTAGAGGTAAATGAAGAGGGAACCGAGGCAGCCGCAGCCACTGCCATAGCGATGGAAACCATGTCCATGCCCCCCATGGAAATCGTTATCCCCACCTTCAAAGCAGATCATCTCTTCACCTATATCATCTATCACAAGCCCACCCGTTCCATACTCTTTATGGGGAAATTGGCTGATCCCCCAGATTTGACTGATTAAGCCACTTGACATTCTCAGCCAGCCGGTATTTTTGTCTCTACTATGGATAATAATATCGGCTTTTTATTTGCCAACGCAAATCACGCCCTCATCTGCAGCGGTCCCCTGTGGGAAGAGATGCTGCTCTATAATATCAGGGAGGAAGATCAGGACAGGCTGCTTGCCACCTTCACCGCCATCAGCGGCAAAGCCATTTCTCCCACGGATATCATCAGCCAACTTTCAGGAGGGCAAAAGGTAATCCTGCTGGCATGTCTGGCGCTCTATTCCCCCGCCTCGCGCCTGCATTTTGTGGACCTCAAACACTCCTTGGATGCTGATAAATATGCCCACACCCTTCAGCTTTTGCAAGATAGCGGCAAACAGCTGCACTTTGAGGAATTCTGATGCTATCCATCTCCAAGGGATACTACCCGCTCTGGCACAGCTTTAGTCTCCAGATAGAGTGCGATCTCCATTTCAGCCCCGCTGCTCTTTACCACCTGCAAGGTCCCAATGGCAGCGGTAAAAGCTCATTTATCAGCCAGATACTAATCCCCAAACTGAGAGAAACAGATGCCCTGCTCTTGCATTTTGAACAAGATACCCACCTCCAATTGCAAGCCCTGCGCGCCTGGGCTGCCATCTTTTCCAAAGGCACCCGTATCAACACCGAAGCGGAAATGGTGGATTTTCTGTTGCAAGACCTGCATCACACTTACCAGATGCAGCCCAAACCAGTCTGGATAGTGGCTGATGAACTCTATCATCTGCAAAGGCTTGGCCAGCTATCCCTGCCCGCCGGATTGATATATTGTGCCCACCATCAAGAGCTGCAAGGCAGCCGTCCCATCCACTTTGAGCCCATATCTTCCACCCAGAGCAGGGTGTATGCATAAAGCCCGCCTCGCTCTTGCCATCGCCGGTTTTGCCGCCCACAGCCTCATCTTTGGCATATTTCTATTGCGTCAGATAGCTGTGCAAGGGGTGGCTCTGGCTGTGATTCTGGCACTCTGCTTCCTCAAATTGGGATGGCGCAAAACCCTCAAGCAATTCAAACTAATCACCCCCTTTGCCATCAGCCTCTTCGTGGTTTATACCATCCTGATTTTGGTGGGGTTTGCTCCCGCGGATCAGCCCGCCCTACCTTACTGGCTGGCTTATGGTTTGCCGCGCCTGCTACTCCTCATTTCCTCGCTGTTGGCATTCCGCTGGTTCGTATCTTTTGTGGATTACGAAGGTTTACTCAAATCCACCTCCAATATCCACCTGCAAAAATACCTTATCTTAGGCAAAATCCTCTACCAGGCAGCATTCCAATCTTTGTCACAAATCCGCTATTGGCAAGAGATGATCCCCAGTGCCCAGATTCCTTCCAGAGGGCTTAAATATCGTTTTAACCGCGCTTTGGCAAGCAGCTTGGCATTGGTGTTGATAGTGATGGAACAAGCCGAATCCAAAGGCGAATTGATAGATAACCGCATCCAAACCTGTCATAAGGAGGAATAGTGAAGTGGTATTATAACGTGGCATTCATCGTTTTGGTGATGGTAAGCACACTATTGATCAGGGTTCCCGTTCCCGCCGGCGGATATTTTAATCTGGGTGATGCCCTCATAGTCTTTATTGCCCTTGTGGGAGGCAGTGCCAGCGGTGCCTTGGCTGGAGGATTGGGCTCCGCTTTGGCAGATTTGATTGGCTTCCCCATCTTTGCCCCCATCACCCTCGTTGCCAAAGGCTTATTGGGTTTTGTGGCAGGCTTGGGCAAGGGACGCAACATCGTCCTCTCTATCACCCTGCCCTTTTTTGGCGAACTGATCATGGTAACCATCTATTTTTGTGGCACCTGGCTGCTGCCCTCCTTGGGCAAAGCGGCTGCGGTGGCAGATTTGGTGCCCAATCTCATCCAGGGTTTTTCAGGAGTATTGGGAGGCAAACTGCTTTTTACCGCCTGGCAATCCATTGCTCCACGCAAGTAGATTTACGCTTGTTTTGCCACTCCTTGCCCATTAGCCTCCCTTGTACCACCCTTGTCTCACCCTTGTCGAGACAAAGGAGAGACAAGGGTGGTTAACAGGGAAGAGGTAAGAGGTAAGTGGTTTTTTTGGGTGCTCGATTGCCATGATATCCGCCTCCAAATCCACGGATTCACGCCTAACCAAAAAATAATCCTTTACAAAAAACGAAGACCTGTTTTAAATGAACCAACAGTAAATTTGTTGTTATTATAAGAGTTTAAACAAATGCCTTAGACGTGGAAAGTACTGCCTTTCACATCAGAACTGCAAATTAAGTTTTACAAAACAAAAAGGAGATACGATGAAAAAACTCGCTCTCGCAACTTTGCTCCTGCTATTGGCAGCGTTTGTGTTTGCCGATGCCTACACGATAGGCACGGGCACATCAGCCGCTTCCGGATATCCATTTAATGGATTATGGGATTATAGCTGGACTAAGGTTATTTACACTCAAGGCGAAATCAATGCCGCTGGTCTCAATGAACCAGCCTCTTTCTCTGGCATCGGTTTCTACGTTGGCAATACGCCAAATAACTACACCATGGAAGATCAGCGTGTGTATGCCAGACATACCGAGGCTGGATTGTATGATACTGCTGATACAGATCATCCAGACTTCAACGATTTTCAGCTTCTTTTCCAAGGCGACCTCACCTATAACGGCGGAGGTTGGTTCTACATTGTTTTCAGCAGTCCATTTGTTTGGAATGGAAATCAGAACATCGAATTTCTTTTTGAAAACTGGGATGGCGATTATGTGACAGGTTATCCCACTTTCCGTTATACCAGCACCAGTCCTGATTATATGGCGGTTGGCAAAAACCAGGATAACAACTTCCCTGCTGGAATTGTTGGAACCAGAAGCTACAACCGTCCCAATATCCAGCTTGTTACCCCCACCACCACTCCTCCGGATGCAGCCGTGTTGGTAGGTCCAGCAGATGGCGGTGACTATGCAGCACTGATGCCTACCTTGAGCTGGGCGCCCGGCAATATCTGGCCTGATGGCTACAAACTTAGCTTCGGTTCAAACAACCCTCCCACCAATATCTTGGACAACGTGGATTTGGAAAATGTGACCAGCTATGAAGTCACCACCCCTCTGAACCATGAAACCATATATTATTGGCAGGTAGTGCCTTATAACAACTTTGGTGATGCCGATGACTGCCCCGTTTGGAGCTTTACCACCCATCCTGACGGTTTCGTTACCGTGGGTGAAGGTAATCAAAATGCATTGATGCCCTTCAACTTCTATTATAAGAGCTCTTTGCACCAGGCATTGTATTTTCCCGATGAACTGGGCTTTATTTCCGGTACCATCACCGGTCTCAAGCTCTATAACCAATTCACCAACAATATCACAGACACCCCCGTCAAGATTTGGATGGGCAATACTGCCCTGACAGACCTCAGCGGTGGCTATATCCCTGCTTCCGAAATGAGCTTGGTGTATGATGGCAATCTCACCCTGCCCAGCGGACAAAATGATATCACCATCCAACTGAATTCTCCATTTGTCTATACCCCTGGTAATCTGGTGATTATGTTCCTCAGACCCTTGGATGCGGAGTATTATTCCAGTACGGATTATTTCAAATGCCAGACCATTGGCAACAACCGTGCCCGCAATACCTTTAGCGATAGCATCATCTACGATCCAATGGCACCTCCCGCTGGCACGCTTACCGGTCAATTCCCCAAGACTTCTTTCATTTATCAATCTGAAGAAATCATAAATGACCTCGGTATTGTGGGAATCTCCACTCCTCAAACTCTCGTTTCTGCAGGCGAAGTAGTGCCCGTCACTGTCAGCGTCAAAAACAACGGCAGCGCCACCCAAAACACCTATCAGGTAAAACTGATGCAGGTGGATGGTGGTGAACTGACTTCCGTGGCTGGCAACACCGTTGCATCCATGGCAACCGTGGATGTTTTGATCAACTGGACTCCCATCGCTTCCGGCGATTACACTGTGTACGCCGAAGTGGTGTTGGCAAATGACGAAATCGAGCAAAACAACCAAAGCGCAACGCTGAATATTAACGTTTTGCCCGAAGGTGTCCAAGTGGTTACCGTGGGTGAAGGGGACCAAAATGCCCGCTTCCCTCTGGATTTCTACTGGAAAAACTCCCTCAACCAATCGCTGTATTTTGCAGACGAACTGGGCTTCAGTGCTGGCACCGCCATCAATGGCATCCAGCTCTATAACCAATTCACCAGCAATATCGCCAGCACTCCCATCAAAGTGTGGATGGGAACCACAAACCTGGCAGACCTCTCCGATGGCTATATCCCATCCACCCAGCTCACCTTGGTCTATGATGGTGATATGGCATTCCCCAATGGAGAAAATGACGTCTTTATCTCCTTGCAAACGCCATTCACATACAACTCTGGCAACTTGGTGGTGATGATGAACCGTCCCATGGATACAGCATATTATTCCTCATCAGACTTCTTCAAATGCCAGACCATCGGCGCCAACCGTGCCCGCAATGCCTATAGCGACAGCGAAACCTATGATCCTGCCGCTCCTCCCGCTGGCACGCTTACCGGTCAATTCCCCAAGATGAGCTTCTTCTATGGTGAAGGCGGCGAACAGGAAGATTTGGTACCTCCCGTCAACCTCACCGCCACAGTTAGCGGCAGTGACGTCCATCTCAGCTGGTTGGCACCGGGAACCACCCCTCCTCCGCCAGATGCTTTTGAAGATGGCTTTGAAACTTATACAGATTTTGCTCTTGATTTTGCTCCCTGGGTAACCGTGGACGTGGATCAGAGCACCACTTATGGTATGACTGGAACTGATTGGCCCAATGCCTATGCAGCCCAAGCTTATATCATCTTCAACCCCAGCGCCACCACTCCTCCTCTTGCCACACTTGATGCACACGGCGGCAGCAAGATGGCAGCCTGCTTTGCAGCCACAGCCTCTGTAAATAACGACTGGCTGATCAGCCCCATTTTGGAGCCTCAAGCCGGACAATCCTTCAACTTCTGGGCTCGCAGCTATACCGCTCAGTATGGATTGGAGAGATTTAAGGTTGGTGTATCCAATGGCGGCA
>JAAYJN010000056.1 GCA_012522935.1 Candidatus Cloacimonadota bacterium | reverse complement strand
CCAACGAGAGCTCCGCCTCCAACACTGTTTATGTGACGCCAGAATGGTTGGATACCGCCATTATTGGCACTGGTACCGACAGCACATCTGCCACCAACGGATGCCCCATCAACGTCTATCTCAAGAGCCTGCATGGACAATCTGTCTACCTCGCAAGTGAATTGATAGCCGCCGGTGTTCAAGGTCCTTTGGATATCACCGAGATTGGCTTTTACGTGACCGAAATGCCCGTCTATAATATGGAAAACTATATCATCCGCATGAGGCACACCACTGCCACAGATGTATCTGCGTGGATAAACAACAGTGACAATGGCTATCAAACCGTCTATACCAGCGCCAGCTACATGCCCAGTGGAACCGGTTGGAATATGTTTACCTTCAGCACGCCCTTCACCTGGAACGGTGTGGATAACATCGTGGTGGATACCGCTTTTGGCGTAAATTCCTCTTCTACTGCCAGTGGCACGGTTCAATACAGCTCTGTCACCAATGGCTACCGCTATGTAAGAAGTACCAGCAGTAATCAAACAAATGTATTCAGCGGTAACCAACCGAACAACAACCGTCCCAACCTCAAACTAACCTTAGCCCCTACGCCCGATGTATATAGCGTTGCCTATGCAAACATCAAAGTATTCTTGGAAGGTCCCTACATCTCCAACGGCATGATGAGCTATGAGCTCACAGACGTCCTGCCTTTGAATTCCCCTTATGACAATGAGGAAATCGAAGGCCTTCCGGATGTATCTCCACGCCATATCGTAGATTGGGTGCAAGTGCAATTGAGGCTTACCGAAACTGGAGAGGAAGAACACACTTTCAATGCCTTCCTGCTTGATAACGGATATCTGGTAAATACAGATGGCAACAATGGCTTTGCAATCGATTACACACCTGGAACGTCTTATTATATCATTGTGAGACATAGAAATCATTTGGGTATTATGTCTGCACAATCACACGAATTTTCAATAACCCCAGAGACTGCTCCCCAGATAGACCTCACCGTTTTAGGTTCAATTTACGGACCTCCCGGGTATGGAGCAAAACAATTATCAGATGGAGTATTAGCCCTGTTTGCAGGAGATGCTGACGGGGATGGACAAATATTTAACAATGATAGAAACTTTTTTTGGATGCCGCAAGCTGGCTCAGTTTTCGGCTACCATGCGGCTGATTTCGATTTGGATGGTTGGGTCTTTAACTCGGACTTAAACTTTTATTGGCGTCTCAATGTTGGGAGCCAATCTCGTATTCCATAGATGTTTAGGAGAAATAATGAAACGATTTATCTTTCTAATACTTGCACTTATTCCCACGATGGTTTTGGCACAGTTTGTTCCCATTGGGATATACTTCACCTTTGCCAATGCCGAAGTCACGCAAAGTGAAGGAGAGAGTTATTATGAATTTGATGTAATGATACATGGAGACAATGATTCAACCAAGTTTGCCGAATTGCAAGCCCTAATATGGTATAATTCAGATGCTTTTGGTGAAAGTATCAAGCAGACCGGCAATGTAACGATTACACCCGGTACGCTGCTACCTCAGTATTTTTATAGAATCCACCAAAATGATAATGATCTAAATAGATTGTTTGTGAGCTGTGAGTATGTAATAGAAGGAGAAGAACTTGCAAGTGTTCTGCCAGCCACACCTGCCTCCCTCTTTCATATCAAAATAAGGATTCAGGATAGCAACCAAACATCAGGTATATCATACTATGAACCGCACATGAGAAATCAGCAGTTCTATGCCAATCACTGGGATCTGTATAATCCAGTAGTCGCCCAAGACTATTTGAATGATCCTCTCTCTGGTGGCACCGTCCCCGTAGTCCTCTCCTCCTTTACCGCTGCCATCAATCCCCGCGGAAATATACTCCTCACTTGGGTTACCCAAACCGAAAGCAACTGCCTGGGCTACCGCATCTTCCGCAATCAGGAAGACGACCTTGCAAATGCCCTGGATTTGCAAACCCTGATAAACGCCACCAACACCTCACAACAGCAAACATACTGCTTTGAAGATCAAGAACTACAGGAGGAAGGTGAATTCTTTTACTGGCTACAGAGCGTTGACTTCACTGGAGAATCTACGTTCTATGGACCCATCAGCATGATCCTTGAGGGTCACGAGACTGATGCCCCGGAAGCCCCGTTAGTAAATAGACTGCATAACGCCTACCCCAACCCCTTCAACCCCAGCACCACCATCAGCTATAGCCTGCAGCATCCCTCTGCCGTAATGCTGGATATCTATAACACTCGCGGTCAAAAAGTGAGAAGCTTTACCGCTCAGCACTACCAAGCCGGTCTCTTTAGCATCGTCTGGGATGGAAAAGATCATAGCGGACGCAAGGTGCCCAGTGGCATCTACTATTACCGCTTGCAAGCTGGCAGCTATCGCGAGACCAAGAAGATGGTGATGAATAAGTAATACATACTAAAGTTTGTTAAAAAAAGCGGAGCCTTCGGTTCCGCTTTTTTTTAGGGATCAGGGGGCAGGGAACAGGGCTTCGCGAGCGCCAGAGGTTAGAGGCCAGAGACCAGAGTAGCAGCGTTCTGCCACTGTGTAACCTGCTTCTTCCCTGTTAGCCACCCTTGTCTCTCCTTTGTCAAGGCAAGGGTGAGACAAGGGTGAGGCAAGGGTGGCTAATAAGGAAGGAGAGGGATGATGAAAGCCAATTTTTCAGAATATGCAACTATTTCCTTGACGTAAATCAGCCTATTACTTAGCTGTCTCCATACAAATAATATAGGTGAAGTGGAATGACCCTAAATGAGATCGTAAAACTTTTAGAGGGCGAAGTCCTCATTCCGGATACGGATTTGGAGATAGAAGTGCCCTGTGCTTTTGCCTCGGACATGATCAGCGATATTCTGATGTGTACCAAGGAACCCACCTTGCTGCTTACTGGGCTCACAAACAATCAAGTAATACGCCTGAGCGATATGATAGATGTGATTGCCATCATTTTTGTGCGTGGCAAGCAGCCTTTGGATGATATCGTGGAAATGGCGCGCGAGCGCGGCCTGCCCCTGATATGCACCAAAATGACCCTTTACCGCTGTAGCGGAATACTTTATAACGCAGGAATGCGTAGCTGTAAAATCTGATTATGAATGAATTCTGGCATATAGAGCCCCGTTTTGAGGCAGCCGTAAAAGGGTATTTTGCCCAGCCTCCCCAAGCAGAGCTGGAGCTGGAATTCCCCGTACCGGAAAAGGATTTTAACACGGCAGGCAATGGGGCTTCGGAAACGAAGAATCTCTTGAAACGCTTGGGCGTGGATTCCGATACCCTGCGCCGCATAGCCGTAGCCGCTTATGAGGCGGAAATCAACGTGGCTGCCCACTCCAAGGGCGGCATCATGAAGTGTTTGATATACGACGATCTCATCCATATCCGTTTTCAAGATGAAGGTCCTGGCATTGCCGATATGGATCAGGCGATGATACCGGGTTATTCCACAGCCGATGAATTGGTGCGCGAAATGGGTTTTGGAGCCGGGCTGGGACTGCCCAATATCAAAAAGAACTCCGATGCCCTGCATATCTTATCCTCAGCAAATAACCCCACAACGGTGGAGCTATTGATTTTCTTTTAAAATACCATGACTGATACAACCTATAAATACTTCCACGCCATCCAGATACTGGAAGACAACTGCACTGGCTGCACAGCCTGCGTGCGCGTGTGTCCCACGGAGGCAATCCGGGTGAGAGACCGCAAGGCATATCTGGATCCCACGCGTTGTATAGATTGTGGTAATTGTGTGACGGCATGTAAATTCCATGCCATCATCCCCCGCAGCGACTCCCTGAAGGCCATCAACAAGTATAAATATAGCGTTGCCATCATCTCAGCGGCATATTTTGGACAATTTACAGAAGATATCTCTTATCCCGTGGCCAAGGCAGCCATCCTGGAGCTGGGATTCGACGAGGTGGCGGAAGAGGCAAGCATCACGGAATTTATGATAGATGTAATCCGTGAATACATCCGAGAAAACCGCGATAAGCGCCCCATTTTATCCAGCAATTGCCCCGCCGTGGTGAGGCTGATACAGGTGCAATATCCATCGCTATTGCCCAGCCTTTACCTGCGTGAAACCCCCATGAGCGTGCTCACCCGCTTTATCCGTGATAAGGTGACCAAGGAAAAGAATTTGCAGGATGATGAGCTGGGTATCTTCCTGATAGTGCCCTGCGTGGCTCACGTGACGGCGGTGCATCAGCCGGAAGGGGTGAATAAACACCTGCAGGATGGAGCCTTTTCCATTGGCATGATCTATGGCAGGGTGAGGGAATACCTCAAAAACCTGCAAAACAATCCCCCGGAAATAGATACCTATCCCAAGGGGCTCACCTGGGCGCTTTCCGGCGTGCAAGCGGAATTGGTGGATTGTGACGATATCCGCACCCTCTCTGTGAATGGCATCGATAATGTGATGGAAATCCTCTCCCGCGTGGAAGACCACTATTTGGATCAATACGATTATATCGTGCTGCGCAGCTGTACAAACGGCTGTGTGGGCGGATGCTTGAACGTGGAAAATCCCTTTGTGGCAATGAGCAGGATCAAGAAGATGATCAAAGAAGGGGATGTCACGGAAGTGGATCTCTCCGGCATTGAGACGATGTATCGCGCAGGAGAGTTTGACGTGGATCAGCTTTCCGCACGTCCCATCATGGAGCTGGATAAGGATATCAAAGCCGCCATCAAAAAGATGAAGCAAATCAATGAATTTCTCACCATGCTGCCGGGGCTGAATTGCAGTGCCTGCGGATCTCCCACCTGTTATGCCTTGGCAGAGGATATTGTGATGGGCAAGGCATCCATCGAAGATTGTGTGGTGCTCTTAAAGCGCCAATCCAAAGAAGAAGAATAAAATAAAACATAGGATAGATTTATGATCAACCTCAAAGACTTGATGCCCTTGATCGAAGCTACAAACCACACGCCTGCGCTTGACCCCGCAGAGGTGGATATCAAAGGCGGATATGTGTGTGATATGCTGAGCGATGTGATGGGCTCTGCCAAAACCGGGCAGGCGTGGATCACCATCATGAGGCACCTCAATGTGATAGCCGTGGCATCCATGACCGGTATCCCCGCTGTGATCTTTGCCAAAGGGATCACTCCCGATGCCAACGTGATAGACAAAGCCACGGAAGAGAGCATAGTGCTATTAAGCAGCCCGTTTGAGACCTTCAAGCTGGCTGGAATCGTTTATAAAGCATTGTCTTCCTGATATCGCCGTTCTCTGATGCAGTGGTTTAATGCCGATTTGCATATTCACTCCGTGCTTTCACCCTGCGGAGGCTTGGAGATGGCGCCGTTTGACTTGGTCTCCCGCCTTCGGGAGCTGGAGATAAACTGGATGGCGATTACAGACCACAATTCCATGGCAAATTGTGCCGCTTATGAAAAGGTGGCAAAGATGGCAGGAATCCGCTATACATGGGGCGTGGAAATGCAGACGGCAGAAGAGATTCACATGTTGGTATATTTTGATGATAAAGAGGCGGCACAAAGCTTTGATAAAGAGCTTTATGCTGCGCTGCCCCCCATCGATAACGACCCTGATTTCTTTGGGGATCAAGTTGTTATTGACGAAAATGCCAACATTTTGAGAATGGAACAAAAGGCTCTTTCCAGTTCCGTATATTGGGATTTGAGCGAGGCTGTGAGCATCGCCCGGGCGCATGGAGGCTACTGCGTTCCAGCCCACGTGGATGCCGGTGCAAACAGCATCCTCAGCCAGCTTGGCTTTATGCCGCTGGAGCCGGAATTTGACCTTTTGGGGATCACCGCACGCCTGAACCTGTCCAGCTTTCTGAAGCAACATCCCCAGCTGGCTGGCAAAGCTTTTTTGCGTTGTTCCGACGCCCATTATCTATCTGATTTGGGCAGCGGCTCCACGCGTTTGAAACTAACCGACGCCACCGTGGCGGACCTCATAAGTGCCGTCCACAAAGCGCCACGAACTGAAATAATAATATAAAAATAAAAAGAATAAAAGGAGGAGTGATGACTCCCGCTGTTCAGCAAGACAACCAACTTTATGCAAGGCTCAAGGAGGTGATAGACGAAAAGAAGAATCTTCGCAATCCCCTCATCGAAATTCTGCGCATAGCCCAAGATATCTTTGGCTATCTGCCCGTGGAAGTTCAAGAATTTGTAGCCAAGGAGATGGGGATTCCCGCCAGCAAAGTATATGGCGTGGTTACCTTTTACAACTTCTTTTCCATGAAACCCCGTGGCAAATACACCCTCAATATCTGCATGGGCACAGCCTGTTATGTGAAAGGGGCTCCCCGCCTGGCACAGAATATTGAGGACATCCTTGAAGCCAAGATGGGTGAAACCACCGAAGACGGTAGATTCACCATTAGTGCGGTTCGTTGCGTGGGCGCCTGCTCGTTGGCACCGGTTTTTATGATCGGAGACGAGACTTATGGCAGAATTGAAACCAAGGATCAGGTTACCAAGATCTTAGAACGTTATCAATAAGCGGTTAGCGGCATGCAAGATATTTCCCTGCACCTTTTGGACATCATCGAAAACTCCGTGCGCGCGGAAGCCAGACGCATCAAGATCCGCGTGAAGGCAAACGTGCAGAAGAATCTTTTGCGCGTGATCGTGGAGGATGATGGTGTGGGAATGGACGCCTATACCGTTCAACAAGCTCAGGACCCCTTTTACACAAGCAAGCTGGAGCGCATCAAAAAGGTGGGGCTGGGAATACCGCTTTTCAAGCAAAATGCAGAGCTTTCCAACGGCAGTTTCAAGATGGCAAGCGAGCCCGGCTTTGGCACGGTGCTCACCGTTGATTTTGAATTGGATCACATCGATAGGATGCCATTGGGAAACCTCAAGGACACACTTTTGGGCGTCATTATAGGGCACCCGGAAGTGGATTTTTATATCTGTCTCATCTATTCGGAGCGCGGCAAAGAGCAATCCTTCCACCTCGATACCGCCGCCATCAAGGAGGAGCTGGGAGATATCCCTCTCACCTATCCGGATGTGATTGAATATATAGACCAAAGTTTAAATGAAGGAATACAAAATACAAATATGGAGGATGTCTGATGAAGACACTTGCCGACCTTAAGAAGATTCGCGAAAAAGCTCAGGAAGAAATGAAGCTTCGCGGTTCAAACGTACGAATCAAGATCGTGGTAGGAATGGGAACTTCCGGAATCGCCATGGGCGCCCGTGAAGTGATGAAGACCTTCCTCGAAGAGATCGCAAATCGCAACCTGACAGACGTAATCGTCACCCAAACCGGAGAGAAAGGACTTTCATCCATGGAACCGGTGGTGGACCTCATCGAAGAAGGCAAAGCCAAGGTGACCTATGGAAACATGACCCCCGAAAAAGTTAAAAAAGTGGTGGTGGAACACATCGTGAATGGCAGAGTCGTCTCCGATTATGTCGTAGCCACCGGCGAATAAGGGGAGGAACCCAGATGTCTCTCAAAAGAATTGATCTGCTGATTTGCTGCGGCTCCGGCTGCGTATCGGCAGGTGCACTGAAAATCAAGGAAAGATTCCACGAAGTCCTGAAAGAAAAGGGCATGGAAAACGAGATTAATATTATTGAAACAGGCTGTATGGGTCCTTGTGACTACGGTCCTGTGATGGTCATCTATCCGGAAGGAATCTTTTACAAAACTGTTACGCCCGAAGACGTGTCCGAAATCGTGGAAGAACACTTTATCAAGGGACGCCCCGTGGCTCGCCTCATGCTCTCAGACGATGAGCGCACCTTCTCTGTGCAAAAGGAAGTACCTTTTTACCAAAAACAGATCAAGGTGGCACTTGCCAATTGCGGTTATATCGATCCTGAAAGCTTGGATGAATACATTGCCACCGGCGGCTATGAAGCCTTGGGAACGGCTCTCACCGAGATGACCCCCCAAGATGTGATTGACGTGATGAAAGCCGCAGGCCTGCGTGGTCGTGGTGGCGGCGGATTCCCCGCCCATATCAAATGGCAAATGGTGCACAACATCCAAGACAACGAAAAGTACATCATCTGTAATGGTGACGAAGGCGACCCCGGTGCTTTCATGGATCGTTCCCTCTTGGAAGGCGACCCCCATCGCATCCTGGAAGGAATGATGATAGCCGCCTATGCCATCGGCGCCAGCCAGGGATTCTTCTATATCCGTGCGGAATACCCCCTTGCCATCACCCGTATCCGAGATGCCATCGAGCAAGCTCGCGGCCTGGGTCTGATGGGCAAGAATATCTTTGGTACAGACTTCAATTTTGAAGTGGAAGTGCGCACTGGCGCCGGCGCCTTTGTGTGTGGCGAAGAAATGGCACTCATCCACTCCATCGAAGGCGAGCGCGGCAATCCCACGCCCAAGCCTCCCTACCCTGCCACCCAGGGATTGTGGGGCAAACCCACCGTGGTAAACAACGTGGAAACCCTTGCCAACATCCCCACCATCATGGTGAAGGGTGCAGAATGGTTCAATACCATGGGAACCCAAACCAGCAAAGGCACCAAGGTCTTTGCCATCACCGGCGATATCAGAAACACCGGCTTGGTGGAAGTGCCCATGGGCATCACTCTGCGCGAACTGATCTTCGACGTGGGCGGTGGCATGGTTGGAGAAGGAAAGTTCAAAGCTGTACAATTAGGCGGACCCTCCGGTGGCTGCCTCACGGTGGAACACCTGGACGTTCCCGTGGATTATGAAAGCCTCAAAGAACGCGGAGCCATGATGGGCTCCGGCGGTCTCATCGTGATGAACGATGAAAAGTGTATGGTAAACGTTGCCAAGTTCTTTATGGAATTCTGCGTGGAAGAATCCTGTGGCAAATGCTCCCCGTGCCGCATCGGCCTCAAACAGATGTATGAAATCTTAGATAGGATCACCAAAGGCCAAGGCAAAGAAGGGGATATTGAAGAGTTGCAACGCTTAGGCGAAAGCGTGAAAATGCTCTCCCTCTGTGGATTGGGACAAACCGCACCCAACCCCGTGCTTTCCACCATCCGCTATTTCCGCGATGAGTATGAAAGCCATATCCGCGATCACAGCTGCAGCACCAAGGTATGCCTTGATCTGATGAACTTTAATATAGACAAATCACGTTGCATCGGCTGCTCGCTCTGTGCCCGCAAATGCCCCACCAATTGCATCACCGGCTCCCGCGAAGAGAAATACGTGATCCATCAGCTGGAATGCATCAAGTGTGGCAATTGCTACGATGTGTGCCCTGTCAATGCCATAGACAAAATACCCGGCATGCATCCTGAAATGAAGGAATATAGAGCCAAATTGCAGGCCCAAAAAGACCTGGATGATTAAATAAGGGGAAGCTTATGTATAAGAAAATATGTTCCAAATACGAGCCCACCAAGGATAACCTTATCCACATCCTGCACGAGATACAGGACACCCATCCGCAGCACTATATCTCGGATGAAGCGGTGGAGGAAGTATCCAAATATCTCAACCTGCCAACCAACCACATCTATGGCGTGCTTACATTTTACTCCATGTACAGCACCACGCCACGTGGCAAAAACATCATCCGCCTTTGCGAAAGCCCACCCTGCTACATCAAAGGCTCGGAGAATATCCTCCGCAAGCTGAAGGTGCTCTTGGGCGTGGAAACAGGCGAAACCAGCAAAGATGGACTCTTTACGCTGGAATTGAGCGCCTGCCTGGGCGTGTGTGGTAATGCCCCCGTGATGATGATCAATGAAGACGTCTATGGCGACCTTACCGAAGAAAAGGTGGAGGAAATCATAGAAAAGTACAGGAGGGCACAATGAAATATTACCGCAGTCACGTCCTCGTAAGTATCAATGACACCTCCATCAACGCCGGAGTGAAGGATTTTATCCAAGCCCTGCGTGCTGAATTGGCAAAAACAGGCTTGCAAGAGGAAATCAACGTATTGGAAACAGGGCCCCTGGGCTTTTTTGGCAGAGGAATCTGCCTCACAGTATACCCTGAAAACATCAACTACCAAGACCTGAAGACTGAAGACATCCCCGAGCTGGTGAACGAGCACTTTCTCAAAGGACGCCCCGTTCCCAGACTGATGCTGGATTCCGATAGCAAGTTCAGCCCCAAACTCAACTATGATCAACGCGTGGTGTTGCGCAATTCCGGCATCATCGATCCTGAAAACATCGATGAATACATCGGCGTTGGCGGCTATGAAGCTTGGGAAAAAGCTCTCACCCAGATGCAGCCCATGGAGATCGTGGAAGAGGTAAAGGCTTCCGGCCTGCGCGGCCGTGGCGGAGCAGGCTTCCCTGCCGGCATCAAATGGAGCTTTTCCGCACCCCTAGAAGCAGAGCAAAAATACGTGGTGGTGAATGCCCACGACGGCGAGCCGGGGAGCTTTAAAGACCGTCTCATCAAGGAAGGCGATCCTCATCAGCTTTTGGAAGGCACCATGATCTGTGCCCGCGCGGTGGGTGCCACCAAAGCCTGGATTTATATCCGTGGCGAATACAAGCTCTGTATCCAACGTTTGGAAAAAGCCATTGCCCAAGCCCGTGAATACGGCATTTTGGGCAAAAACATCTTTGATAGCGGCTTTGATCTTGATATCGAAATCAAAATCGGCGCCGGCGCTTATGTATGTGGAGAAGAAACCGCCCTCATCGAATCCCTGGAAGGAAACCGCGGCAACCCCCGCTGGAAACCTCCCTTCCCCGGCGTGGAAGGCCTGTGGAGAAAGCCCACCGTGGTAAACAACGTGGAAACCCTGGCAAACGTACCCTTCATCATCCAAAACGGTGCGGATGCCTACCGCAAGTTTGGAACCCCCGAATGTTCCGGTACCAAGGTTTACACCATCCTCGGTGATGTGGCTCACCCCGGTCTTTGCGAAGTGGATATGGGCACCACCCTGCGCACCATTATCAACGACTATGCCGGCGGCATGAAAAAAGGCTTCCGCTTCAAAGCTGCCCTCGTGGGCGGTGCTGCGGGCGTGATCCTCTCAGAGCGTCATCTGGACGTGAAGATGGATTTTGCCAGCCTCAATCAATACGCTGCCGTCCTGGGCTCGGGTGCCATCCTGGTGATGAACGAGCATCAGAGCATCGTGGATATCCTGTGGTCTATTCTCCGCTTCTTCCGTCACGAATCCTGTGGCAAATGTGCCCCCTGCCGTAATGGCTGTCAGCAGCTGTATAAATTGATCAACAAGATCAAAAAAGGCAACGGCACCATGGATGATGTGGAAGTAATGCTCACCGTGGCTGAAATGATGCAAGCCACCAGCTTCTGCGCATTGGGACAATCCCCCATCATGGGAATTCGCTCCGCAATCGAGAACTTCAAAGATGAATTCATCGCAATAACAAAAAAGTAAATATAAAGAGGTTAGATAATTATGGCTAAAACAGTCAACGTATGGATAGATGGCAACCAACTGGAAGTTCCGGATACAATGACCATCATCGAAGCTGCAGACAAACACGGCTTCTACATCCCGCGCCTGTGCTACCATCCAGACCTGCCGCCCACAGCAAATTGCGGCGTCTGCGTGGTTGATCTCGCCGGCAGCCCAACTCCCAAGAGGGCTTGCTGTACCCCCGTCGCCGAAGGCATGAAGATTACCACCAATACCAAAAAACTGCGTTCCTACCGCAAGACCCTGGTGGAAATGATCCTCTCCAACCACGAAGTGGTGTGCCCCACCTGCGTGGCAAATAACAAATGTGAGCTTCAAACCCTCGCCAGCAATCTGGGAGTGGATATGGAAGCCCTGCCCAGCATCTTGATCAAAAAACCCGCTGACGACACATCCCTCTCCATCATCCGCGATACAAACAAATGTATCGCCTGTGGACGCTGTATAACCGTGTGTAACGAAGTGCAGCAGGTGTATGCCCTCACCATGAGCGAGCGCGGCATTGATTCCCATCCGGATACCGCCTTTGCCCACGGCATGGCAAACAGCCCCTGCGTAAACTGTGGACAATGCACAGTCTATTGCCCCACCGGCGCCCTGCGCGAACGCAGCGAAATAGACGAAGTGTGGGATGCCATCCTGGATCCCGAAAAACACGTGATCGTTCAGGAAGCCCCCTCCATTCGCGTGTCTTTGGGTGAAGAATTTGGAATGCCCCTGGGCTCCGTGACCCCCAAGAAAATGTATGCTGCATTGCGCAAAATCGGCTTTGACAGCGTGATGGATACAAACTTCACTGCCGACCTCACTATCCTGGAAGAAGGAACCGAGTGTGTGGCAAAGCTGAAAGCTGGAGACAAGCGTCCCCTCATCACCTCCTGCTCCCCCGGTTGGATCAAATTTATGGAAACCTACTATCCCGATCTGGCGGATTGCGTTTCCACCGCCAAATCCCCCATGAGCATGTTTGGTGTGCTTTCCAAAACCTATTACGCACAAGAACAAAACATAGACCCCGCCAAGATCGTGAGCGTGGCAATCATGCCCTGTACCGCCAAAAAGTTTGAAGCCCGCCGCCCCGAGCTGCGTGATTCCGGCTATCAGGATACAGACTATGTGCTCACCACCCGCGAGCTTTTGCGCATGATCAAAGAAGCCGGCATCGATTTTGCCAACCTCAAGGAAGAGGAAGCAGACGAAGGCATGAGCTTCTACACCGGCGCTGGCACCATCTTTGGCGCCACCGGTGGCGTGATGGAAGCTGCCATCCGCTCCGCATACTTCCTGGTAACCGGTGAAGAGCTGGAAAACCTGGATATCGACGCCGTGCGCGGCCTGGAAGGCGTGAAGGAAGCCACCATCGAAGTTCCCGGATTTGGACCCCTCAAAGTGGCGGTTGCCCACGGCTTGGGCAATGCCCGCAAGGTGATGGACCGCGTGCGTGAAGGCCTCAATACCACCGGCGAAAGCCCCTGGCACTTCATCGAAATCATGGCTTGCCCCGGCGGCTGTGTTGGGGGTGGCGGACAGCCCTACGGAAACGACATCGCTTCCCGTGCCCGTCGCGGACTGGCCCTCTATGAGGAAGACCGCAACCTGCCCGTACGCAAATCCCACCACAACCCCGAAGTGACACGTATTTACGAACGCTTCTTGGGAGAGCCCAATTCACCCCTGGCACAAAAGCTGCTCCATACTCATTACTTTGAACGCTCCGTGAATACCGGTCAAGTGGTCAGAGAAGTGACTCACAAACACTAATTCACACGGCAATAGCTGTGTGCCCAATATCAAAAGGCGGAGCCCACCAGCTCCGCCTTTCTTTTATATCATAAAAACCCGCTCTTACAGGGTCAAAGCCACTTTCATATATGCCGTGGCACTGTTTTTGACAAAGTCTGCAAAGGGTGCATCCAGCCTGTAATCATCATATTTGGTCTGGCGTGAGGATGCCCCAAGATATATAAAGCTATCGGGCATAAATTCATAGCGGACATTGGCAAACAATCTCACCCAGCCCTTGGTATCCATCCTTTCGTAGGTATCCATGGCACAGCCCGTACTGATCAGGGATTTGCTACTGGGGCTGTGGCTCACCCTCAGGTTGATCACCTGATAGCTATTATCCAACAAGGTAAGCACGTCGCCCAAGCCTTGCGTGAGCGTGAGCTTCTCATGACCATTGTGTCTGTGTAGCACATTCAATTGATAGCTCATCTTTCTGCCGATTCTGCCGCCCACAACCCCTGTAAAAGACAGCAGGTCATGTACTTCACTTAGAGCATAAACCAGTGAACTGCCTGCGATGACAGCGCCCTGCATAAAGATGCCATTAGTGAGGGTGGCTGCCGTAATGAGGGTGATTTGAGTTGTATGGTGAGCGTCGTCAAATAAATCCAACTGTTGACTATGAAGTCCCATCAGAGTGAAATTGATTCTGGGACGAAAAGCTAACATTGAGGAAAATCCCGTATTGTATTCTAGGGGATGCACTTCCTCGCTCAGTTTGTGCCTGGTATAGGTGCCAAATAAAGCTGCGGTATAGGACCTCAGATAGCTGTCTTTTTCCGGGGGTTGCAACATCAGGTTGAGGGTGACGCTTTGTTGATCCGGATTGTAGAAATAGCCTGCCTCCGGATTATAATCAGCAGAGCGGTGGCTAAAGTAAAGTGAGGTATTAAAGGGTTGCGGCTGATAGGATAGGTAGGCATCGGCACCATATCCCCACATTGGGTCGGATGCTTTCTGATTATGATAGCTGCCTGCCAGTTCGCCGCCTGCCCACCAGTCCTTGGCAAATTCGCTTTTCACCGATGCCAGTGCCACCTGGTTGTAATAGCCGTTATTGATCCTACTCACCAGGCTGGAACCCCAGGTGAGCTTTGCCCTGTCATTACGCAGGGAAAGTAATTGAAAGTAATCGTCATTATTGATCACATCCCCGTCATCAGTGATCTTTTGATCCAGAGCACCCAAGACGCCCCACGTTGTGGTTTTGCCAGAGCCGGTGGCTTTGAATGCCAGGCTGGGCTTGGCGATATTACGCGAGTAAAAGATATCGTCATTCACCACAAATGCCTCGATATCCTCGCTAAAGAAATAGCGGTTTTCAGCGTAATAAGGTGGATCTTTTTGGTTATAATCGTCACTGGCATAATCCGGCGGAGCATCCGAATAATCAGGATTGAGAGACACCTTGATGCGTGTATGCTGGCTGGGATTGAGGCTGATATCCAGCCCCAGATTATCCGGATCAAAGCTGCTGCTCTTGGTCATCAGGTCATAGCTGCGCACCAGATAGGGTTTGAACTTGATATCCAGTTGGCGGCTCACCCGGTGTTCCAAGCGGATATCGGTGCCCGTGGTAAAATAATCATTACCCATGCTCGATACTGCATAAGGACTGGAAAACATCTCGTTTTTCTTGTAATGATAACGCCCCAAGATAATCTTCCAATCATAAGGAGGCTCTTTGGCAAAACGCAATTCTGCCAAGGGGATACGCACGGTGAGCTTCCACAGGGTGTCGGTATAATTGCTGGTATAGCTATAGCCACAATCCCAAGAATAATCCACACTCATAGTCTTGCCACGGGTGCCATCATACAATCCACCATCGGGAAAGCACAGGAAATAATAGGCAAAATAGCTATCCGGCTGGGTGATGAGCTGCACCCTCAAATAGTCCGAAGAATCGCCACTCCTATCCCGCATTTTGGCAGCAGATGTCTGGAAAGTATCATCAATCTCCGCCTCAAAATAAACAACCAAATCATTGCCATCCTGCCACAACCATGCTTTTGTCTTTAGGTTTTCACCTTTCCCGTCTTCAGGAGTGATCCGCTCAAAGGAACCCAGCATGTTTTCATCCGTGATTACGGGCACATCAGAAAAGGGAACCACGATTGCTGTGAGGCTGGACAGCAACAGAGTTACGGCAATAAGAAAGCATAAACGTTTCATAGCATCCTCACGTTATAATATTGTTTACACACCATATCTCAACCGTTATATTTCGTCAAGGATTATATTGGGTTTTGTTAGGGGCTCGCTGCGCGAGCTTAGAGGCCAGAGACCAGAGGCCAGAGAGGCGGCTTCGCCGAAGGTGTTAGGGATTAGGGGCTTCGCTAATGCCAAGTCTATCTTTAATTTGTGAAACCCTTATAATTCGCGTAATTCGTGGTTAAAAAACTGCGTGTAACGCGAGCTCCTTAAAGAGTCTCGGAGAGACGATATTTTAGGTCAACCTAAGCATTAGCAATAGGTTACGAGTCTCGGAGAGACGATAAGAGCAGGTTTCTGGTTACAGGTTTCTGAATGCAGCGGAAAGCCGCTTCCTTATTACCTGCTCGCGCAGCGAGCACCCCAAAGAGTCTCGGAGAGACGATATTTTAGGTCAACTCACGCAACAAGAATACATTATGAGTCTCGGAGAGACGGCATTTCACATCAATCCCGGGTCACTCCTTCCCTGTTAACCACCCTTGTCTCTCCTTTGTCTCGACAAGGGTGAGACAAGGGAGAGACAAGGGTGGTTAACAGGCAGGGGACAGTGGACTGTCTGAAATCTTATGGTTGTTATTGTAGTTAGTGTCTTTCGTGGTTAGATATAGGCAACACTATGTCACACCGTAATCATTCGTTATTCCTCATTCCTCATTCATCGCAAGCCCAGCTCGCCCCCCACCTTGGAACGCAAATTGCATCTTTAATCAGTTTGAAAGCTATTATTATGGAGTTTAGAATGCGGATAATCGTGTTTATTATATTGATGCTCAGTATCTTGAGCCTTGCCTATGGCGATTTGCCAACCTGTTATTACACCTACGATCAAATCACCCTCATGTTGGAGGATTTTGCTGCCCAGCATCCAGATATTGCCAAAATGGTGCAAATAGGTGTCTCGCAACAGGATGGCATCCCCATCTATGCCATGCGCATCAGTGATAATGTGGAATTGGACGAGCAGGAGCCTGCCGTGCTCTTTATCGGTCAGGTGCATGCCGAGGAAGTATTGGGTGTGCAAATCACGATGAGCAACATCGGCGAAATCCTTTCCCGTCGCATGCAATTGCCCTACAATCAATGGATTAACCAGCTGGATATGTGGTTTATTCCCACGCTGAATCCAGAGGGGCACAACGTGGTGACCGCCAATATGGATACCTCCTACCGCAAAAACAAGCGGGATAACAACAACAACGGCATTTTTGATTATAGCATCCAAGTGGGATATGACATCGATGGCGTGGATATCAACCGTAATTTTAGCTTCAATTGGGTGCATGGAGACAGCCTGTATCATCCACTGGGCTTTGAAAAATACGATTATTACCGCGGTCCGGCGCCCATGAGCGAAAGCGAAGTTCAGGCGCTGCAAAACCTCTGTGATCAATACAAATTTGTATATTCCATCGTGTGGCACTCTGCCCGACAGGGTACCTTGAGCGAAAAATGTTACTATCCCTTCAATTGGAAAAACGTGCGCCCCTCTCCGGATATCACCTTAGCTGCCTCCATTGCCTCCGGTATGGGAAATACAATCACAAACGAGGCTGGGAGCGGCATCTATGAAGCACATCCCAACCTCAGCCGCAAAGGCGCCACTCATGATTGGATGTATCAACAGTATGGCGCAATACAGGTACTGATTGAATGCGGCACCTCAAACCTGCAGCCGGATAGCCTGTTGATGGTGGATACCGTGCAAAGATGCAGCAACGCCACGCGCTGGCTCTTGAACCGCAGCCTGCCCACCTCCTCCGCAGTGCCCTCCAATTCTCTGCTCACAGGGCTTGTCACCGATGCCGCCACCAATGAGCCTTTGGAAGCGGAAATCATTATCGAAGAACGTCATGCAGATTGGTTCCGTCCCCGTCTTTCTTATGCCGCCAATGGCAGATACTATCGCCCGTTGCTCACAGGTAATTACACGGTGAGAGCCAGAAAGAGAGGGTATTTTGACACGGTGGAAAGCGTGATGGTAAACAATACTGCCTGGACGATGAAGCATTTGCAGCTAACCCCGCGTCAAGCCGCCACCTTGGGCGGACACGTGCAATCCGGCGGAGTGGATATCCCCGCCCTCATCGTGATTGGCGATACCTGGGTGGATAGCCTGCACGTGGATGGCGCATACCTTTATCACGCCTGGGAAGGCGAATATCCCATCACCATCCATGCCGAAGGGTATTACCCCTACCGGGGCAACGTGACGCTAAATGCCGGTGCAAATCGCCTCAGCGTAAACCTCAGCCCCGTGAATATAATCTTTGAAGAAACCTGGGAAGATGGCACCGATGGCTGGGAAAAGGAAGGTCCCTGGGTAGTGCAGGATGTGATTTCAGTATCCGGCAATGCCATCACCGATAGCTGGGGTGGAGATGGATTTTATGCGATAAATTGTGATGTGTGGATTCAGACCCAGGAGCCCATCATCATTCCCGCCGAGGGCAATCCCCTGCTTTCTTTTGATTCCCACCTCTACACGGAGCCAGTATATGACCCCGTAAGAGTGCAGATTTCCAATGATTTGGAAAATTGGACCACCCTGTGGCAGGATTCCGGACGCAAAGACTGGTGGCAAAGACAATATGTGGATCTTAGTGGCTATAGCGGTGCCCAATATCTGCGCTTTAGGCTCACGGATGATTCTGTGGATGCAGAGCTCACGGATCCCGGCTGGACCATCGATAATATCAGGATTATCTCCGGCTCTGCCGTTGCCAATGATGCCACCACCAGCCCTGCCCTGCCAGCCCCCGTGTTATATCCGAATTTCCCCAATCCCTTCAATCCCAGCACCAATATCTCTTTTGCATTGGCACAGCCTGATCATGTTAAGCTGGAGATTTTCAATATCAAGGGGCAGAAGGTTGCCACCCTGGCAGACGAGGCCTTCCCCGCAGGCAGTCACACAATGGTGTGGAACGGCAAGGATGCGGATCAAAACCCCGTCTCCAGCGGTGTATATCTATATCGTCTCAGCACGTCTGTGAATACAGCTACGCGCAAGATGATGCTGATGAAATAGCGTTAAATCTTGTCCTTAGAACCCAAACCAGGGGCCGATGCCGATGCTGAAGCCCTCCAATGTGGTATTGGGAGAATTGTTGATATTGACGGAGTATCCGAGATCGTCTTTTACGCGCCAGCCTTTGTGAGCCGAGTAGGTGTAAACATATCCACCTTCGAGGCGCAATCCCAACCAGGGAAGAAAACTAACCAGGATCTCTGCCCGAGGCTGTATCATCAGATAGTCACGATAGTAGTCCGCATTGAAATTGCCTTGCGGGATATCAGCAATTGTATTGGGCCATTCGTATTCATTTTTGGTGCGGGAAAGCTTGATTTCATGGCTGGCACCACCCACCATCATCCCAATGGAGGTAACCAGATGACGGGTGATGGCAAAGCGTTTATCGAGGGTGACACCCATCAATGAAAGGTCGTTTTTAATCCTCAAATCGTAAGGGTCTGCAGGATCGCTGAGATCACGGATGGTGTGGCTATCACCAAAGCCATTATACTGAAATCCGATAAAATAGCCTCTGCCCACATGGCCTTTGCCTGTATATCCATGTGTGAGCACGCCGGTATCACGGTATTCTTCAAGCCCCACATTTGCCATAATCGTATTGATATCAGTCATATCCACGTGCAGCCAGGTGGGCGTCCAGCCAAAGCCGCCATAGCCAACGCTGCGTTTGCGAGTGGCTTTGGTTTTGCCGCTTGGAGAGGCTCCCATCTTGGTCTTTAATAGGGAAGCCAGATCCAGTTCAACTGTCTCGGAAGGGCGTTTGCCCAGCATAATATCACCTTCCATTACCACGCCATCACGCCAGATTTGATATTCCACAATGTCTCCGGCATACATTCCCTGCACCACCCTGTCAAAATCGTAGGTATTCTGAATGCGTTCTCCATCCAGGGAGATCAGGATATCATTTTTCTCAAAGCCGGCATTGGCGGCTGGTCCGCCCTCCACAACACTGGGGATGAGAATGCCATATTCCCAGGGATAAGATATTCTTTTGGCATCGGTACGGGAAAGATTGGCAATACTGAAGCCAAAATAACCGGTTTCTGCTTCATCCTGTTCGGTACGGGTGTTTATAACCTTGTAGTAAACTTGTGGTTGAGAATCATCAGCGTCACCCAGACGGGTAAATTCTGCAGTCAAGCTAATCGCCAAAGCGATCATCAGCACAAACAAAGTAAGTTTTTTCATTGGATCCTCCAATACTAATATATTTATTACATTTTAAGCTGACTTTGGATTTTGTCAAGCAAATTGTGGGTAATTCAGGTGATTATTAGCGTTTGCCGTTTAGTGTGCCTCAAACCAGTTTTTACCCACTCCGATATCCGTGCGAAGGTGGATGAGACTGGTGTGCTCACGGGGCAAGGCGCTTTCCATGGCACTGCGGATGATCCCGGTGGCATCCTCTATCCGGTCTTCCAATACGTCAAACACCAGCTCGTCATGCACTTGCAGGATAAGGCGAATCCCCTCATCTTCCTTTATCTGTTTGTGTATCTTTAGCATGGCGATCTTGATGAGATCAGCAGCGGTGCCTTGGATGGGCATATTCACCGCCACGCGCTCTTCTTCGCTCCTCAATCTTGGATTGGGGCTGTTGATATTGGGCAGGTACAGTTTTCTGCCAAAGAGCGTCTGGCAATAACGCAATTGCCGGGCAGTCTCCACGGAGGATTGGATATAGTTTTGGATGGTGGGAAAGCGTTGGAAATAGTTTTGGATCAGCTCTTTTGCTTCCTTTTGGTTGATGGAGAGCTCGCGCCCCAGCTTTTGGGCACCCATCCCATAGAGCAAGCCAAAATTGATGGTCTTTGCCTCCCGTCTGTCATCATCGGTCACCTCATCCAGGCTCTTGCCATAGATGATGGCTGCCGTTTGGCGGTGTATATCCAAGCCATGGGCAAAGGCATTTAGCAGCACTTCATCCTGGGAAAAGAGAGCCAAAAGGCGCAGCTCTATCTGGGAATAATCTGCCGCCAAGATAACCCTATCCGGTGCTGAGGGGATGAATGCCTTGCGGATTTGCCTGCCTAATTGGGTGCGGATGGGGATGTTTTGCAGATTGGGGTTGGAGGAAGACAGCCTGCCGGTGGAGGCAACTGTTTGATTGAAAGAGGAATGCACGCGCCCTGTGGTCTCGTCGATCAGCTTGGGCAGGGCACTTACGTAAGTGGATTCCAGCTTGGAATACATCCGATGTTGGATGAGCACTTTGGCAATGTCATGCTCGATTGCCAGCTCTTCCAAAACCGTGCTATCGGTGGAGAAGCCTGTCTTGGTTTTCTTTTTGGGTGGCAAACCCTTCTCTGTGAAGAGCAGCTTTGCCAATTGCTGGGTGGAATTGAGGTTGAACTGATATCCGGCATAGTCGTACACCTCATCCGTGAGGCGTTTCAGCTCGTGATTTATCTGGCTGGAAAGCTCCCTCAGGATGGTGGTATCCAAAGCCACGCCGTTGGTTTCCATATCCTGCAATACGCGGATGAGGGGCAATTCAATCTCATCATACAGCTTTTTCAGATTGGTAAATGCCAAGCGTTTTTGATAGATGGGCATCAGCTTGAATGCCACCCACGCGTCTTCTGCGGCGTAACCGGTGGCGTCTTCGATGGAGACCAGATCAAAACTGATTTGGTTTTTGCCGCTGCCAATCAGGCGGCTGATGGGTATCATTTCATAATGTAGCTCTCGCGCGGCGCAGGCATCCAGGGAGTATTGATTGGTGCCTGGTTCCAAAACGTAGGCTGCCAGCATGGTATCGAAGATCTTGTTTTCCAGCCTGATGCCATGACGCTGGAAGATGGTGAGGTCATATTTGAGGTTGTGCCCGATGAGCGTTTTGCCCTTGAGAGCGTTTTTTAGCTGCTCCAAGATCTGGGTTGCGGGCAGGTTATCCTGCATCTGATGCCCCACAGGCAGATACCACGCCTCTTCTTCCATAAGGCAGAGGCTGATCCCCACCAAATTGGCTTGCATGGGGTTCACGCTATCCGTCTCTACATCGATGCTGATCTGTTGGGCTTTGGCAATGCCCTGCCACAGCTGGGGCAGATTGGCTTGAGTTGCCAAAATGGCTTTGAAGCGCGCAGGTACTGCAGGTGTCTTTGTGTCTGCCTCTGTGGGTTCCGTATCAAAGATATCCGCCTGATGCACGGCTGTATCCACCTTCTCTTTCCTCTGTCCAGCCCGCACTTCCAGTCTGCGCTTGAGCGTGATCAGCTCGTATTTGTTCATAAATTCCGCGGCATTCGTCAACGCCTGGGGATCAAAGACATTCACAGCGATATTCTCAAGAGGCACTTGTCTCACGATGGTGGCAAGCTGACGGGAAAGGAAGGCATCCTCGCGCCCGGGCTCCAGTTTCTTGCGGTATTTATCGGGAACCCGGCTCAAATCTGCATAGATTTCATCTAATGAATTAAATTCCGAGAGCAAAGCCTCCGCACTCTTGGGACCAATGCCGCGCACACCGGGGATATTATCGGAGGCATCGCCCACCAACGCCAGATAATCGATAAATTGATGGGGCCAAACGCCAAATCTCTTGAAGATGGCGGCGCTATCCAGAGTTTGATCCTTGGCGGGATCCCAAATGCTGACGCCATCCTCCACCAGCTGGGAGTAATCCTTATCCGAGGTGACCAAAACAACTTCATAATCTTTTTTATAACGCTCTGCCAGGGTGCCCAACACATCATCCGCTTCATAACCATCCAGAGAGATTTCCGGCAAACCGATGAGTGTGAAAAACTCCTTCACCGGTTCCACTTGGGTAGTTAATTCATCGGGCATGGGCGGACGCTGGGCCTTGTATTCATCGCTAAGTTCATGACGGAAGGTGGGACCCTTGCGATCAAAACTGATGATGATATGGGTGGCATCCTTGAGTTCCAACAGCTTCAGAAAGCTATTGATCACGCCAAAGATGGCACTGGTATGCTGTCCCTTGGAATTTACCAAGGGATTGGCGATAAAAGCGTAGTGGGAACGGTATAATAGCGCCGTTCCATCGATTAAATAAAGCTTGGTCTTCATTGATACTCCTGCTGTATTCGCTGTTCTCTTTGTTACTTAGATAAATTCAATTCGTGCAATTCGTGGTTCCTAATAAATCGGTTAAACCCCGTGGATCTGCTCTTGCGTAAAGCCATTGTTACCAAGTTGTTACACACGTTATTCCTTCGATCTTCAAAAACCGACTGAAGTCAGGGGGTACCAGAAAAGCCAGGGGGTACAAAAATCAAGGGAATACCCTGAGAATGCGGAAGCCGACACCGTTGCCACTGCCGTCGGCATTGCTGCCGGCCCGATAGGAAACAATGCAGCCGCCGGCATCGTAGTTCCAGCTACCGCCGCGTACCACACGGTATGATCCGCTGCTTGCCCCATGAGGATCTGTCTGCGAACCACTGGGATAGTGTTCATAAATATCCCATACCCATTCAAATACGTTACCACTCATATCATTAAGACCAAGCTCATTGGGAGATTTGGTGCCAACTGGCTTGGTGCCATCTGGTGAATTATCCCAATACCAAGCCACATCGCCTATAGTATTACTCCCAGAATAGGTATAACCATGAGATTGGTTCCCACCTTTGGCGGCAAACATCCACTCCATCTCTGTGGGTAAGCGATAACCATTGGTGGTCCAATCACAGGAGACATTGGCATGGTTATCAGAGTTGTCATTCCAACCGGAGGGCCAATGATCAGGATTACTGCCATAAATGCCGTAGCTATAACAGGGCGTCAAGCCTTCCATCATACTGCGCCGATTGCAGTATTCAATGGAGTCGAACCAAGATACGCTCTCCACTGGATGATCGGGGTTTCCACCAAAAGATGACGGATTATGCCCCATCACCACCTGATACTCCGCCTGTGTTAACTCATACTTACCAATATAGAAACTGGATACCGTCACATAGGAAGTACCGTTGTGGAAAGTCCCGCCAGGAACGAAAACCATTCCAGCAGGAGGTATGATGTTTATCGTATAGGCGGCAATGGCTGTGGAACTGGGAGTCCAGCCGCTCTTATATGCCCTAGCTTTGACAGTGATATTTTGGGATACCGTAATGGGGCTTGAATATGTGGCTGAAGACTCTGTAGGCTCCTCACCATCGGTAGTATAGTGAATCGTGGCACCCTCGGTGCTGCAGTTGATGGTAACTTCCTGGCTTGACAAATATGTGCCGGCAGGAGGGTTAAAGGTTGGACCGGCAACGGTTTGTATTTCTGGCTCGGTTGTCTTTTTGTTACAGCTAAAGGTCATCAATACCAAAGCAAGTAACAAGAAAACTGAAATCAAGAGTTTGCCTGTTTTCATTATGTGCTCCTTGTTTAAGCGGGCTTTTGTGTTATCTTTGATTGTGAAACCGTTCCTGCGGTTGAGGCTCTGGGTGTATTTAGTTCAAGTGATATATCTGTTAAAATGTGTAATCCCAATCGACATGAATGCAGGATATCCACAGTGGCTTCTACTGTCAAGTTAAAAGGAGTTCGATTGCGCCAGGATAATACTATCCGCGACCGCTTGAGGGATTACAATATTTGATTCCATTTTGTATCTACATAATGTATAGGCGGTTATCACAATTACTTTGCCAGGCATTCTCAATTATTTATCGCGTCTCCCTATGTATTATAGAGGGACCTATTTTGTGGGCAAAAAAAGGGCACATGTTTAGGTGTTAGGTATTGGGGGTTAGGAAGCCAACCGCGTGCGGTCGGCATCCCTATTCTCTGACCTCTGGTCTCTGGTCTCTGGCCCCTATTTTAGCAGCATCATTTTTTGGGTATGGGTGCCTTGGGCTGTTATCAATCTATACAGATACATTCCGCTGGAGACGGAGCTGCCCTGGCTATCGCGTCCATCCCATACGGCGGAGTGATTTCCGCTGTCCAATCTGCCATCCACCAGAGTTCTTACCAATTGACCCTTGAGGTTGTAGATGGCAAGCTTGGCAGATCCCGCTTGGGAAAGGGAGAAGCTGATGGTGGTGTTAGGGTTGAAGGGATTGGGATAGTTTTGCCTGAGGGCATCTTGTACCGGGATGATGGTTTCATCTGGGGAAGACACGTATCCCGTGGAGCTGTAGCTGCCTTGCCTGAGGAGGCCACCGCGGTAAGTGACCCAGGGCATTTTGGCAGTGACGGGGCGTCTGAGATTGACCACCAGGATACCGGTGGAATAGCCGGAGACCAGGCGCAGGATGCCGTCATCATCCAAATCCACCAAGGTGGAGGGGGTATTGCCGTTGAAATCAGAACAGAAGGGGAATCCGCCCACCATACTGCCATCGTGATTGTAGGCATAAACGCTGTTCATATAGCTCTGCAAAAGAATCTCAAGGTAAATATCGCCATCCAAATCCGCTATCAAGGGGGGTGTGTTGAAGATGGCACCTGTAATCACGGGGAAGCCAGGCAGGATGTTGCCTTCCTGATCGATGGCAAACAATTTGCCTTCCAGAGTGGTAAATATCATTTCGCTATTGCCATCTCTGGTCAAATCTGCAGGCACAGCACCGGTTTGGGTGGCGGTGCCGGTCTCTGTCTCAAAGAGGATTTCGCCATTGGTATCCACCAACACCATATAGGGTCCGGCACCCACGGCGATGCGGTTGTTTTCCAACACAAGGGGTGCGCCTGTGATGGAGCGTTGGAGGTTGACGGGGAAGCCAGTGAGATTTTGTCCATCGCCCTTGATCACGTGCAATTCTCCGCTTTGGGTGCCCAAAATGATTTCCATACAGCCATCGCCGTCGATATCAGCGGCAGCCAGTTCGCTGGGTAGAGAAGCGCCAAAGGTGACGGGGAAGCCATCCACCAGGCTGCCGTCTCCCTTGAGGGCGTAAAGCTTTTTATCCAGGGAGTGGGCAAGGATTTCATTGACGCCATCCCCATCTATATCTGCCAAAACAGGGGTGAAGAGGAAGGAAGAGCCGATCCCATATTCAAATACGGGAGTGCCATCCAGTGTGGTGGCATATACCTTGCCGGTGCGGCTGGTGAAAACCAGTTCAGGGATTCCGTCACCATTGATATCGCCCATGGCAAAGCTACGCATGATGTTTTGCTCTTCATCCATCTCAAAACCGCCGGTTTGTTCACCCTCTTTACTCAAGATATAATCATCGCCATACACGTCGAGGTACATGATATCAAGGGAGCCATCGCCATCGAAATCGTACACAATGGGCGCACTGCGCGTGCCCACCTGGCAATCCCAAGGGAAGCGGTTGTCTATGAGAGTGATTTCAAATTGGATGGTAAATCTGCGTGCACCCACGGAAAGCTGGGTGACGGGGTGTATGGCATCCACGTAGAGTTCTATTTCGTAAATGCCAAATGGCAGTGTGATGGGCAATTGGAAAGAGATATAGGCGTCTTCATCGCTCACGCCACCTGCCGGCAGATGGCTGATATGAAGCGAAGGGCTGATCTGCTGTATGCCATCAGGCAATGAGGCGAGGGATATTTCCACGTCGTAGGCACTTGCCCAATCCTCGTGGTTGCGGATGCGGGGATAGATCCTGAGGGCTTCGCCGGGGTTGAGGCTGCCATCGTTATCTCCATCCTCGTCTGTGATTTCATAATTTTCCAGGCTGAGGTAAGGCAGGCTTTCGTCAGGAAGCTTTGCCTGGATGGAGGGATCCCCAAAGAGCACCACTTCATAGTAACACCAGCGCATCACATCATGTTCCAAGGCGGCATTGAGGTTTTGCACGCGGGAATAGGTGAGCGCCTTACCCAGTTCGCGGTTGGGCGTTTCAAAAAGGCCGATAAAGTATTCACGATCATAGAATTGGGATGCGCCATCGATGCTGCCCGGCATGTACCATCCGTAGCGGGTGTTGCCGATGAAGGCGAAGACGCCGCCATCCACAAAGACTATCGTTTCGCCGATGCATTCGCCATCGCCGCTGGTGCGTTGATCGAAGGCGGCGGGATAGCAGCCCTGGGTGTAGAGGAAGCCATATTCTGTGTTATTTAGCCGTCTGATGGTGTTATTACCCTGTCCCATCAGGAAGGTTTCGTTTGCGTGACCCATGTGGTTCATCACGTTGGCGCCGTCATTGATGGCGTTCCACACGATTGTGCCATCGTAGGTATTATCACGTTCGTAGCTGGTGATTAGCTGGTAGCCATCGGGAATGTATTGCGCCACATCGTCTTTATAATCTCCGCCCCAGGTGACGGGGTTCCAGTTCAGGTTTTCCCCAAACATGACGGAGATATTGTTGCTAAAGGTTTGGTTTTCCACATAGTGGCGGGTTTTGCGGAAGATATTATCAAATTCCGCCTGAGTTTCTGCGGGGAAGCGGCCGATATGAACTTCCGGCAGCATGTCCACATTGTCTGAAGGTTCGCCATAGATGTTGTTGCCATTGGCGTTCCAATTCCCATCCAGGTTGCTGAAATAGATATCGGTGGGCATGCGGTTATCGATGGTTTGCCACACCTTGCCATAGGCACCGCGCTCCGGCACCAATTCATCATCTCCGCCCAAAATCACGTATTGCAAGGGATCGGAGGAATCTGCCCAGCTGAGATAGACGTCTTGGATAAAGGCTCTCAGCTTGGCGGCATTATCTTCGCCATTATATGTGGCATAGATATCCTGCATGCTGAAGACGGCTGTGCTGACACCCTGAGACGTGCGCCATTGGGCATAATCAGCAAACCAATCCATGGCGTCTTCATGGGTGACGATGATCATCTTGTGAGGGTCGTTATCCCTGGTGAGATGACTCTGGGGCTGGTAATCTCGCCCACGGGAGCTGTGCAAATAGCTGTCCACCACATCGGGATTGATGATGTATTCACACAGCTCGGTGATGGCGGCGGCATCCTTGCGCAGCATATTGGCTTGGTAGCGGCTCAATTCATCGTTATGGCTGTGTTCGATCTGCAGATTAATGTCTTCAAAAACCTGCAATTCCCGCGTTTGGGGGTTGTATTTATAGGGGTAAATATTGATGATTGCCACCTGATAGCCACGTTGAAACTGGGTGCCCAGATACACATAATCCTGGGCTGGCCAAAATTCGCTCTTTTCCCAAATAAGGGGGTTGGGCATGGTGGTATCCGGGGCGGGCATGGAGATCGGCTGTTGCTGTCTCGCCATGGGTATGTCTATATTTCTGCTCATAGGCTGGGGGTTGGAAAGTGTTGCCATCACGCTCTGGACGCTGTGACCAAAGGGGATCAACACGCGCACTCCATAATATGGCAAAGCGGGGGCACCCGGCTCCAAGATCACGTTTCCACGCTGTGTAATCTCGTATTGAGACGGTGTTTTCAAGTTTAATTCCAATGCGGATAAAAGCCCAGCAGCCAAAAGCAGCAAGCTTATGATGATTAGTGTCTTAGCTTTCATTTATGACTTCCTGATTAATATATATCTTTTATATATTGCAATTGTTATGCCTAATGTGTAAAAAACTGATGTTTCCAGCCCTATCCATAGCTTCATGCCGGGGGATCTTCCTCCAGCAAAGCTTCCAAGATGGCGATGGTGTGCTGTTTGGCACCGATGCCATTTTCTGCCACGGGTCCCACGCAGGCGGGGCAGCCTTCTTCGCAAGGGCAGGCTTTCACCAAGCTGTGGGCTTCGTGCAGGATGCGGTCTTGCAATTCATACAAAATGCGTGCCAGACCTATTCCGCCGGGGACGGCATCGTAAATGGCGATGGTGGGACTTCCTGCCTCCAGCGCTGAGCGTTCTTCCCAGATCACATCTATATCCTTGCGGTCACACATCACATAAAACGGTGCCAGATTGACCACCAGGTATGCCAAGCCTGAGAGACCGCTTTGGATGCGGACGGTTTCCTCTGCCAATCTGTGACAACGGGGGCAGAGGGTGGTGAGGTTTTCCGGTGTATTCGCCGCTTCCAAAGAGGTGTAAAGCCTGAGGGGTGTGATGTGATGAACGTGGAACTTCTCGCCATTTTCACGTACTCCGCAATGGGCACAACGATAGCCATCCCGGGCTCTGATCTCCTGTGTGATGCGCTGCCAATCCTTGCCATAATCCAGGGGATCATTACGCCAGAGACCCTGGCTGCGTATACGTTCCACCAAGGAGGGCTTGAGTGAGAACCACCAGGCTTGGGTGTCCAAAACGGAGGGCGGCAAATCCAACTTTTCATAGCCCAAAATCTCCTGGCTGATGAGTTTTATCTTTTTGTAGCCGGTGATGAGGGTGGTTACCTTTACATTGCCCAAGCCCTTGGTTCCACCCGGGTAGTTTTGCCTCCTAATCAGCTGTAAAAGCTCGATACTGCTGTTGCGTAATGCCTGGGTGAGGTAGTGTGCCCTGCTGGGTTTCAGCTCCACCTTTTTGGCTTCCAAATCCAGCCGGGTAACCTCCCACATCTCCCCTTGTTCCAGATAGATGGCACCGGGGTGGGTCATCCACAAGGAGCTGGAGATATCTATGTATCCAACACATGTATTTTGATGATAGATAGATAATTGACTTCCGATATTGCGCAGTGAGACTTCTCCTGCGGGATATGCATCGGGCAAGCCAATCCAGCGTTTGGCAACCTTGCGAATCTGCTGTTCCTCTTCCATTAATAGCAGATGGGGATGGATGTGTTCGGACCCCAGATTGCCAAATCCTTCATCTTCCAGGAGGGTAAGCTCTTGGATGGCACAGCGCAAATGAGCGCGCAAGATTTCCGGATGGTTGGGATCGATGAGGGCTTGCTCTGGATTTTGTTCAAAGATAAACTCTGGATGCTGGCAGATATATTGATCCAAGGCATTTGAGGATGCCACCATCACACACAGGGAGGTTCCGCCCAATCTGCCGGCGCGCCCTGCCTGTTGCCGTGTGGCAGAGATGGTGCCGGGATAGCCATGCAGGAATACGGCATCCAAACCACCGATATCTATGCCCAATTCCAGGGCATTGGTGCTGATGACTATTCCAATCTCCCCATCCCGCAGTTCTCTCTCTATGCGTCTGCGCTCTTCTGGCAGATAACCGCTGCGATAGCTACGCACACGTTCTTTGTTGCCTGTTTTGCCCTGCAGGGTCAAGAGCAGCATTTCCACGCTACGGCGGGAGATACTGAAGAGGATGGCTTGTCCCCGGGTGCGCAGCCAGCGCTTTGCCAAGGCACTGCTATCCACCATGCTGGAGCGCCTGATGCCCAGCTCTTTATTGATCATCGGCGGATTATAGATGCAAAACAGGTGTTCTCCGTGGGGTGAACCGTCTTTGCCAATGGCTTTCACGGGACGCTCCAAGATATTGCTGGCGTGCTGAAAGGCGTTGGCAAGCGTGGCAGAGGTGCAGATAAATTGTGGATTGGAGCCATAAACCCTGCAGATGCGTTTGAGCCTGCGAATGAGATTGGAAAAGTGGGAACCAAACACACCGCGATAGATATGGATTTCATCTATCACCACATAGCGCAAGCCGGCAAAGAAAGAGCTCCACAGGGAATGATTGGGCAGGATGGCGGCATGCAGCATATCCGGATTGCTGAGGATGATGCGCGCGGAATTGCGGATTTGACGCCTGGTCTCGGTGGGGGTATCCCCGTCATAGATGGCGCAATTGAGCTTGGGTTTTTTGGAGGCGATGCCCAAGAGCAGCTTTTGCATCTTTTGCACCTGATCTTGTGCCAAGGCTTTGGTGGGATATAATAGCAAGGCGCGGGAGGTGCTGCTCACCAATTGACTTTGCAGGATGGGCGCCTGATAGCAGAGGCTTTTCCCGCTGGCAACACCAGTACTGATTACCAGGTCTCTACCCTCCAAAGCCGCCTCTATCGCTTCCGCTTGATGAGTGTAAGGCTGATGGTATTCCAACATTTTGAGGGCTTCGATGATGTCCTGGTGCAACGCCTTGGGCCAAGGAGCATACTGGGCTTCTCTTTGCGGCTCCATCCGGCTGGCAACGATATGCCGAGCCCAACGAGGGTCTGAAAACAGGTTGTCTATAAACTGCTGTACGTCTATGGCTTGCTTCACTTGATAATCACCATTCTGCCATGATGCATCCTGCCATTTTGACGTGTGCGTATCAGATACACGCCGGAGGCTAATTTCAGACTGCTGCCTTCAAAATGGGTGATGCCTTTTGCCCTATGGAGCAGACGACCGCGAAGATCATAGATTGCCAGCTCAAAGGGTGCCTTGCCCATATTTATCCAAAAGTTGCCCTTGGAGGGATTGGGTGCCAGATGTAGAATAGGAGCAGGGTTGTGAGTATTATCTCCTGCCACCCATCCCCCTTGGCTGCGCACCTTGATATCATCCAAAAATAGTGCCAAGGCATCCAAAGAAACAGCCTGCCAAGCAATGCGTATCGTTTGCCCTTGCCAAGCAGATAAATCGTATTGATAGCGCGTCCAGCTGGCAGGTATATCCAGCCAGGGAAGGCTGTGTATGGCGGTGAAATCCTGTGGGTCTGTGGAGCCTTCAGAAACAAGAATCTTGAGCCGTTCCAAGCCGTAATCCCCTGTTGCACTCCTTGCCCAAAAGCTTACGTTGGGCTCCGTTCCCAGATGGATGAGAGGGGAAATCAGCCAGTTATTATCTGGAGGATTGAGGGCATCGGGCGAGATCAGCATCTGCCTGCCCCCATGAGCAGGGATGCTGTACAGAGGAGGAGTGGTGAGTGCAGGGGCAAAGGTCATCCATCCACATGCCTCTCCAACGTGGGGAAAATCCACATCAGCCCAAGTCCAGGTGGGGCTGTTATCCAGATCGTAGATCATCCAGCCGGGGATGGCATCAGAAAAGGCAAGCAAATCCTCAAAACCCTGATGCAGAATAAGCAGAGGGTCAACGTAAGGGATATGCACGCTAACGCTTGCGGAAGGCGCAGAAAGCTGTCCCAAATGGTTGCGCGCCCTCACCCAATAAACATAAGTGGCACCAGTAACCACGTCTTCATCAAGATAAGAGACATCGGGTGTGGTGGCAAGCTCCTGATCATTGCGAAAGATGAGGTACTCCACCACTGTTCCATAAAGAGGTGCTTCCCACTGCAGATGTACAACATTATTCTCTGCAATCGCTTGCAGATTGCGGGGCGGTCCCAGCTGCTCTCCCTCCGTTACAAAGTGCCAAACAGGGCTGGGATAGACATTCCCGTCATGATGGGCAACCACCTGCCAGTAATAGGTGCAAAGCATTTGTAAAGGCTCGCTTAGATAAAACTGTGTGTGGGAAATATCGGATAAAACCATCTCTAACGAATCAGCATGGGTGCCCAGCCAAAAGTCAAAACTCTGGGCATCGCTGAGGAAAGAAAAACTTGTCTCGATAGAAACATCTATGGCATCATGCTCTGGGGCTGGCTGATAGGGTGTATAACGCGTGATGGTGATATCCAGCCTGAGGTTGGGAAAAGAATTGCGTATATGGAACCCTTCGGCAGGCAATTCGTCAGGGTTGATCGGATCTACCTTTAACATCGTCAACCCTCGAGGCAAAGCAGTGCTTTCACAAAAGAATTCGTCGTTGTTACTGGCTCGACCCGGGGTGTTTTCCCTAACGGCAATCACCAAAGAGCCCTCTCCTCCATACATAAAGGGAGTCTGCAATACCACGGTCATCCAACCGGTACCGGGAATTCCTCCTGAAAAAGCACTGATGGGCAAAATGCCGTCGAAACATAGTGTCAATTGATCTTGTTCAACCCATTCTGCAAAGGATTCCTCCGCATGATGCCCCATCCACACCTGCAATTCCTTGTTGCGATCATAGAAAACGTCGCTGACGGCATAATACTGAAAAGCAAGGCTGCTAATCAAGCCCAAACCCCCTATTTCAGAGGAAAGATAAAGCTGTTGGCTATAGCTATAATGGGAGTTTGGATCAAATGGCAGCCCCTGATTTGTGAGATTGCCCTCACCAATCTGTATCATTTCGGCAGGCAGGATAATGACTGCCAAAGCAAAGATAATTATAGTAGCCAGCTTCATAATCGGCTCCTTGCATCAGATCTCATACTTGAAAACTATTCTGGAAGCATCGAAGCAGCGCTATACTTTTTTGTCAAGCCGTCTCTTTTATTTACACACAAAAAAAGCGGGAAGCGCCTGCCTCCCGCTTAGGGTTTATAGTGATCGGAAAGGGAAGTTTACACTTCCATAATCTCTTTTTCTTTGGCGCTTTCCGCCTCGTCTATTTTCTTAATCCATTCATCGGTAATATCCTGCAGATCTTTCAGCAGCCTCTTCTCGTCATCTTCGCTGATCTCAGAATCCTTTTTCATCTTTTTGGCTTGCTCGTTGGAATCTCTGCGGATGTTGCGGATAGCCACGCGTGCTTCCTCTCCCAGCTTTTTCATCCCACGCACTATTTCTTTGCGTTTATCTTCTGTGAGTGGCTGGAAAGGCAGGCGGATCACGTTGCCATCATTTTCCGGGGTGATGCCCAAGTTTGCTGCCAGGATAGCTTTTTCCACATCTGCCAAGGTTGTCTTATCCCAGGGTTGGATCACAATCAGGCGTGCTTCGGGGATGGAGACGTTGCAAAACTGTTTGATCGCCTGGGGCTGACCGTAGTAGTTGATGCGAATATCATCCAGAATGGATGCACTGGCGCGCCCTGTGCGCACGCGGGCAAATTGGTGCAAGAGCGAATCAAACGATTTGCTCATCTTATCTTTGGTATTTGTTTTCAGGTTTTCCATTTTCTCCTCTTTTCCTGGTCATGGATGAATAAAGGTGCCCACATTGGCATCCGTCAAAGCGGAGCGCAATTGAGACACACTACATACCTTAATGTGCAGATTATTCTCTTTGGCAAGGGAAAACGCCGTCATATCCATCACTCTAAGCTGCTTGGAAAGGCATTCCTGATAGCTGGCGCTGGAGATAAATTCTGCATTTTTATCTGTTTCGGGATCCGCACTGTAAAGCCCATCCACCTTGGTGGCTTTAAGCACCAAATCCAGCCCCATCTCAATTGCTCTCAAGACAGCGGCTGTATCGGTGGTAAAAAATGGGGAACCAGTGCCTCCCGCCAAAAAGCAAATCTTGCCATCTGCCAATGCTTGTTTGGCTTTCAACGGTGAATAGTGTGTGGTCATTTTATCCATTGGCAGGATGCTCTGCACAGTGGCTGGATAGTTTTTCTTGTTCAGAATCTCAGCCAGATAAAGGGCGTTTTGCACCGTTGCCAACATCCCAATGTTATCCAGGGTCACACGGTCCAGGTTCTGGTTTTTCCATCTGCCGCCGCGGAAGATATTGCCTCCGCCCAACACAATGGAAATGCTGTATCCCAGCTTTCTGATGGCGATGATCTCATCACTGAGGTGATCTATCACATCATCATCAAAACCGTGCCCTTTGTCTCCTGCCAACACTTCACCGCTCAGCTTGATGAGGATGCTATGTATTTTTTCCGGTTGATAGGTATGGTTTTCCATGACTGTGTGATTGGCTTATTCGCCCAAGGTGTAACGGACAAAGCGGGCGACCTGGATATTTTCTCCAATGGTGGTGATAGCTTCGGTGAGCAGATCTTTCACAGTGCGCTTGTCGTCACTGATCAATTCTTGCTCCATCAGGGAGTGTTCGGAGGCATATTTCTTGATCACGCCTTCCACTATTTTATCCACGATCTCCGGCTTCTTGCCGTCCAAAACAGCCTTGTTGCGGGCAATATCTGCTTCTGCTTCCAAAACGGCAGGATCTATTTTATCGGCAGACACAGCCAAGGGATTGGTGGCTGCGATTTGCAGGCAAATCTCGTCTGCCAAGGCCTTGAATTGATCCGTGCGTGCCACAAAGTCGGATTCACAATTCAGCTCCATCAGCACGCCAATTTTGCCGTTGAAATGGATATAGGAATGTATGATGCCTTCTTTGGTCTCACGTGCTGCTTTGCCTTCGGCTTTACTGATGCCGCGCTCGCGCAGATATTTGATGGCAGCTTCCATATCGCCGTTTGTTTCCACCAACGCTTTACGGCATTCCATCATGCCCACGCTGGTGCGTTCACGTAATTCTCTTACCATTGATGCTGTGATTTCAGCCATTGTTAGCTCCTTAAAAATTGTCTGGTTTTCAAATTGCGGGCAGGGTTGTGTGCCCCGCCCGCTTATTATTTTGGTTTTATTATTCTTCTGTTTTTTCGGGGGTTTCTGCTTCTGGGGCAGCGGCTTCAGCTTCCGGCTCTTGGGTTACGGGCTCTTCGGTGGGAGCTGCTTCATCGCTATCTGCCGTCTCAGCTACGGGTTCATCGCCCTCTTCATCCTTGCCCTCGGTGGCCAGATTGCGACCTTCCACGATGGCATTTGCCATGATATCGGTGATCAGAGTGATGGCGCGAGTGGCATCGTCATTGGAAGGAATCACATAATCCACTTTGTCGGGATCGCAATTGGTATCTACCATGCCCACGATGGGGATTCCCAGAATGCGGGCTTCGTGCACGGCAATGTTTTCATAATCGGTATCCACCACAAACACGGCGCTGGGCAGGGCGTCCATTCCGCGGATGCCGCCCAGGGAAAATTCGAGTTTGTCGTGCATGCGCTTCATCTTCTGCTGTTCCAGCTTGGTATAGTTGTTGATGGTACCATCGGCCACGATATCTTCATAGTATTTCATCTTATCCACGCTTTGGCGGATGGTGGTCATATTGGTGAGCATGCCACCATACCAACGCTGGTTCACAAAGAATACTCCAGCTTTTTCGGCAGATTCACGAATGGCGGCTTGTGCTTGTTTTTTGGTGCCCACAAAGAGGACATATTCCTGGCGACGTGCCACTTCTTTGAAAAACTGATAAGCTTCATTGATTGCATCGACGGTATGTTTGAGGTCGAAGATGTGGATTCCATTGCGCTTGATAAAGATATACTTGCGCATCTTGGGATTCCACTTGTAGGTCTGATGCCCAAAGTGGACGCCAGACTCAAGTAGTTGTTTCATAGAAACTACGGACATTCTTTCTCCTTAAAGTGTTACGGTTGTGTATCCACACGCGGATATACGCAATTCAGAGGATGATCCATCCTCACCGCCTTGCAACTCCGCGGGCGGTTTAGTGGTTTGGAATAATGCTGATCTAATCATCAAATCTAATGGGGAAACACAGCTGCTTCCCCAAAACCCTGTTCTTTTAACGTTTGGAGAACTGGAATCTCTTTCTGGCGCCGGGACGACCGGGCTTTTTGCGCTCCACCATACGGGAATCGCGGGTGAGAAATCCACGGGCTTTGAGTGCAGGTTTCAGTTCCTCGTCATAATCAACGAGAGCGCGGGAAATACCGTGACGGATGGCTCCGGCTTGACCGCTGAGCCCACCGCCATAGACGTTTACAAACACGTCGAAATTGTTGCTCAAACCCAGCTCTTTCAGTGGTTGTTCCACCACCATTTCCAGGGTTTCACGCTGCAGATATTTCTTCATCTGAACCTTGTTGATGATACGTTTTCCCGTTCCAGGCGTCAAACGGACACGGGCCACGGCATTTTTCCTTCTGCCTACGGCATCATAACTTTGCATACTTGTTACTCCTTAATTTCAAGCACGACAGGCTGTTGCGCAGCATGGGGATGCTCGCTGCCTGCGTAAACTTTGAGTTTTTTAAACATCGCACGTCCCAGAGTGGTCTTGGGCAGCATGCCTCTCACAGCTTGCTGGATGATCCGCTCCGGATGTTTTTCCAATACTTTGGCAAAGGGGGTTTCTTTGAGTCCGCCAGGATACCCGCTGTAGGCCTGATAGACCTTTTGCTGGGCTTTAAGACCGGTCAATTTCACCTTTTCGGCATTGATCACGATCACAAAATCTCCCGTATCGAGGTTTGGCGCAAAGTAAGGTTTGTTCTTACCGCGCAAAATCGCTGCGATCTGAGAAGAGAGGCGTCCCAAAGGCAACCCTGTTGCGTCCACTACATACCATGCTTGATGGATGTCTTGAGGACTCGGGGTGAGGGTTTTCATTGAGTCTCCTTGTCATATTTTTGTTCAGAGTGCCACAATTTTGGTATGCGTCACTGTGTCAATGAAAAAGTGTGGCTTATCAGGATAAGTTTATCTTTTATCAAGGGAATGCGTACCGGAATGCTGTCTTTTCCCTTCTCTTTTGCCCCTCACAAATATCACCAATCCCACCAGTGCCGGCAGTGCATCTTGAATGATAAACAAGCCCAGGGTGCTGCTAACAGCCTGTGTAGCGCTAAAACCGGCTGTATCCAGAAAATACACGGCAAAGCTCTCCCGCAAGCCCAGCCCCGCCAAAGTGATGGGGATACTATTGGAAAAATTGGTGAGCGCCATCAGTTTCCAGCTTTGCAGCCACGATATCGCTTGATGGGTGTTCAGGATGATCCAGTATTGACTGAACGCCACCAATGACGCCAATATCTGCATTCCTGCCATCCGCGGTGCCAACCGCCTGTATAAAGGTAGCGCTTCCCTGCTTTTGCCGTTCATTCTCATGACGTAATAAGCCAGAAGGGGCAAAGAAACACAAAGCACAAAGATCACCAGCCGCAGCCACAATGCCACACTCTGATAGTGAAACAGTGCCGCTCCACTGGCAAAGCTCCAGGTAGCCCAGGTAAGGAAGCCTCTTTCAGCCACAAAAGCCATTATCGATGCCGTGTGACTGGTATTGTCCACCCAAAAGATTTTGCCCAGGCTGGCATGCCCACCCGGGATGGCAAAACGCAGCGGCAAGCCAATAAAATAGGAACGCCACACATCACGTCGGTTCATCTGATAGGCGGGATTCAGCTGCAGGGAGTATCGCCAATTACAGAGCTGCACCCAATGCCTGAATACCGAGCCCAAAAGCAACAGTGGCAGGGTCCAGAGCGGCAGCCCGCAGATAGATGCCCACAAACCCCTGCCATCAATTCTCCGCAGCACCATGTACAGGATATATACGGTTAGTGCAAGCTTTGCCACATAAAGCACTGCCCTGGAAACCGGATGTTTCCTCAGCCCCTCATAACGGAGCCGCAATCTTGCCCAGGCGCTCATTTCAGCCTTTTTATTCTGTTATTCCACAGGCTGCCAAGGCTTTTTGAATCAGCTCCGCGGGTGGAGGAGCCAAGAATCCGTCATCCATCAGCTTATGACACAAGCCCCGTGCGGCATTGATATCATCCGACGCCATTTGAAACACCTCGTCCCGGCTGAGAGTGGTGATCCCCGCCACCCCATCGGCAATCGCCTGCATGGCAAGATCCGCCGCTTCATGGGCAAAGACCTCTGTCTCATCCATGCGGGGAACAATATTCTCCGGATCAATCCCCCTGCGTCTGGCAAATGATGCCAAAGAATGGGCGGCAGCAATTGCCATTGCATCTGTAATCTGAGTGGCTCGCACCAGCAAGGCTCCCTTCAGGATGCCGGGGAATCCACAGGAATTGTTGATTTGATTGGGAAAATCTCCCCTGCCGGTTGCCACGATATAGGCTCCTGCCGCCTTGGCATCATAGGGATAGATTTCCGGTACTGGATTGGCACAGGCAAACACGATTGCGCCATCTGCCATCAGCTTGATCCATTCCGGCTTGATGGTATCCGGACCCGGTGTGGAAAGGGCGATCAGCAAATCAGCCCCCTGCATTGCCTGCTCCATGGTGTCAAACTTCTGTGGATTGGATACTTGCGCCAGTTCCCACTGCTTGAACCGAGTGGGATTATCCCTTAGGTCTTCGCGTCCCAGATGGATGCCTCCCTTGCTATCGAACACCGTCAAACGATCTGGATCCAGCCCGCTTTTCAGCAGGAAGCGCGCGATGGTGGTATTGGATGCACCCGCCCCAAAGAGCACCGCCCTAATTTGATCTATCTTTTTGCCCGTGAGTTCCAAGGCATTGATCACGCCAGCCAAAGTAACACATGCCGTTCCCTGGGCGTCATCATGCCACACGGGGATGTTGCAGCTTGCCCTTAGCTCGTCCAACACCCGATAGCAATTTGGCTGGGAGATATCTTCCAGGTTCACGGCGCCCACGCTGGGCTCTAACATCTTCACAAAATCTATCAATCTACCGGCATCCGGTTTGCCATCTTTATCACGGTTGTTTACACACAAGGCGATGGCATCACAGCCCCCCAAATATTTCATCAGCATGGCTTTGCCTTCCATCACGCCCATGCCGCCATAAGGACCGCAATCCCCATCACCCAACACGCGCGTGCTATCGCTCACCACAGCCACCAGATTACCCCGGTTGGAAAGCTCCCAAGATCGCTGGGGCAAATCCCGTATCGCCGTGGAAACAGCCGACACACCGGGGGTATACCAAACGTTGAACCAGTTAAAGCCCCAAATACCGGCTTTGGGAACACTCTGCATTTTACCCCCATAATGGGCATGTGCCAACAGTGAAAGCTGCTTCAGGAAAGCCGTCTGTGCGCCTGCCACCTCGTGGGGAGGCAGCTTTGCCAAAAAGTATTCTCTCAAATTGCTAAGATCAGGATTGAGCTTTGCCATGAGGTCTCCTCTTTTATGTATTTAATCATGAAAAACCATGCTGGCATCCGATGCATATTTGTCAAGTGTGATGGTGGGGGCTTGCTTTGCTCGCGATGCATAACGAATGATGAATGAAGGGGCTGAGAACTGGTACTTGGCACCCCTCGATATCAACCCCCTCTATACTACATAGGGAAACGCACCCAATTTCTAAGAATTATATTCATTATGATTGATGTATTTACAAGAATATTATGACGATGCAAAAAGATACAGTATTTGACCCAAGGCACATATTGATGCCATGCCCACACAATCCTGATGTGGGGATTCATCCTGTCAAAAATCATTAGGTATCGTTGAGAGATAAAACCAGTCAAGCCGTGTGTGTCTCTCAAAGGTTATTTTATCTTCACCACTATTGTAGAGAATGTGTTGCCCTTTTTATCTCTTGCTCTAAGAGTATATATACCAGAGCCGATTCTGTTTCCTAAGGTGTCCAGCCCATTCCAGCGGATCTGTTTTCCCTGCAGATTATTCTGTCTATAAACCAATTGCCCTTTGATGTTATATACCTCCAAAGACGTTAATTGGTGGGGCTTATCTGTGCCGGCAATGCGCACCTTTACTTCGTCTTGAAAAGGGTTGGGGTGGCAGATCACTTTCGGAGTTGCAGGCTGAATATGTGCATCGGAATTGCCTACATAGGATTCAGTTAGGATTGTGGCATAGGTCGGGCAGGGAGGGTTAATAGTAATGGGAGAATGCACAAAAAACTCCGGGAAGCCGTCACCATTCATATCTCCCAGGGGGTGACAATATCCATAGTTTGGTCTTGGTTCAGGTGAATTATCCACATAATCCGGTATGAGGTTCAGAACCTTGGAAGTCTGCTTGTAAACCGCGTAGGATCCTTCATAAGTGTCATAGGGCATAGGTTTATACAATTTAACCCATAAATCGGAAAAGGGATCATTGTTAAGATTCACATAGGATTGTATGGAGTAGTAGTTATAACCAAGCTGATAATCTACACTTTCAAGGCTTGTGATATCATCCTGACCATAAAAAACTTTCATCCGCATACCGTCCTGTGATCCAACGGAAAGCACGATATCATCGTATCCATCTCCGTTCAGGTCTCCATTGCTTATCATCGCGCTAATGCCTCCCTCAGGAGTGGAAGCCACGATGGTTTCGAATATTGGCACATTGGTGAGGGTTTCCCCTCCCGGATAGATTTTTAGACACATATGGCAATCTCCCCAGGGCACATTGGGGTCAATTGGCATGCGGTTTGTCACGATTATATCGTCATAGCCGTCTCCATTGATATCCCCAGCTCCCATGCGGTTGCCCAACCATTCGTAAGGCACAGAGCCTCTGATATGTAAAGTGGGAGTGGTAACAAACGGCTCCCCTCCCAGATAAACATACACATTGCCCCATTCTTCATACTGGGAGCCGGAAGCGTACACCAATAGATCGTTAATTCCATCTCCGTTCAGATCACAATCTGTAATCAATTTTTCACCAAAATACAGATCCCAATCTTGAGTATAACCTTGACCCTCCCCACTGATAAAAACATCCGGTGCGGTAAAAGGAGGGTTTCCTCCATAAAAAATCATAACACCACCGGTGAGCTTCCATCCATAATAGATCACAGAAACAGCCAGATCGCTGATGCCATCGCCATTCAAATCTCCCGCATAAGCAAGGCTGTATCCAAAACCACCCACATTGGGCCAGGGAGTGATGAGTTGCTCATCCGGAACAGCGGTACTATCGGGGATGCTATAATAGATATAAATGGGGAAATTCGAGTAGTTTTGTTCTTCTATACAACTGAATACCAAATCTGGCCTGCCATCGCCATTAAGATCGCCACCAGTCTCCAGATTGAAGGTGAAATACTCCCCAAATGGAATATCGAACCTCACAATTTGATGAAATGCATCCTGAGCATAATACCTGGCAGGCATGAGGATGCAAATCAGGACAAAAACAAAGCAAACCTTCCACACCAAGTATCTCATAAACTATAACTCCCATATATTGCAATTATCATGGCGATCATGCGTTTATAAGGCTGCTGAAGAAGAGTCTTTAGGGGACAATTCCAATTATCATCAATGGGATGGGAGGATTGTTTCTTCCGTGTCTCATCACATTATACACCTCACCTTCAAAATAAGGCACTCCGCTGGACATCATCGCTTGCATGGATTTCATAGGCAAGATTTCAATCCCGAGGTTGATTATGCCACCCGAATAGAATAGCATATGCTTTACAAATAGATCAAAGGCAACAAAAGCATATTTTCCAAATTGGACTTCGACCGCGACTTTGTCTTTAACAAAATCAGTCTGTTTGTAACTGTTGATGGGATTGATTTCTCCCCTGGATTCCAAGAATTCTTTTTGTTCGGCTGCATCCTTTTCCAGGCTCAGCTGCATCAACTCCCGATCAAGTGTAATGTAATAGCTGTATCTCTTTTCTGTCCAGCCCAAAGCTTCAAACTGCTTCTTAAATGACGCATTCAGCTCCTTCGGGCTATACAACAGCTTACCAGACATTGTCTTCTCTTTACTGATTTTGGTTTTACACTTTGCGGCATCCACGTTTTTGATCACATTTATTATGTCCTGATATAAATCAGCATGATGCACTTTTAGAAATTCTTCGCCATTCATGTGTGAATAGATTTTACTAATTTTCATTTATACACCCCAAAGATATCCAAGTTAACCCATTCGTTGGGCACTGCTGCAACCTTATCATTGATAGATGGTTGATGTATTTTCTTTCCTATGGGTCTGGTTTTCAAAAAACCTTGTTCAAGTTTTTTTATTCTTTCCAACGCCATCTCACAATATTCTGCTTCTTTATCAATACAAATGGTGTTCCTTTTGTTTTTCAGAGCTGCGATAGAGGTTGATCCCACGCCTGCAAAAGGGTCCATAACCCAATCGTTTTCATTGGTTAAGGCAAGTACACATCGTTCTACCAACTCCACCGGAAATTGGCAAGGGTGGACGGTTTTTTCAGGATGATTAGCCTTTACATTGGGGATATCCCAGATTTCACTATCCCAATCTTCTTTGATAGTAGTCCATATATCACTGGGGTTTTTTCCCAGTGGATTGCCGGATAATTGTCCCTTTTTGGGGCCTTTAAAATGTCTTTTTCCCGGATATTTTGATGGGACGCGCACCGAATCCAAATTAAATGTATAATCATCTGTCTTTGTAAACCACAAAATGGTCTCATAACGCCCTGAAAAACGGTTTGACGCGTGTAGACCGTGACCAAACCTCCAAATGATCCTATTTCGCAACTGCAATCCGTGTTTTTTGAATATCTCGTAATAGAATATATCAAGAGGGAAAACCTCACCCTTGTTTACATAGTTGCCTACCTGCCAACAAATACTGCCTGTATCCGACAATACCCTTACCAGGTGAGAGATAATCTCTTCTTGAGTTTCAATATAATTTTCTATCGAGGTCTTCTCTTCATAAGCCTTGCCAATATTATATGGAGGTGATGACATAATCAGGTCAATAGTATCGTTTTGCATCGACTTCAATACTGTAAGTGAATCCGAATTTACGATTGCATATTGCAATTTTATGGGATCAATCACACTGGAACTCTGAAAACTTCTAAAATCCATCATTTACTCCTTTATCCTATATTTGCCTTACAAGCATTCCATCCAGACTTTAGCATCAAGTCTCATACATAATAATATCATTAGATTTGTCAATAAAAAAACACGTGGAACCACATATTTTGGTCTGCTTAATCAATAAAACATGCTCTTGGCTATAGAAACTCTTATGTAGCATTGCATCGCAGTATCTCACCTAATCTTTCTTGCACGCCCACTCCTTCCCTATTAACCACCCTTGTCTCTCCCTTGTCGAGACAAGGGAGAGACAAGGGAGAGACAAGGGTGGTTAACAGGCAAGCTATCCCCAAACAGCTCGCCAAGTATTAGATTCATTTTTCATTTGACAAGATTTGCAAAATCCAAATAAGAGATCTGAGTATAAAAAATGCATGAGTGAGGATTGATAATGATAACCGTATATGTAAATGGCAAAGCCACTTCCGTGGCAAACAATACCAAGGTGCTGCATGCCTGCACCAAGGCTGGCTACCCTGTCCCCCACCTTTGTTACCACGAGGATTTGCCTTCATTTGGCAATTGTGGTGTGTGTATGGTAGAAATCAATGGCAAAGCTTTGCGCGCCTGTTCCACCCCCTGTGAAGATGGAATGCAGATCAAGACCACCGGCAAAAAGCTGTTGGATTTGAGGCGCGAGGCGCTGGAAATAATATTATCCAATCACCCCAACAACTGCCCTGAATGTGTGAAGAATGGACGCTGTGAATTGCAGGATTTGGCTCAGGAATTGGCAATCCGCCACATGAACCTGAAAAAGGTGCGCCGCAAATATAAAGGACGCGACGAAAGTTCACCCTCCATCACCCTGGATCCCTCCTATTGCATTAATTGTGGGCGTTGCACCTACGTATGCAATGAGATTCAGGACGTGCATGCGCTGCAGAGCTCAGAGCGTGGATTCAATACCTATGTAGGTCCCACCTTCGATCGTCCTTTGGAAGAAAGCGAGTGTGTAAAGTGTGGCCAGTGCTCTTCTTATTGCCCTGTTGCCGCCATTTATGAGGTGGATGATTCCGATCCCCTGTGGGAAGCTTTGGATGATCCCGATATGGTGTTGGTAGCCCAGGAAGCCCCTGCCGTGAGGGTGGCATTGGGAGAGGAATTTGGCTACAAGCCGGGCACCAACGTGGTGGGCAAAATGTATACCGCCCTGCGGGAAATCGGCTTTGATTATGTATTTGACACAAACTTTGGTGCAGATCTCACCATCATGGAAGAGGCCAGTGAATTTGTGGATATCTTCTTGAACAATCCCGATAGATTCCCGCTGATCACCACCTGCTGTCCCTCCTGGGTGGATTATCTGGAGAAATTCCATCCCAATATGATCCCGCTGTTTTCCTCTGCCAAATCCCCTCACCAAATGGTGGGCACGATGGTGAAGACATTTTGGGCAGAGAAGATGAAGATAGACCCCTCCAAGATCTTCTTGGTCTCCGTAATGCCTTGCACAGCCAAGAAATATGAGATTGAACGGATGGAAGATATGTATGCCAGCGGCCGTAAAGACGTGGATCTTACCATCACCACGCGAGAGCTGGCACGGATGCTGAAAACCAGGGGCATTGATCTTGCCAAACTGCCTGATGGAGAAGCAGATAACCCCTTGGGTGAATACACCGGAGCAGGCACCATCTTTGGCGCCACAGGCGGTGTGATGGAAGCAGCCCTCAGAACGGCATATTACTTGGCTACAGGCAATGAATTGCCAGACCCCAAGATAGACTTTGTACGCGGTGGACGGGGAATCAAACGCGGCAAACTGGAGATCTTGGGCAAAGAAATCCGCATTGGCGTAGCTTCCGGATTGGGCAACGTGAATACCATCATGGAAGAAATCCACAAGGCGCAGGAGCAAGGCAAAGAACCTCCCTATCACTTTGTGGAAGTGATGGCATGCCGCGGTGGCTGTGTGGGAGGCGGAGGCCAGCCCTACCGCTCTACAAACAAGGTGCGTTTGGCACGCGCCAGAGGCCTGTATAGAGAGGATGAGGGGATGGAACGCAGGGAATCCCACAACAATCCTTCCATCCAAAAGCTCTACAAAGACTATCTGGGCAAACCCAATAGTGAAAGAGCACACAAGCTACTGCATACCAGCTATATAGCCAGACCTATCAAGATCGTTCATGATTAAGTGACCTGAAGGAAAAAGAAACAATACAAAAAGCCTGCCCTTGTATTGAACGTGCAAGGGCAGGCTTTTTTAAGTTGAATTATATAGGGGAGCTATCGGGAACGCACCAATCTGAAGCCCACATAGGGGATTCCACGATTGGGATTGCCTTTATCCCGGTACAGAATATTGAGATTGCGCCCTTCCCCATTCATCACATTGCCACCCCGGATCACCCTTTGAGAGCCGGTATCGGGACCGCTGGGGTTGATGAATCTTTGCTGGGCACGGATGTAATTGGCATCATACCAATCCCAACACCATTCCGAGACGTTGCCCGTCATATCAAACAAGCCAAAGGTATTGGCATTCTTTTTACCTACGGGTTGGATGCGGGCAGGGCTGTTGTCTCTATTCCAGGAAATATCATTGTGATTATCTGAACCACTGTATTCAAACAATGCCCCTGCTTTGGCTGCCATTTCCCATTCTGCTTCGGTGGGTAACCTCCATCCATTGGCATTAAAATTGCAGCTAATTATCCTTTCCTTGCCTTTAAATTCTATCCTGTAGGCAGGGTCCAAACCCTCGGCTTTGCTGCGGCCATTGCAATAGGTGATGATTGATTCCCAACTGATGTTTTCCACAGGCAAGTTATCTCCAGCCAGGCTAACGGCAGCCGGTTTCATATACTTGACCCACTCCTTTTGTGTGAGCTCGTATTTGCTGATATAAAAGCCGTTTTGGGATACGTTGTGGTTCAGGTTTTCCTTGAGGCGTCCAAAACCGAAGGACCCTGCAGGGATATGCACCATATAATCCGGCATGGGTGCCTGCTTTACGGCTGGCTTGGCGGTTTTGCCTGCAGTGCTGGTGCCAATATTGAGTCTATCCAGGGGTTGGCCCTGAAGAGATTGGCGCTGGGCGGATTTTAGCATTCCATATTCCGTTTGTGAGGGGCTTACCTCGCCTCCCACTCTGTGGTTGGATTGTGCAGTATCCGTTTTCAAGGTATCGCTTGAGGTAAAGCCCGAAAAGGTAAAAGGCTTGTCTGAACGGCGGAAGATGATGCTGAAAATATTGGTAAAGAGGAATAGTGCCGTAAGCAGCAGCACCACAACCACCAAAGCCACAAAACCCCATTCCACTCCCAATCTGGGTTTGATGATTTCCCGCTCCAGCTCGTCCATGCCCAATGTGTGTTTTTCCTGCTCCCGCCAGAGGTCATTTTCATCATAGGCTGGCATTTTTTGCAGGCTATCCAACACCTGCTGCAAGCTGGTGGCACGGTGCAGGATATTGCGGTGCAGACACATGGCAAGGATCTTGTTGAAGCTATTGGTAACATCGTGTAAATATTGGAATTTCACTTCCAGGAGGCGTTCGGGTCT
>JAAYJN010000055.1 GCA_012522935.1 Candidatus Cloacimonadota bacterium | reverse complement strand
TGCAGAGTTTTATCAGATAGATGGTGCGATGCGCAGCAGGTGGAGATACAAATGCGGATCTTTGGCACCACCCGTCACCCTGTTTCCCAAGGGTGGCAAAAATAGTAAAATGGTATTGGAAGACCTGTCTTTTAGGAAGATAAATACCGATGCTCCAATCAAGGTCTTGGAGGTATCTTTAAAAGCCAGCGTGGAAGTGGCTCCCCAAAAGTTTAAGAAGATACATTACCGCACCAAGATGGCAAAGAAATGATGGGAAACGTTTTGGTAAAGAGGGGAAAAGCAATGATGAAAATACTTGGGAAACCAAGCGGCAATATCAGCATTGCGATGCTGATGATGGTGTTGGCGATGGTATCCGGTTTTACCATGACCAGCATGGCACTCAAGGATATTATCGGCTTTCAATTTGAGTATGAAAGCGCACAGGCACAGATACTGCTCAGAAGCGAATCCCTGCGCGGACAGGCTGTGCTGCAGAAAATCGGCAATGTGTTGATCGAAACACCAACCACGGAGCGTTCTGTGGAAGTAGTGGGTTCAAACCTGAAAAAGACTTTTAGAATCAAATCTCTGCTCTTGCCGGGTGGTTCATTTTATTCTGATGAAACCGTGGTGGCAGGAGATCAAAAACAAGTGGTGCAGGTGCATAGCCGGGTGAATACCAGAACGGGTATCGGGCAGGCAGCGATGGGAAACCAGCGCAGAAGCCTGGTTCGTAAGTATGGTGTTTTCACCTTGGAGACGGAGACCTTTGCCAAATTTATGTACTTTACAGATATGGAGAAGGATCCGAACAACGAGCCGGTGCGTTTTTACGGTCCGGACGTCTTGTATGGACGCGTGCACAGCAACGATGATATCTGGATCAGAAACGCAGGTGGGGGCAGCAACAGTGGTTGGCCCACGTTTCATGGCTGGGTTTCCACCTCCGGTTTTATAAGAGTGTATCCCAGTGGTGGGCACGATTTCCCGCAGGACACTATTTTTAGAGGCGGTCTTTCAGAGGAGTATCCATACACGGTATTCCCGGAAGAAGCCACCACCATCCGCAATCGGGGCACCATCTTGGGTCCTGCATCTTTCGATCCCAAAAAGATTGTCTTTGCAGAGATAGACGGTCCGTCTTGCTCTGCCTTGGTGGGCACGATTCTTTCACCTCAAAACGTATATTCTGATGTTTATACCAATAATAGCTATCCACCCGGGCAGGGGGATCCTGCATGGACGAATAGCTATCGCGTAGCCGATACCACGTGGACCTATATCGGCACCTCAAACTCTGCAGGCAAATCCCGCTATACGTTTGGTAAGCTGTGGTTGAAAGGGAATGCCTCCGGATTCCAGACCTATGGCTGTGGGGATACTTTGTTTGTGATAGGAGATATCACCCTGAGGGGCACCCCCAAGGGCACCTCTCCAGAAAAGAATAAGACAGACGTGGTGGGCTTGGTATCCGAAAAGTCTATAGTGATTAAATATGGATATCGCCACCCGGTGGATTCCCTGCGTTACCATGAAACATCTGGCCCCACCACTGGCAATCCTTTGGGTGGAGTATGGATTTATGCTGCAATGGCGGCATTGGGCAAGGGCTATGATAACGCTTATGCCGATGGGGTATTCACGTTTGAATATCAGCATCCCCACCCCTCCACTCCTGATCAACGGATTGGAGACCAGGTATATACAAGGATAGATATCCATAGGCGCAGGTTCCCACAAATCAATTACAGTTGGCCTCCGCTTTTGGATTACCCGTGGTACAACCCGCTTTGGCCAGAGCGTGCGCCATATTTGGAGCGAGGCTATATCAATATTCATGGCTCTGTCTCACAGCGCAGGCGTGGCTTTGTGCACAGAAACTATATAGATAATGATAATCCCAATGATGATGGCATCTGGAACCAGCCCCTTGATTTGTGCGGAGGTTCCAGCTCGCCCTCGGCTACACAGCAGCAAGACCCTGTATTGGGCTTCATGATGGCAACCAGGGATTATCCCGGTGCCAGTGGCTCAGGTATAGGCTATCAAAAGAACTATCATTATGACACCAGATTTTATAAGATTTCTCCCATAGATTTTCCTGAGGTGAATCGCCGGGATGAAAAGCCTTTTGCAATCGTGAAGTGGGAAGTAAGAAGCCCCAGATTGATACCAAATGCGTTAATATAAAAATATCATAGACTTAAGAGGAACTATGAAGAAGCAAAAACCGCTAAAGTTCAAGGAATCGGTAGGAATCGACCTTGGCAGCCACAGCGTGAAAGTGGTGCACCTAAAGAGACTGCATCAAGGCTATAAGCTGCTAAATTACGAGATCAGACCGACAGTAGCTCAAGGGATAGAATATATCCCCAGCGACTTACGTCCTGAACGCTATGCCCCCGTCTTGGTGGAGATTTTGAAGACGCTGCGCATTAACCCCAAGAAGGTTCGCCATTTGGTGACCTCTGTGGGTGGAGATAATACCAGCATCAAACAAATCAAAACCATTTTCCTCCCGGATGATGAGCTTGAATCCGCACTTTTCTTTGAAGCCAAAAAACATATCCCAATCTCTGGCTCTGATATGGTATTGGATTATCAAGTACTGAGTGTGGAAGAAAAGACAAACAACATGAACATCCTCCTGGGTGCCACTTCGAAAGAGCTGATTAACGAACACACAAACATTCTGCAAACTGCCGGATTGGCTCCCAATCTGGTGGATATTGATTCCCTGGCAGTAGCCAACAGCTTTGCGCTAAATGCCTTTGTGGAAGAGGGTGTTTATGTGATGTTAAACTTGGGTGCCCATCGCACAAACATGGTGATCTGGGGACCCGAAGCCAAGTTCTTTGCCCGCGATATACCCTATGGCGGCTACCACTTTACCCGAGACATTATGCGCAAGCGCCAGATGGAATGGGAAGAAGCGGAAAACTACAAACTTGAATGGGGACTTTTGGATGATCCCAGCAAAGACGAAGCGCGCACGCTGAGCATGCTGGATATCACCGAAAAACCCACTGAAGACGCCATTGTGGAAGAATTGCGCCGCAGCCTCCGCTTTTATGTGAAAGAGGCTGGCAACAGCGATTTCCGCAAGATTTATATCATGGGTGGAACAGCCAAACTGAAGGGACTACAGGATTATATCCAAGAAAAGATCAGCATCAGCACAGAAGTATTCATGCCCTTTATCAACGTTGAGATGCCAGAAAAATTCGTGGATAAAAAGGACCCTCAATTAGCCTTGGCGATAGGCCTGGCTATGCGGGCGGAATAGGATGTATTATGGATAAACTCTTTTATTTCAAAATAAACCTTAATAAATACGGTGATCTGAAGCTACAGACAGAGCGTGAAAACAAGGTCTTTTATCAGGCAATCGCCTTTTTCCTGTTGGGAATGGTGATTATCTTGGGAATTCATTTTTTTAGTAATTCCAAACTGAAAGCCAAAGTGGACAATCGCGCCCAGTATCTGCGTAATACGGAACATGAGCTCACAAAATACCAAGCCAGTGACGACTATCTTTCCAGCCAGGATCTGGACCGTCTGGAACAGACCTTTAGCAACAGGATATTCTGGGCGAACAAGCTGGTGGCTCTATCTCAGGAAATAGATAGCAAGCTGGCTGTGCGCAAGTTTACCTATCAAAACGGAATCCTTACGCTCAATGGCATCACGCCTATCGATAACAACATAAGGGAGATAGACTTGGTAAATGAATTTGTGATGCGGCTAAAATCCAATCCTGAGATTAGCAACGACTTTCCTGAAATCAAGATTGGTCCTATCAACACCCAGGAAGTGAAAGACACCAAGATCATGGAATTTATAATCGAGTGTTATAGCAAAGATTCACAGACGGTATTGAAAGGCGGCATCCAATGAGAGAAAAATATTTAGCCTTCATCCTCATCATGATCCTGATAGCAGTGTTGATGTACAACCTCATGGCAAACAGCCTGAATGGCAACTTGAAGAAAATCCAGGATTATGATAATAAAATCAAGGTGGCTCAGGAAAAGCTGAACAGCGCCCGCCTGATGGACGAGCAGCTGGAACAGTTTTCTGAGATTATCGACAACAGCCTTTCCCGCTCCGGTGGTTTTACCTTTGAAGAGATCAACCTCTTCAAGAAACGCATTGGCGAATTGGCTCACGAGCGTAGAATCACCATCAACAAGCTTTCTGATGCAAACAAGTTTTCCTTGCCCGGGCTGTTGGAAACCACATACAACGTGGAGCTGGAAGCCACATTTGTGCAGATGGGACAATTCCTGTCTGATCTGGAAGCTTTGGACAACATCATCAAAATCCATGCCATCGATATCACGCCTGCTCATGCTCAGGAATCTGGCGTCAAGACAGCAGACACCTCCATCTCCAGATATAGAATAGTGATAGAGCTATCCATCTTCAAGGTAAAAAAGGAGGTATAAAATGCAACTGAGATATGTAAAAGACTTTGCCATCCTCCTCATCGTAATCATCTTTCTGATTTTGGGTGTGCGCCTTTATACAAACCATCATAAAGCCAACCGCATCCCTGCAGAATCCGTTTATACAAAGGAATCGGTATCGGATGATTTGATTACCAAGATCAAAGGAATTGAAAGCTCCATTCAGGATCGGAAGAGATTTGTCTTCACCATCAACCGCGATCCCTTGCGTCAAGGCAATATCATCAAGGATAGATTGGATCTGGAAAGAGAATTTATGGAAAGACTGCACAACACCTTCCGTCTTTCCTCCACCGCTATTTTGGAGAACGGTAAAAAGAGTGCGACCATCGAGTTTAGAGAAGTGAACTATTATGCTGAGATTGGATCAAACATCGAAGGACGTATCATTAGAGATATCGGCAGTGATTGGATCAAATATTATTACAACGGCAGCGTGCACACCACCTACGTGCAAGCCAGACCGCCCATGCCGGATTTTAGCCAGGCAGAAACAGACCCAAGAATAAGACACGGAAACTTTTAGATAAATATAAGGAAAAATGGGAGAAAGAATGACCTATACTCCAACTTCAAAAACTATTCAGCGATTCGTCTTGATAATGGCCATCATGCTGCTGGCTATTGGCTTGTTTGCACAGACCGCTGCTAACAGCAAGCTTACCACCAAGGTGAGTTATAATGCAGACGATGCCACTTTGTCATCCGTCTTGAACGCACTTTCCAGACAGAGCGGTACCAATATCGTGCTTGCAGTTGATCCTGGTGCGGGCGAAAAGAGAGAAGAGCGCCGAGTGACCATCAATATCAAAGATGTGCCAATCGAAACCGCTGTATCTTTGGTAGCCAGAGCTTCTGGATTGTCCTACAAGGTATTGGGCGAAAACACGTTCATCGTGGGCACCAAACAAAATATCGATGAGGAATCTGGCGAGCGCAGCAATATCCTTTACCTCAACAACCTTGATGCCGCCAAAGTGGCAAAGTCTTTGGAAAACACCAGCGGTACCATCGTCCCTGTGGAAGGGCAAAATGCAATCATGGTCTATGCCAATCCAGAGACCTTCAAAAACATTGAAGAATTGGTGAAGGGCATAGATCTGGAACAAAAGCAGATCGAGATCAGAGTGCGCCTTATCGAAGTTCACCTCTCCAATGCCAAGAAAATGGGCATTGATTGGAGCAGATTGAACCACCTTACCACCATCCTTGCTGAGGACCCCGTAAATGCCAGAGGCACAGGCCTGCCCTTTAACTATACGGATGTGGATGGATACCTCCCCCACGGAGACCCCACTGATTTTGAAAAACTGCCCAACGAACAGCACTTCCAACGCATCAACGGGTTCAAAGACATTGGTCATTTTAGCCGCCAGCTCACTGCTTTTGACATTACCATCGATTGGTTGTTGGAAAACAATGCCGCCAAGCTGCTGACCGATACCCGCGTAACTGCCCTCAATGGCACAGAAGCCACCATTCATATTGGTGAAGTGGTGCCCTTTGTGGTTACAGATAACGACAAGCAGATACAGGTGGAACGCGAAGAAGTGGGTATCCTGCTCACCGTGCTGCCTTCTGTGAATCAAGATGGGCTCATCACCGCCACCATAGCTCCGGAAGTGAGCTCCGTAATGGACCTTGTGGGCGGATACGTGCCGCGCACCAAAGTTCGCCGCATCTCCACTTCTGTGACGGTGCCCAACGAGAAAAAGATCATCGTGGGCGGCTTGCTCAATAGCACCATCACCCAAAAGACATCCAAGCTTCCTTTCTTGGGAGACCTTCCTTTTATTGGCCGTCTCTTCCAACACCGTTATGAACAGATAGAAAATACAGACCTCATTATGGAGATCACTCCCCGTTTGGTTTCTGTTCATGAAGAAAGCCCCGAAGTAAAGCTTGACAAACGTCTCACACGCACTTTGATCGAATTTGAAGAAGACGAAGACGATCAAAACGATCAACAATGAGGGGGAACACAATGAAAATGAAAGGTACTTTCACCATAATCTCTATTTTGGCGATTTTGCTGGTGATGCTAACCACCTCTTGCGATAAACGGAATATCCCGGTTATCCTCGATCAAGAGCCGGTTCCGCTATCCGCAGAACGCTATATCACATCGATTACGGCATCACCTGAAATCATCTATTCCGATGGTAATATCACCTATTCCGAGATCCGTGTAATGGTCAAAGACGGTGAGGGATTTGGAGTTCACGGTCAGATAGTGAACTTCAAAACCACCGTGGGACGTGTCTTGACAAACGTTCCCACAGATAGCACCGGAGTGGCAACCACAATTCTTTGGGATGACAGACAGGTGGGCGAAGCAGTAGTGACCGCCGTGGCCAGAAGCTATTCTGAGGAAGATGAATCTCAAGTAATCTACGAAGCCACCGAATCCATTACCGTTACCATTTTGGAAGTTCCCGAAATCAATAGCGTCACCTTGGGATTGCCCACATCGGAAAACCCATACAATATGAATGTGATGCAGACCATCGATGTCTTTGCAGTTGTCAAAAACGAACTGGATCAATACGTTCCAGATAATACCTTGGTTACATTCACCTGTGTGAAAGGTAAGTATGTGGATAGCGAAGGCAACTACATGGGAACCACAATTGTGGCAAAAACATCCAATGGCAGAGCCACCGTGCGTTACAGCTCCAGCACACAGGCCACAGCAGGTTCCGACGATGGCAACGAAATCATCAAAGCCGCCATTGGTAACGTCTTCAGCGAAAGGGAAGTGGTGATTCGCGCTGGCTCCCCATCTTTGATCGAACTGCAATCCTTTGTGGTAGATGAAGAGGGAAATAGCGAAGAATCAAACACCAACCCCGTGGAAAGCCCCAACCAAATTTGGCTGCATGCACGCCTCAGAGACCTGTATGGCAACGCTTGCCAAAACAAGCCTGTCAAGTTTACCACAGATTTGGGAACATTTATCAATACCCAACAGACCATTCAGGTAAGCACCCAGCAAAATGGTGTGGCCAGCACCAGGTTTATTCCTGGCTTGCAAGCTGGAGCCGCCACCCTGGAAGCTTGGGCAAATAACGATACACTCTCCACACAGATGATCTTCAACGTCACATCCAGCGATATACACTCCATTACCTTTACACAAGATTCTCAGATAGATATCAACGTGGCAAACACCGGTGGAGATGAATCCGCCATCCTCAGAGTAAAGCTGCGCGATATCAACGGTAACCTCATCGATACCCAAAAAGATATCTGGTTCCGCATCGTTAATGTCAATCCTCCTGCAGGTGCAAACCTGAACGGACATCCCACAAGTGACTCTGTGATGGTGGTATCCACTGGAGGTGAGGCGCAAATCTCGGTGAATAGCGGACTGGGGTCTGGAACACTTTCGATAAGAGCATCCCATACCAGAGAATCGGATGGACGCTGGATACGCGCCACCAAAGCCAATATCGTAATTCACGCAGGTTCCCCTGCCACCATTGCCCCATTTATCGGCAGATACAATACGGGACAAAGCATGGGAGGCGGCCTGTGGGAAGTGATTGCCGGTGCCGAGGTGTATGATATACATGGCAACCCCGTGGATAGAGGCACCTCCGTATTCTTTGAATTGTTGGATAATACCACCTATTGTACGATAGCTGCCAACGCCTATGTTGGAAACGTGAGTGTGGACGATGATTCCCTGGCGGGAGTGGCATATACCACCGTGATTTATCCGGGAATCCGCACCAATCAATATATCACCATCCAGGCATCCACCGGCTCTGTGGAAGGAAGCACGGTAACGGGATATTCCACAGTGACGCTGCCCCTCAATGAACCCCAGCTATCCCTGCAGCCAAATCCACAATCCTTGAACTTTGGAGACACGGCACCAGAATGGAAGCATGCTGATCTTCATCTCAAGCTCACGGATGGTCAGGGATCGCCCATTGGAGATCAGGAAGTGATGTTATCCAGCACCAAAGGACAATTTGTGCAGGTTCCGGGTTATTCCATACCTCCTCATGGAGGAAACCCCAGTGCCTGGATTTTGAAGACATTGTATGATCCGGATAACGACGCCAATCCCAATTTTGGAATGGCAATAGGTCAGATCAGGTTCCATCGTTATGAATGCCCTGCCGGTATTCCAGAAACGGAGACTCCAGGTCAAACCAGTGGAACGATTATTGCCCGTATCTTGGGCACCGAAGCCATGGATACGGCGGATATCGTGATCTATCGTTATTGGACGCCAAATCCCCCATTCTAAAGATAAACAGTAGCCATTGCGAAGAGCTAATGGCGAAAACGATATATGCGCCGGGAGATCCCGGTCTTCCGGCGCACTATTTATTCACCCGAAAGCTAAGGAGTATTATAAAACAAAAGCTGGCACACGTGTCATAAGGATTTATAAAAACATTATCAAGGAAGTTTAAATGAGCTATAATCCACAGTTTACACGCATCGGCGAAGTATTGGTGCACGAGGGTTATGTGACCGAGGATCAGGTGAAAGAAGCCGTCATCAAGATGGGCAATTTTGACCTTAAAATTGGTGAAACCCTGATCAAACTTGGCTACCTGAAGGAAAGAGACCTGCTGCAGGCTTTGCATTTACAATTGGGTTATGACATTGTAAATGAAAGGGAACTCACAGATCTGGATTTGGAAGTGGTGGCTTTGATACCAGAGCCTTATGCTTTGGAAAATCGCGTGATCGCTCTCAGAGAAGAAGTCGATGGCATAGTGGTGGGTCTTACCGATCCAGACAACCTTACAGTATTGGATAGCCTCAAAAAGATTTTGGGCAAAAACATCAAGCCTGAATTGATTGGTGATACCGCCCTCCAGGATACCATCGATAAATATTACAAAAGCATCCGCACCACCACCGAAGTGGAGGATGCCGTTGGTGGTTTTGACTTTGTGGCGGTGGATGAAGATGAAAACGAGATCACCATTGCCAGCGCCTCCTCTGATGCTGATGCACCGGTGGTAAAGCTGGTAAACCTGATTATCAACGAAGCCATCAAATCCGGAGCCACATATATCCACATCGAACCCCTCACCAAAACCTCACGTGTTCGCTATCGTATAGACGGCGCCCTGCGCGAGGTGATGACACCCCCCATCGGCATGCATGCCGGCGTGATTTCACTTACCAAAGTGATGTCCAAGCTCAATATCGCCGAACGCCGCCTGCCCCAGGATGGGCATATTTCCCTCAAAACTGCGATGAAAAGCGTGGACGTACGTGTTTCCATCACTCCCACAGTATTGGGTGAAAAGGTGGTGATGCGTCTCTTGGACAAGGGAGATTTTGGCTTCAAACTCACCACTCTCGGTTTTGAAGAAGAGGATATGGCTATTTTCGCCAAGATTATCCGCCGTCCCTATGGAATCATCATCGTTTCTGGACCCACCGGCAGCGGAAAATCCACCACCCTGCACGCCGCTCTCAAGGAAATCCAAAATATCGAAACCAATATCATTACTGTGGAAGACCCCGTGGAATACCGTCTGGATGGAATTACACAGATTGAAACAAAGGAGCAGATAGGGCTCACCTTTGGCACTGCCCTGCGTTCCGTGTTGCGTCAAGACCCCGATATCGTGCTGATTGGTGAGATTCGAGACCTGGAAACTGCCGATATTGCCATCAAATTCTCGCTCACCGGTCACCTTGTTTTCAGCACCCTACACGCCAACGATGCCCCCTCTACGGTTACCCGTCTCATCGATATCGGCATCAAGCCCTACCTGGTGGGCTCCTCACTGTCATTGGTGATGGCACAGCGTTTGGTGCGTATGGTGTGCCCCTATTGCAAAGAAGATTACAAGCCCACTGAACAGGAGCTTATGGATTGCGGGCTTACCCCGGAAGAAGCCTCCAAGATTGAATTTAAGATGGGTGGGGGTTGCGTCCATTGCGATAACACAGGATTCTCCGGCAGAACCGGTATTTTTGAACTGCTCACCGTAGATGCTGATATCCGCCGCATTATTTATGAGGGCGGAAACCAGGATCTCATCCGCGATTCAGCGCTGCGTAGTGGAATGCGCACTTTGCACGACGCCGCTATCTCCAAAATGAAACGTGGCATCACCACCATCCGCGAAGTCATCAAGATGACCGTGGTTGAATAAACTCCAACACTCAAAAAGGTAAAACGTTATGCCAAACTTTGCTTACATAGTTAAAGACGCCAAAGGCGCCAGAGTGGAAGGTATCATCAAAGCCGATACCTTGGATATGGCTGTGGAAAAGCTTGCCAAGGAAGGCAGCACCATTATATCCGTAAAAGCAGCTTCCGAAGGAGCTTTCAAAGGCAAATTATCCCTCTTTGACAAGCTTATGCTCACCATTTACAAAATACGCACGGGCGTCTCCCTGCGCACTCTGGTGTTCTTTACCCGCCAGCTCTCCACAATGTTCTCCGCTGGCCTCACCATCGAAAAGGCCATTACAGATTTGGAAAAGGAAGAGAAGAATAAACGCTTTAGCCGGGTTCTCAGAAAGCTCTCAGACGACATCCGCAAAGGATTTTCCCTCTCGGAAGCCATGGAACAGCATCCCGGCGTCTTCAACCCCCTGTATGTGGCTTTGGTAAAAGCAGGTGAAGTGTCCGGTACCCTGCACACAGTGTTGGATGAGCTCTCTGACTATCTGGAAAAAATAGAAGATACACGCCGCAAGGTGATGTCTTCCATGGCCTATCCCATCTTCATCCTCATCTTCCTGATAGGCGTGGTTTGGGCACTGTTTTATTACATCATTCCGCTCTTTGCCGGTGTGTATGGAGACTTTGGTGCTGATCTTCCTGCGCCCACCATTGCCGCCATCAAGATATCGGATTTTGTGGTAGGACACGTATTTGGCACAATCCTGATCGTGATAGCAGCTGTCATTGGATTGTTCCTCATCTATCTCACCGATAGGGGACGCTATGTATTCGATTCTTTCAAGCTCAAAATCCCTGTCATCGGCAAGGTGCTCACCAATTCCATCATGAGCAAATTTGCCCGCACCTTCTCCATCCTGATGGCTGCCGGTGTGCCCATTATGGACACCATGGAGCTTACCGAAAACGTGGTGCAAAACGCTGTGGTGGAAGCCGGAGTGCGCAAAGCACGTGTGATGGTGAAAGAAGGTTATGGCGTTGCCAATGCCTTCCGTAGAACAGGGCTTTTCCCGCCCACCCTCCTGCAAATGATTGCCACCGGTGAGGAAACCGGTGATATGGATAAACTTTTGGGCAAAGCCGCCCAATTCTATGAAAAGCTGGTGGATAGCGTGATTGATAGGCTCACCTCTCTCATCGAGCCTCTGCTGATCGTGATCATGGCTGGCGTAGTGGGCACCATTATCGTCATTATATACCTGCCCATCTTCGACCTGGGAGATGCCATCAGTCAAGGATTTAACTAACAACACAGTCCAAACATAACAAAGCTTTGCGCTCCGGTTGGTTTTTTAACGGCTGGGGCGCAAAGTTGTTTGGGCTCACTTTGAGAGCATAGCGAACGCTAATCCACAAAAAAACCCGGAGTTGTCAGCTCCGGGCTGTGTTTCACTTGTCTCTCAAAAGAGCTGTTATATAAAGAGGTTGAGGTTGGATTGCTCGGCTTCTGCCAAGTAAGCTGCCACTCCAGCCACCTTCACTCCATCCATCAATTCTTTGGCTTCCACTCCCATGATATCCATGCTCATCTGACAGGCTATCATTTCCACGCCTGCTTTTTTGGCTTGCAGGATCATCATTTCCAGGGAGTCCACATTTTTCTCTTTCATACGTTTGCGCATCATTGCGGGACCGATGCCTCCAAAATTGATCTTGGAGAGTCCCAGGCCTTTGCTGGAGCCGGGCATCATCATGCCAAACATCTTGCCCATGGTGTCTTTATCTGTTTTGGGCTTTTGAGTGCGTTTGATTACGTTCAAACCCCAGAAGGTAAAGAACATGGTCACCTTCTTGCCTGTGCTGGCAGCGCCATTGGCTATCACAAATGATGCCAGCGCCCTATCCAGGTCATCGCTGAAAACGATGATGGTTTTATTCAGGCCTGTTCCTTTGACTTCGCCCACGGGCACGGCTCCGCCTTTGCGCACGGTGGCAATGATCTTGGTGCCCTTGGCTTGCATATCCAAGAGGGTGTTGCCAGTCATCTGACACCAGGCAGGGGCGTCTTTGGCAAATCCGGGATCGGATGCCGTGATACGCAGATCGTCTCCGGACTCCAGTTTATCAATTTCGTTTTTGAGGCGCATGATGGGACCGGGGCATTGCAGGCCGGAGGCATCCACTTCCACCAACTTTCCAGAGGGTGGCGCCTTGGTTTCAGGATCCACCTGATAGATGTGGCTGTCTTTGCCAATCACGTCTCCGGCAAAGATATCTTCGTTGCTCTGTTTTTGGGTGGCATGGCTGTAGGTGATGTAGCCTCCGGAGAGGTTTACCACATCTTCAAAGCCGTTTTGGATCAGGATGCGATAGGCAAAGTATGACCTCAGGCCGCTGGCGCAGTTGATCACTATCTTTTGTCCGCGGGGAATCTCCTCCAGGCGTTCCCGCAGCTCATCCACGGGGATGTTGATGGCTCGCTCAATGGAGCCCAGCTCAAATTCTTCCACAGTTCTCACATCCAAAAAGACGGTATTGGAGGTATCCAAGTCTTTCAGCTCGTTCCAATGGATGATCTTCACCATGCCGTTCAGGATGTTATCCGCCACCAGCCCGGATACATTCACGGGGTCTTTGGCAGAGGAGAAAGGCGGTGCATAGGCGTGTTCGATCTCTTGCAGATCGTATATGGTATCGCCATGCTTGAGGATGGTTGCCATCAGATCGATGCGTTTATCCACGCCGGCAAAGCCCACTATCTGGGCTCCCAACAGCCTGCCATCTTCAGGAGAAAACACGATCTTGATGGTCATGGGCAGGGCATCTGGATAGTATCCGGCATGGGAACTGGAATGGATGATGGAAGATATGTAGGGGATTTTTTCTTTGCGCAACACCTTTTCGGAGGCTCCCGTAGCTGCCACGGTGAGGTCAAACACCTTGGCGATAGCGGTATTGATGGCGCCTTTATATTCCTGGGTATTGTTACGCACGATGTTGTTGGCACATATCCTGCCTTGCTTGTTGGCAGGCCCTGCCAGATAGGTGACGCTGGGCACACCGGTGATGGGACTGGGAAATACGATTGCGTCGCCAACTGCGTAGATATCAGGATCGCTGGTTTGCAGATATTTGTTTACCACGATACCATTATTGATACCCATTTCCAGCTCTGCTTTTTCTGCCAAACCGCTATCCGGGCGCACGCCTATGGAGAGGATTACCAGGTCTGCCACCACAGATTTGCCGCTTCTCAGCCCCACATGCAAGCCATCTTTTTCTTCTACAAAGGTTCTCACAGCATCTTTTAGGAAAAATTGCACCTTTTTGGTCTTGAGATGCTGATGCACCTCCGCCGCCATCTCATAATCCAGCGGCGTCATCATCTGTTCCGCCATCTCCACGATGGTCACAAAGATGCCACGGTGGTGGAGGTTTTCTGCCATTTCCAAACCGATAAATCCCGCTCCCACGATCACGGCTCGCTTCACATCGTTTTTGATGATAAATTCTTCGATCTTATCCATATCGGGAACGTTGCGCAAGGTGAAGATCTTTTCGCTTTCCACGCCGGGAATGCCGGGGCGCACGGGCTCGGCACCCGGAGAAAGTACCAGTTTGTCATAACCTTCGCGGTATTCTTCACCGCTTTTCAGGTTTTTTACCACCACTTCTTTCTTCTTACGGTCGATTTCAATCACTTCACTATCGATGCGAACATCCACGTTCAGGCGTGCCTTAAAGCTTGCCGGAGTTTGCACAAAGAGCAATTCACGATCGGTGATCACTCCACCAATATGATAGGGAAGAGCACAGTTTGCGTAAGAAATGTAGCTTCCGCGCTCAAACATGATGATCTCTGCGTTTTCATCCAGACGACGCAGCCTCGCAGCAGTAGATGCTCCGCCAGCCACTCCGCCCACGATCAGGTATCGGGACATTATTTCCTCCTTGGGGAATTAACTTTATTTATATTTTGTTGTCTTCATTTTTGGCATACAGGAAAAGAAAGCGCAGTTCTATCATAGCTGTTCAAACGCTTCAGATTCAGGATTTTCTGGTATTGCTATCCTGTATAGATAATTATATAATAGACGATTTGTGAGAGATGGCAAATAATAATTTCTAATTTAGTGACTTCTTATATATAGCCATTAGCCTCCAGATTGGCTGTTATCAGGCAATAGTTATGCTTGCCAAATATCAACCTCCGCAGTATCTTATCTGTAGATTATGAATAAAAAACGAGGATTATACAAATGGAAAAGACAATCATCATAGGTATAGACGGGATGCGCTGCAATTCTTGCAAGTTCGCAGTGGAAAGAGATCTCTCCGGTTTGCCGGGCGTCAAGCTCGTCAATGTAGATTTGGAGTTGAAAGAGGCGAGAGTCACATACGATGAAAGCTTGGTGGACACACAGCTTTTTGATAAAACAATAGCCTCGCTTGGCTTTAGCGTGCGCAACACTACAGAAGGATAGTCTAATGGAAAAGACAGTCAATATAGGCATAGATGGGATGCATTGTGCCTCCTGCAGTGCCAATGTGGAAAAAGCGCTCTCCGGCCTTCAGGGCGTGAAGATTGCCCACGTGAATCTGGCGCTGGAAGAGGCAAGCGTCACCTTCGATGAAAGCCTGGTGGATCCAGACCTTTTTGACAAGACCATAGCCTCGCTGGGTTTCAGCGTGCGTGCTGAGCTGGAAAAGACCGAAGACCAGCTGGTATTGGAAGCCCGCAAAGCCCGCAGCCGTATGTGGCAGGTGTGGGTTATCACCATCGTGGTATCTGTGTTTATGGTCAGCCACATGTTTTTCCACGGCAACGTGATCTCCTCCTCTGTTGATGGCTGGACGGTGTTTATCCTCTCCATCTTGGCAATGGTATTCCCCGCACGCCATGTTTACCGTTCGGCTGCTGTATCCATCTGGTCTCGCGCTGCCAATATGGATGTGCTCATTGCCATGGGCACCCTGGCATCGCTCTTGGTATGGCCCCTATCCTTTATGGTAAAAGATATTGATCCCCATGCCTTTAGCGGGATAGCGGCGATGATTTTGGCATTCCACCTCACGGGCAGATATCTGGAAAGCCAGGCGCGTGGCAAAGCCTCCGAGGCTATCCGCAAGCTGATGGACTTAGGCGCCAAAACTGCCATCAAGATAAAAGATGGCGAGGAAAAGGAAGTTCCCATCCGCTTTGTACAACCCGGCGATATCCTCTTGGTAAAAGCCGGCATGAAAATCCCCACAGATGGGACGATAGTGGAGGGAACCGCCAACCTGGATGAAGCGATGGTAACCGGAGAATCCATGCCTGTGGGCAGAAAGGTGGGGGATACGGTATTGGGCGCCACCCTCAATCTGGATGGCATGATCCAGATCAAGGCAGAGAAGGTGGGCAACGATACCTTTTTGGCACAGGTGATCCGCATGGTGCAGGAGGCTCAACACTCCAAGGTGCCCATCCAGCTTTTGGCAGACAAGGTGACGGCGATCTTTGTACCCGTCATCATCGTGGTAGCCATCCTCACCTTCAGCTTTTGGATGCTATTCCCCAGCCTGGCACAATCCATCAGCCAGGCAATCTTGTCTGTATTACCCCTCAATGAACCCAGCACGGGCTTGGCAGCGGCATTGATGGCAGCGGTAGCCACCCTGGTGATTGCCTGTCCCTGCGCTTTGGGCTTGGCTACACCCACGGCTTTGATGGTGGGCAGCGGCATTGGCGCCAGACGCGGCGTCTTGATCCGCAACGGCGAAGCTCTGCAAACCATGAAAGATGTGAAAGCCGTGATATTCGATAAAACCGGCACCCTCACCCGTGGCAAACCAGAGGTGGTGGATTATCTGGCAACGGGGGATAAGGACCACGCCCTGGCAATCGTAGCCTCTCTGGAAGCAGGCTCCAGCCATCCCTTGGCAAAAGCGTTGATCCAAGCCTCGCAACAGCGCCAGCTCTCCACCCTACCAATCACAGATTTCACATCTCATAGCGGTAAAGGCATCAGCGGATTCATCGAAGGCAAGCTCTACCGTGCCGGCAGCATGGAATTCATGAAGGAATCCGGCTTGCCATCATCATCTTTGCCCGTATCAGACGCCGCCTCCTATGCCAGCCAGGTATTCTTGGCAGATGAATCCAACATACTGGCTGCCTTTTACATAGCAGATACGCTGCGGGATGAAGCCGCAGAGGTAGTGAATAAACTGCATGCCATGAAGATTGAGCCCATCATGATTAGTGGAGATAAAGAGCCGGTAGCCCAGGCTATCGCCAGTCAGCTGGGCATCAAACGCTTTGTGGCAGAAGCCCTGCCTGAAGACAAAGCCAATATGGTAAAAGACCTGCAGGCGGAGTTTGGACGCGTGGCTATGGTGGGCGATGGCATCAACGACGCCCCTGCGCTCAAAACCGCCGATATCGGCATCGCCATGGGTCAGGGCACTGATATTGCCATCGAAGCCTCTGATATCACCATTGTGCGCGATGATCTGCGCGCCCTGCCCGAAGCGATCACGCTCTCCATCGAAACCTTCCGCAAGATCAGGCAAAACCTCTTCTGGGCGTTCTTTTACAACCTCATCGCCATCCCGCTTGCCATCTTGGGAGTTTTACACCCGATCATAGCTGAGATCGCCATGGCGAGCTCTTCCGTGACGGTGGTTACAAATGCCAACCTCCTGCGCCGGAAGATGAGTAAACTGGCTTAAGGAGCCCATACTTGCACCCACGGATACAAGAGCGTTTGACAGCCACCTTGCCCCTCTTGACTGCAAAGGGAATCGATATCCTCAGTCAAGAGCCCATCGATTATGGAATCCAGCTGAGGCTGCAAAAAGATACGGAAAAAGCCAGCCTCAATATCTATTATTCCGCGCGCAAGGGTGTATCGATGGTGATCGGTGCTGCCCAAAACAGCCGGATCAAAGCGGATCTGGAGGATATCAAAGGCAATTTTGGCTATCTGTCATCCACCGCCTCCCCGCTGCCGCCTCTGCCGCCTATCCATGATTGGAATAAATGGATAGGTTCTGATGAATGTGGCAAGGGGGATTATTTTGGTCCCATGGTGGTGTGTGCCTTTCTGATGGAACGGGAAATGATTCCGCAATTGGAAAAGATTGGCGTGCGTGATAGCAAACAGCTGTCTGATAGCCAGATTGTATCCATCTCCAAACGCCTTTATCAAGAATTCCCGGGCCAAATGGATGGCATCATCCTCAAGCCTCTGCGCTTCAACGAGATCTCCCAAAATATGAGGCAGCAAAAGCGCAATCTCAACGACCTCCTGGCGTGGCAACACTCCTCTGTGGTGTTTAACCTGCTGAAAGGGGGCAAGAAGGTGGATGGCATCCTGATAGATCAATTCAGCAAGGGGCAAAAAGCCCGGGAAGCAATCTTGACGAGACAATCCAACCTCAAAGTGTTGGAACGCACCAAAGCGGAGCGTGACCCTGCCGTGGCGGCGGCATCCATCCTTGCCCGCTACCAATTTCTGAAGGTGATGGAGGAGATGGGCAAACGCTATAAAACCACATTCCCCTTGGGCGCCACTTCCAGGGTGGATAAAGCGGCAAGGGAATTTGTGGCCAAATTTGGCGAGGATAAGCTGCCAGAGGTGGCGAAGATTGGTTTTAAGAATACAGAGAGGGTGATAGCCAGCCAGCGGCTGGTGCCGCTTTTGGTTTAACCACGAAAGGCACGAAAAAGCACGAAAGGGGGGCCTGCTTCGCAAGCAGTAGTGACGTGGTTGTTGAAAGGGAAGCGTGGTCATGCTCCCATCATTCGTCATAAATTATTCATAATTCATTGCGAGCATAGCGAGCTCCCTAAAGAGTCTCGGCAGAGACGATATGTCAGGTCAAATACGGGTTATAGATAGCTTTTGAGTCTCGGAGAGACGGCATTTCAGATCATAAGACGAGACAATCCTTGCCCATTAGCCTCCTTTGCACCACCCTTGTCTCACCCTTGTCGAGGCAAAGGAGAGACAAGGGTGGTTAACGAGGAAGATGCAGGTTTCAGGTGCCAGGCCCCCCCCCTGTTCACTGTCCACTGTTCCCTAAACACGCTGCGCGTGCCCCTACTGTAACTCTCTTACAATTACCTTATTCCCGTCTATATCCAATATTTCCACGCGGCTATCCTTGCCAATGGGTTTGCCGTCTTCACTGATGGCAGTCCATTCTTCTCCGCCTATTTTCACACGGCCTTTGGCATCCAGGGGGATATCCTCGGTTACAAATGCAGTTTGCCCTTTGAGGGCATAGACATTTGTTTCTTCGCCGCTTTTGGAGAGCAGTTTTTTGCCTAATTTGCGCATCAAGAGAAAGGCAATGATACTAAATACGGCAAAAATAAGGATTTGCCACACGATGCTGGAGCGGATGAACGGCAATAAGCTAAAGAGAGAAGTGGCAAGGGAGCCCACTCCCAATGCCAGAAAAAAGAAGGCAGGATCAAAAATCTCGATAATCACACATACAATGCCAATGATAAGCCAGATATGCCACGGGGCTACTGCTGCGGGCAATGCTATAAGCATGAGAAACCTCCTTTAATAGCACGCAGAAAAGATGAATCTATTCATCTTCTTTGGGCGTGGATGGTTGATCTTTATAAACTCGTTTTATTTTACGTTTGCCACGGTTGCGGCCATAGCTGGAATAGTATCTGTTGGAATAACCGCTATAACTGCCATATTGGTAGCCAGAGCCCACACCGCTAAAGCCGAAGCCTTTTACGCCCATCAATGCCAAGAGATATACCAACAAGCGCGTACCATAATAAATCAAGATTACGGCTATAAAACACAAGCCAAGGTTGATAAGATAATTGATTATCAGTGTGCGCCCCGTCTCGTAATAAGTATTACCTTTAGCAATCGGTTCCACGCTTACAAACACCAGGTAATTATCACCTTGTTTTAAGATGTCTATCCTCTGTTGGGTTTGTTCTATCTCGTGGTTGAGTTCTCTTTTACGGCGCTGTTCCTGATCTGAGGGAATCCTTATCTTTTCCAGCTCTGCCAAGTCTTTTCTATAGGATGCCAGCTTGCTCTCTTCATTGCCCACATTGGTATATACCAAGGAGGTATCCACCGTCTCAGATTCCGTCTTTACAGAGCCTATATTGGCAAGATCTTTACGAAATGCATCCAGTTCCCGCTTTTGCATGCTGAACATGTAAATGCCCAAGTTTCCTTTGATCTCGCGTTTATGCAGACGCCTTCCGGAAGCAGAAACATATTGATCCAGTTTGGCGATGGAGCCCTCAATGTTTTGTGAGCTCAATTCAAAGCTGGCTTTATTCAAGGATTTTTGCTTGGCAAATTCGCTGCGGTGGGGCCTGAGATCGGCACCAGAAGCGGGTTTGTTTGACTTAAAGAAATTAAACAGCGTAATCCCCAGTGCTAAAAACACTACAAAGATAGCTATTCCACGCACTCTCGATCTTGTTCTCTTGTCCATGTTTCCTCTTTGGGTTTTATTTAGATATTCAATAACTCTTTGGCATGCTTTAGCGAAGTGGCAGAGATTTTGCCGGAAAGCATCCGTGCCAGCTCCTGTATCCGCTCTTCCACGCTCAAAAGTGTAAGCTTGATGATCGTCTTGCCGCCCTCATCCGTCTTGGATAAAGCCAGCTGCCAGTGTGCCACCGCCGCGATGCTGGCAAGGTGGGTCACACATAACACCGTGTGGCTCAAAGATAATTCGGCGATGGTGGCAGCCACGGCTTCTGCAGTTTTGCCGCCCACCCCGGAATCTATCTCGTCCAAGATCATCAAACGCGCTTCAAAGCGACTTGCCAATACCTTTTTGATGGCAAGCAGCACGCGGGAAAGCTCTCCCCCGGAAGCTACGTCTGACAATGGCTTGAGCTGGGAACCAAGATTGGCGCTGAATAAAAATTCACATTCATCCACACCGCCAGCTTGGCAACGGGCAAGATAATCTTGTATATACATTTCAGAACTTGCTTTTTTGTCAATGTTTATCTTGAACAGGGCATTGGGGATGGCAAGGAGGCGGATTGCCGCCTGCAAATCCCGGCTGAGCTTTTGGGCAGCCTGATGCCTTGTCTCTGATAGCTTCTCCCCTGTCTCCTGCAGGTCTTTGAACATACTGTCGATGGATGTATCCAGCTGTGAAATACGCATGTCCAACAGCTCAAAATCTGCCATTTGTTTGCTGCGGGTATCGAAAAACTCTTGTAATTCGCCAATATTGCGCACCCGGTGTTTGTGTAAAAGGGAATTGATGAGGTCCAATCTGTGGCGGATTTGCTCCAGCCGGGCGGGGTCTTCCAAGCTCTCTTCGCCCAAAGCTGCCAGATCTGAGGAGCTATCATCCAAAAGCTGCAGGATATCAGCCAGGCTCAGTGCCGTTTGTTTTGCCCTCTCATCTATATTGGCAAAGCGATGCAGGCTGTTTTGAGCCTCACTTATCAGATCACGGGCACAGCCCTCACCTTCGTAGAGGCTATGGTGAATCTGGGCAGCGGTTTCGCCAATCTCGCGGGAGTGGGAGAGCCGCTCGTATTCCTGTTGCAGGAGGGTATCCTCATCAGCCTGCAGGGCAGCGCTATCCAGCTCTTCCAGTTGAAAGCGGTACAGCTCTGCCAGCTCGCTTTCACGCATGCGCTGTTCCAATAGCTCTTCACGCTGTTTGATAGCCAGGCGCAATTGGGAGAGTAAGCTGGAAAAATCTTTGCGCATGCCCGTGCTGCCGGCATAGTTATCCAACACTTCCAGCTGGAAAGTGGGGGAGAGCAGGCGTTGCTGATCCCTTTGATGATGAAAATCCACCAATAGCGGCTGGAGCTCTTTCATCACGTTGGCTGTGACGCGGCGTCCACTTAAAAAGTAGGAGGAACGCCCCTGGCTGCTGATCTGGCGCGCCAAGATCAGCTCCGCTTCCCCGTCTTGCCCCAGTTCTTGCAGTTTGTGGTGGATGGCAGTATTCGGCTTGATCTCAAACACAGCCTCCAGATAGACGGGCAGGGCGGGGTCGAAGGGTTCCGGGCTGAAGCCGGTATCTGCAAAGATCAAGGAAATAGCGCCCACCAAGATGGATTTGCCGGCTCCGGTCTCTCCCGTTACGGCAGTCATCCCCTGTCCAAAGTTTAGCTCCGCGTGGGGCACAAATAGGTAATTTTGTATCTTTAAACTGGTTAGCATCACTTGCCCAGATGCAGTTTGTTGCGCATAATACGGAAGAAGGTGCGGTTGGAGAGCTTTACAAAATCCACCTGCCTCTTTGCTTCGCTCACTATCACCTGGTCTCCTTCCAAGAGATGATACACGTTTTCGCCATCTATCTGCAAACAGGCGGGCTCAAAAAGGGAGCTTAATTTGATGCAAACCTTGTCTGATGCAGGGAATACCATCGGCCGAATAGCCAAGATATGGGGATTGAGGTGGCTGATCACGATGGCTTTGGTTTGGGGCGTGAGCAGGGGACCTCCCGCGGAGAGGTTGTAAGCGGTGGAGCCTGTGGGGGAGGAGGCTATCACTCCGTCGCAGCGGGCACTGAAGACAAAGCGTCCGTTGCAATAGGTGCGCACGGTGATCATGCGCGGGGTTTCTGCCTTATAGATCACGGCGTCATTTAATGCCAATCCGCTAAAGATGAGCTTATTGTCACGTATCAAACGGCAATCCAGCAGCATTCTGGAGATCAGCTTGTATCTTTTTTGCACCAAGGTCTGGATGGAGGCTTCCAGCTCTTTGAAGGTGGTTTCCGATAAAAAGCCCAGATAGCCCAGGTTGACGCCTAAGATGGGGGCTCCCGTGCTGATGGCAATGGATTTTGCCCTCAGGATGGTGCCATCTCCGCCAAATACCAGCACACAATCTATGCCGGCAATGCTTTTATCTTTTGGATCCCAAGTTTGTATGTATTGAGGCAGTAAGTCACGCTGGGTATCCGTGGCAAAAAAGCGGATATGAAAGCGGTTGGCAAGTGTATCCAGCACTTCCAGGATGGGGGCAAGCTCCGTATTGGGGTTGATATATACGATAAAATGTTGCATTAGAGAGAATCCATCAGCTGTAAATATGAATCATAACGTTCGATGGGGATCACGTCCTCTTCCACTGCCTTTAGTACTGCGCAACTATCTTCGTGGGTGTGGCTGCAATCCCTAAAATAGCAATTGGGTGCAAAATGGTGGAACCCGGGGAATACTTTGGGTATTTCCGGCTTGGCATCTGCGTGCAGGTTTACGGTTTTGATGCCGGGTGTATCCAATATATGACCGCCAAAGCTCCAGGGGATGAGGATGGTGCGGGTGGTGGTGTGGCGTCCCTTCTCGTTGTAATCGCTCACCTCCGAGGTGGGCAGATTGAGCTGTGGCTCCAGATGGTTGATCAGGGAGCTTTTGCCGGTGCCGGATTGACCGGAAAACACGCTGTCCTTGTCTTTCAACACTTCCTTCAAGCTATCCATTCCCTCTCCTGTGAGGGTGGAGGTGAGGATGGTTTGATAGCCCATTTTGATATAATATTCGGTAAGTTCCTGCACGTCTTCGGGGTATTCCACCAGGTCGATCTTGTTGATTACGATAATGGGGGCAAGGCCTTCCAAGGCGGCAATGCAGATATAACGGTCAATCAATCCCGGCTTGATAAGGGGTTTGCGCCAGCTATTGGTGATGATCACCTGATCGATATTGGCGGCAATGATGATTTCTTTTTGGAAGGATCCGCCTGCATAGCGGGTGAGGGCATTCGTACGGGGAAGGATGTTTTCCACGCGATAATCCGGTTCCGTGGAGATATCCAGCTGCACGCGGTCTCCCACGGTGGCAACGCTCCTTCTGCCATACAGGAATTGTTTTAATCTGCCGCTGAGGGTGGCGCGGTAAAAGCGCCCGCCAGATTCCACCACATAGTTGTAATTGGAGTGGATTTCGCTGATCCTGCCTTCCACCAGCTCCATCCCCTCTTTCAGGCTCTCATCCTGCTTGTCAAAGGTGCGCATACTCTTGGTTTGGGCGCTTTCCCGCTCGTCATCCAAGATGTCAATATCTGGCAGGCTGATGGCTCTCAGCCTGCCAGTATAGCGTCGGTCACGTTTTTTATCGCGTTGTCTCACGTCTATTTATTGAAAAACCGGGGTGAGCTGGTCAAACAGCTCTGCGGCTTCCTTTACCTTGTCTTCGTTGCCAAACACGCAGATATGGTTGTTTTTCATGAGGGCTTCGATCATGGTGGCATATTCGCGGATATCTGCCACGGTGGTGGAGAGCACTTCGTCGCGAATCTGCTGACGGTCGGATTGCAGGAATCCGGAGAGGTAATCGTCATCCGCTGTGCTGCCAATGGCTTCCGGTGTCTTGGGATAATCCAATTGGGAGACTACACCGATGATGAACTTGTCCAAATCCCGCTTTGGAATATCAAAATTGCGTAGGAAATCTGCCACGCGATTATAGACTTCCAGGGTTTCACGCAGGTTGGGATCGCGATAGGAACAGAAGTAATGGTATCCGCCCAAGCTGAAATTGCACATTGCACCGTAGGCTCCACCTTTCACGCGCAGCTCTTTGTAGAGATAATCTGATGCGAGGATGTTGTTTAACACTCTCAGCTTGCCGGAATAGGAATAGCCTTTGCGGAAGAAATTGCCGCCTTTGGCACAGAATTGCACCTGCAGAGGCGCCATGATCCCTTCATTTTGGCTTTGGATGCCAAAGACGTGCTGAACGGGGGCGTAAGTTTCGCTTGAGATATTGCTGATGACGGGCATCAGATATTTGAAGGCTTCGGCGATATCCTCTTCTGAGGCTGTGAGGCTGATCACCAGCTTGTGTTGGGTGAAGAATGTCTTGCGAATCCATTCCAGTTCGCTCACCACCTCATCGATTTCACCATCGTCCAACATCTTCACCAGCTCCACCAGCCAATGATAGAAGCTGAGCCCGGTGGTGAGATCACGCCATTTGTGCAATTGACTGATGGGCGCAAACATACGGTTGATTGCCACCACCACGCTTTGGGACATCAGCATGCCTTCCATGCGTGCCTTCAGCTCGCGGATGAGCGTGCTTACGCGCGCCTTGTCTTCAAATACGGGTTTGAGGGCATACTCGGCAGCCAATTCCATCAGTTTCTCACTCTTTGCGGTCACGGCTTTGGCAGCCACCACAAACTGGGGAGAGATGAGATCAGGATCCACGTGGCTATCCAGGAGGTTAAACTTGAAGCCAATGCCACCCGTGTGGATATTGATTTCATTGGAGAGGTCTGAAAAGCTGTAATGCTCGCTATCCAGCTTGCCAGCCAGATACGCATAAAGAGCCAGCCAGGGCAGCTCTTTTTCTTCGGCATGATCCAGGTTGAAATAGGCTTTCAGATACACGATGCCATTGGTATTGAGGGCATGCTTGAGCAGGGTGAATTCTTTCCATTCCTCCACTTCTGTGGGATAGGATTCCGCTGTGGGGTTCATGTCTTCCAGCTTCAGGGAGGGTATCTTTGCCAGGTCTTCCTGCTTATCTTCTTCCATCTGCCAAGCTTGCAGCTTTTGGTTAAAATCCACCAGCTCGGCTATCTCGGCATCACTCATTTTTGCCTTTTGTTCTGCCATCTTCTCTTTGAATGCGGCTTCCTGTTTGGAAAGGAGACCGGGCACAGGCTTGAAGATCACTTCGCTATGATGGGTATTATTGATCAGAGCCTTATCCAAAATGGCTTCAAAATATGGCTCTGTGATGCCCTTGCGCAATTCTGCCAGAAGGGGCTCAAAGCGAAGCTGGAAGATGGGATCAGCACCGTGAATCCAGGGTCCCAGCATCATCCAGGTAAAGAACAATCCCTTGGGGAAGCGATCCATCTGACCTTCCCGCAGGAAGAATTCCTTTTTATTGATGGTGGCTTCGATCAGCCTCTTATCAAACCCTTCTTTGGCGATGCGCCTTAGCTCTTCTTTGATCAGCTGAATGAGGGGCTGGATGTCTTCCTTTTTGATCTGTTTGCACACGATGGAAAGGGTGGGCTGGAGGATATCGGTATTGGCGCTGAGGTAGGAATCTCCTGCCAAGCCGGATTCCATTATCTTGCGCTTGAGGGGGGAGGCGGGGCTATTCATCAAAAGCTCGCCCGTAACGGCAAAGGCGGCGGTTTCGTATGCATTCAATTGAGTGCCCCAAGTGTAATTGAGGCTGAGGTGGTAGATGCCTTCGGGGTCTTGATTTTCATCGATGGGGTATTCAATTTCTGTTTTTAGCACTTCGCCAAAAGGCTTTTGCATATCCACTTCTATGGTGTGTGGGTCACGCTCGAAATTGGAGAAATAATCCTCATCCATCAGCCTCAGCATGGCATCTATATCCAAGTCTCCATAGACCAGGGTCTTGGAATTGGAGGGGTGATAAAACTTGCGATGAAAATCCACAAAGCTTTCATAGGTGAGATCGGGGATCACGTCCGGATCACCGCCGGAAGAGACGCCGTAGGTGGTATCAGGGAATTGCGCCTGGGTGCTGCCATAGTATAAGAGTGAATCCGGGCTGGAATACACGCCTTTCATCTCGTTATAGACCACACCGCGGATTTTGAGCTCATCCTGGGGGCTCATCAATTCCAGATGCCAGCCTTCCTGATGCAATATATTGGGTTCATCATAGATCAGCGGAGCAAAGACCGCATCCATATACACCCGGCTGAGATTCATAAAATCCTTGTCATTGGTGGAGGCAACCGGATACATCGTGGTATCGGAAGACGTCATGGCATTCACAAAGGTATTGAGGCTGCCTTTGATGAGCTCCATAAAGGAGTTTTTGGCGGGGAATTTGCGTGAGCCTCCCAAAACGGAGTGCTCCAAAATATGCGGCACACCGGTGCTGTCGCTGGGAATGGTCTTAAACGCCACACAAAAGACCTTGTTGTTATCATCACATGCCAAGTGAATCAATTTGGCTCCACTTTTTTGGTGTTCATAAGTGTCTGCCCTTAAGTTCAATTCTTTGATATCTTGGCTGTCTTTGAGGATAAAGCCGTGCTTGAGTTCAGGCTTTTTCATATCTTCTCCTAATATATGGGGATCTTGCCCCTTGTATTTTTTTATCTTAATTTATCAGCCCATATTCGCGCAGGATGCCTTGCAAAACCAGACGGCTGGATTCTTGCAGAGGACACATCGGCAGACGGAATTCCAAATCTATCATGCCCATCATGTGCAAAGCCTCTTTGGCGGGGATGGGGTTGGTTTCGATAAACATCACAGAATTCATCTTTTGCAGATGGCGATGCTCGATGGCTGCCTGGGCAAAATCACCATCCATACAGCTTTGCATATGGGTGCTCATCAGGTGGGGAACCACGTTTGCCGTCACAGAGCTGCAGCCCTTTCCGCCGATTGCCATCAGAGGCATATTGAGGGCATCTTCACCGCTCATCAGGGCAAAGCCGGCTGGGGCATCGCGGATAATGCGGGTGGCTTGGTCGATGCTGCCGCTGGCTTCTTTCACAGCGGCTATATTGGAATAATCATGCGCCAGCTGCACGATGGTATCCGGCTGCATATTCACTCCGGTGCGCCCGGGAACGTTGTAGATCACGATGGGCACATCCGCCTTGGAGGCGATATGGGCATAATATTCATACAAACCGCGGGCTGTGGGCTTGATATAATAAGGGGTGATTACCAGCACAGAATCTGCGCCCAATTCTATTGCTTTCATGGTGTTGGACATCGTCTGCTGCAGGTTGTTTGTACCCGTGCCAATCATCACGGGAACCTTGCCTTTCAGCCTTTGCAAACAAAAGCGGAGCAGCGTGTCTTTTTCATCTGAAGCCAAACCAGCAGTCTCGGCTGTGGTGCCCAAAAGCAAAATGCCATGCGTGCCATTCTGCAGATGAAAGTTTAAGAGGCCTTCCAAAGCACTGTAATCAACGCCACCATTTTTGAAGGGCGGCACCAAAGCAACATAAGAACCTTTTAGCATCATAAACTCCTTATTATTAGTGTGATGAGGCATATTGGAGCAAGCGCCACACGCCATCACATACAATTTATGTATTTCAAACCAAAAAAGAGACGGATTCAAATTAGTCAAGTCAAATCGTGGATGAATCATAAATTGATAACAGTCACTTGCCCCAATCTTTGGCATGTGTGGCAATAAATCCTGCCAAAGCGGGACATACATGGGAAATAAGATCACAGAGGCAAAAGTGTTCTTCCCCATTAGATATGGTTGCGATGTGGTTGCGCCTCCCAGCAAACCGCTGGGTATCGCAACCACATCGCAACCGCATCTCATAAGAGAGAAGCAGGGAATGGCTGGGAATTTGCATCTAATAACGAGTCTGAGTGAGGAAATATATTTGGACAGCTGGTTACTGTTTTGGGCTAATTTATCTATGGAATCTGCCTCCTTATCCGGGGGATACCTGAAGAAATGCATCCATTAGCAGGTGATGG
>JAAYJN010000054.1 GCA_012522935.1 Candidatus Cloacimonadota bacterium | reverse complement strand
TGGTACTGCATGGGCAACTGTGTGGGAGAGTAGGACGCCGCCATCGCTGACGCTTGATTTTGTTTTATGTTGACCAGATATATTTGCAGGGTGTCAAAAGCTGCACCTTTTTATATCGGCATACAGGCAGGATGCTTGGGCTGGATCGGATGAATGGTATTATAGGGTATGGGAGTGCGTATCCCTATGTATTATAGAAGGGCAATAGGGTTTTACTTGACAAAATTGGGCTGGCTATTTTTTGGATATATAAACTTTGTATGATAAAGGGCCTATAGCTCAGTTGGTAGAGCTTCCGGCTCATAACCGGATGGTCGGGGGTTCAATTCCCTCTGGGCCCACCATTTTTTCTTTATCGGCATTACCCAATAACACCGCCTCGAGCGGTTTTTTTGCTTTTCATTTCTACAAGTATGAGATATACTATCCTATAGGTAAATAATCCATGAAAAGACTATATATACTGATAATTATCGCCTTGTTTGCACTGCCTCTGGTGGGCACCCAATATGCGGGAGAGATCTTCCGTCTGGCACCCGGTGTATCCAATCAGGCAATGGGCGGCACAGGCCTTGGCTATGACGGCTCTTTGGCAGCAGGCTGGTGGAATCCAGCGTTACTTGCTGGCAGCCCTGAGAGTGGCGCAGAATTGATGCGCAGCGAGTATTTTGAAGGGCTACTAAGCCAGAACCAAATATCCTTGGTACTGGGGGGCAAGAATAGGATTTCCTTTCACCTGAACCATTTGGCTATCGATAAGATTAAGCTGACCCAGCTGGAAAACCCTGCCGATTCCCTTTCCAACGACAACCGTCCCATAGTGTGGAAGACGGTGACGAACCAGGATTTTATCCTGAGTGCGGCGATGGGCAGGAAATTGGGCGAAAGAGTATCCATGGGCGTGGCTCCCAAGATTGCCTACCGTGATCTGGCGGGCAATAGCGGCTATGGCTTTGGAGCAGACATGGGGGTTTTGTGGGATGTGGGCAAAGGCATTGTGGCTGCTGGCAACCTGCGTGACTTTTTTGGCACCATGCTACTGTGGCAAAACGGTAGCTTTGAAACTGCCATCCCCAGCATGGATCTGGAAACATCCTGGCAGGGGGTGGTATCCAAGAAAGACATTCCCGTCAGATTGGCGCTGAGGGCAGAGCTATTTGCCGAAGACAGGGGCGAAGCATCGATGATTCAGATGGGGAAAGTGACGGCGGATTTGCATGGCGGAGTGATGGTGATGCCCATCCCCAGTCTGCTTTTGATGAGCGGATATGACGTGGATTCCTTCACTGCCGGCATCGGTATCCGCTGGGTGGGTTTGGGCTTGGATTATGCCTTCAAGGGCAAAGCAAGCGATGGATTGGGCAATACGCACAAGGTATCAGCAAGTTATAGATGGTAAAGCGTAAACTGGCGCTATTGGGTGCCACGGGTTCCATTGGCAGCAATACCTTTGAGGTGGCAAGAGAGCAGAGCGACCAGCTGCAGATAGCTATGGCAGCGGCGGCGGTGAACTATGAAAAGCTGTTGGGACTGGCAGAGGAATTTGATATCCCCCTTTTGATCTTTACCCAGATAAAAGACAAAGCCACCCAAGGCAAGATAAGAGAGCTGGCGCCCAGGCGGAGGATATATTTTGGGGAAGATGAGCTGCTGCGGGCACTGAAGCATGAAGATTATGATATCAGCCTGAATGCCATCGGTGCATCGGCGGGACTATCAGCCAGCCACGCCATCCTGAGCCGGGGCAAACCCTTGGCATTGGCAAATAAAGAATCCCTGGTGATGGCAGGGCATATACTGCGTCCCATGTGGCTTGCCCACGATATTCCCGTGCTCCCCGTGGATAGCGAGCATAGCGCCATCTTTCAAGCGATTGGCAGCCATCCGCAAAGCGAGATTCGCAAAATCCATATCACTGCCTCCGGTGGGGCATTTTTGCACAGACCTTTGGAGGAATTCGCCACCATCACACCGCAGGAAGCACTGCGCCATCCCAATTGGGATATGGGCGCAAAGGTGACCTTGGATAGTGCCACGATGGTGAATAAGGCGTTGGAAGTGATGGAGGCGCATTGGCTGTTTGGAATGCCCTGGGAAGCGATAAATGCCGTGATTCATCCCACTTCCATAGTGCACAGCATGGTGGAATTTATCGATGGCAGCTTTTTGGCACAGCTCTCCCAGCCGGATATGAAACTGCCCATTCTGTATGCACTTTCCTGGCCCCAGCGTTGGCAATCCGCACTCTTATACAGCGATCCCCTGGAATTTGGCAAGCTTGAGTTTCTGCCGATTGAGAAGCAGCGTTATCCCTTGTTCTACTTGGGCTTGGAAGCAGCCAGGGCGGGAGGGATTATGCCCACGGTGTATAATGCCGCCAATGAAGCTGCGTTGCAGGAGTTTTTGGAGGGACAAATAGGCTTTTGTGATATATACAAGAGGGTGGCAAGGGAGCTGGATGGTTTTATCAATATCCCCAATCCAGATTTGGAGACCGTTTTGGCGGTGAATCGGAGGCTGAGCGGCGGTGCTTATTCCTGAGGCAGGGAATCCTGCACCTGTGTGATCATATCGCGGGCAATTTCCATATAATATTGGGCGTGGCAACGCTCAAAGAGAGCCAGGGCTTGGTGTAGCTTTTCCAGTGCCAAAGAGGGATTATCCTGTTCTATATCCAGCATGGCGAGGTTGAACCAGGCGCGCCCCTGTCCATCCAAATCCCCTATCTGGGAGAGGATATCAATCTGACTGTTATATAGCTTTGCCGCTCTGTCGTAGCGTTTATCTACCTTGGCGAGGTTGCCCAAATTGCCCAGGGTGTGTGCCTTGCCCTCAATATCGTTAAGCTGGTGTTGGAAAAGTAGGTTGGAGCGGTAGATGCGGCGCGCTTCCTTGTAGTTTTCGGTGAGGAAATAGATATCGCCCAAGGCGTCGTAAGCAAAGCTGATGCCCATCTGATCCTGCAATTGGATGGACATTTCGAGGGAACGGCTGATGTAGTCCTGGGCTTTTTCCAGATCATCCTGATGATAATACATCTCTCCAATATTGTAGGTGACGATGGAGATTTGCAGCTTGTTGCCGATGTATTCCGCCAAGCTGATGCTTTGCTGGAAGCACTCCAGGGCTTTGTGAAAATCTCCTTCGTTGCGATGGTAAAGACCCAGATCCATGAGCACTTTGCTATAGCCATTGCGGTCTCCGCTTTGGGATGCCAGTTCCAGCGCCTTTTGGTAGTGTTGGAATGCCTTGTCTTTGTTTCCCAGTCTGGAATAGGCGATGCCCATGCCTGCCATGCCGATGCGCATGGAGATGGGGTCTTTGAGGCGGGCAGCTAACTTTTGTTTTTCACGATAGTAGGTGAGGGCGGTTTTGTAATCCCCACGGTTGATATAGTAATTTCCAATCACTCCGGCTAAGGTATCCAGCGAGCTTTCCTTGCCCTCCTGCTGCAGCTTTTGCCACAGGGGCAGGGCGCGGGATTCGATGGCGTCTCTATCCATACTGAGGAGGATGGCCTCCGCATGGGCGGTATCTATCTGCTCTGCAATATCAGGGTTTTGGATGCGCTGGCGACGGGGTTTGAGGAAGTCTTCCAATTCCGCATATTGGGAGCGGTTGATATAGAGCCTGCTTGTGAGGAGTATCCACTTTTCGTGATGCTCTCCCTCTTCTGTATCCAGATATTGATAACGCTTGAGGATGACTTCGGCTTTGTCGTTATCCGCCAGTTGCAGATGGATGGCGGCACAATTGAGCTGGGAGGTGATGAGTGAGGGAGCGTCTTTGGGATAATCACAGAGGTGCATCCACATCCTGAGGCTGAGCTGCAAAGCGCCGGATGCTTGATAATGGCGCGCCAGTTTGCCACACCACCAAGAGATTTTGTCTTTGTCTCCCACTTGCAGCCAATGATGTGCGATCAGCTCCCAAATGCGCTCATCATCGCTATTTTGGCTGGAATAGAAGCTGGCAATACGGCGATGATTATCCTCTTTTTCACCCATCAGGATGCTGCGATAGATTGCCTCGCCCAACAGCGGATTTACAAAGCTCAATTCCTGTGCGTTGGAGGCGGGCTCCAGGCGGAACATCCCCTTTGTTAGCAGTTCATTGGCAGCGCGGCTGATGAGGGCAAAATCGATATTGGCAAATACCTTTTCCAGCTCTCCCAGCCTGAGGGGGCGTCCAAAGATACTGGCGATGCGCACAAATTGCTGTTGATATGCCTCCAATTCCTCATACTCTGCCCTCAGCAGGTTTTCCATGTCATCCGGCAACAGGCCGCGGGCACGCATATCCTCTATAATCTGATGTGTGATGAGGTCTTTGGCGGAGGGCCAGTGCCTTTGAATATGGATAACCAGATCGCTGAGAAAGCGGGGATTGCCATCACAGATTTGATGCAGGAGGCGGATGGCGGGACGGGTGATATTGGGGATATGGGTTCGGATATAATGGGCGGAGGTGTCTTCATCCCAGTTTTGCAGATGCAGCTCCCGCTGGGCAAAACCGGGGGCAAAATCCGAAAGTAAATCCTGGCTGCTGCTGATGATGACCTTATCGCCTTGGTAAAGCTTGTGATGGATGAGGCGCATCAAGAGCTGCTGGCTTTGGGGATCGAAGTGATGAAAATCGTCCAACACCAGCATCCTGCCTGTGGGATAGAGCAGGATGAGGATATCCAATAGCTGGTTCATCGCCACTTGGATGCGTCCTGCCGAGCTGTGACCTTGGAATAGCAGCTCCCTGAGGATGGCATCATCCGCTTGCAGGTTGTGGCTTTCACACCAGTCCAGTATCTGCTGCCACTGCACGTAAAACTGGTGAATGCCCAGCTCGTGGCGCAGGGTATAAAAGAAGATTTCCAGACGCAGCTTTTGGATATTGGAATCCGCCTGTATCAGCTGGAAGGATGGCTCCTTATCCCAGAAGGGTTTGCAGAGCTTATACACCAGCTGGCTTTTCCCCGTTCCTGCGGCTCCTTTTACCACACAGAGGAATCCTCCCTCCCCGGAGAGGGCATCTCTGGCGTCTTGCAGCTCTTGGGGATCGATATACAGGGGATCGCTCTCAAAACGCTCTTCCAGTATGCCCCAGCGAGTGGGGATCATCTTTATCATACGATGGATGATGAGCGGTTCAGCTATGCCCTTTACCTTGCTGTGGGCGAGGTACTGTGTTTCAAAATGGCCTTGCAGATAGGGGATGAGCTCCTGCGAGAGGCAGATTTCACCAGGCTGGGCAAAGCTCATCAAGCGGGCGGCGATATTGACGGCGTTGCCGATGATGCCATACTCGTGCCTGCGTTTGGCACCGATGATGCCGGAATATAGATTGCTGTATGTGATGCCAATGCGGATATGAGTGTCTTTGGTGCTAAATTGAGAGATGCGGTACCCCGCGGTGATAGCCCTCAGAGTGTCGTTTCCATACACAAAGGGAATGCCGAAGGTGGCAATGATGAGGTAGCCTTTTTCGTTAAAATCAATCTTGTTTACCAAGCCCAGATGATTGATGAGGGTGGATTGGATGCGCTGATAGACGTTTTGGAAATCATCCAGGGGGATATTATCGCTTTCTTTGCCGGAAATCCTGATAAAGAGTACGGTGGCATTGCGCAATTCCGCTGGATGGGGCTCCAAGCGTAGTTTGCGCACCATATCCAGGGGCAGAAACAGCTTTGCAGAGCGTGACCGGCTTTGGGGCAGGCTGTCCTTTTCTGGCAGAGGGATGCTGGTTTGTGGCTTATCTGGTCCCAATATCTGCCCCGCCTCAGCCTTATCCGCCATATTGTAGAGCTTTAGCAGCATTGGAGAGTGCAGATAGTAATCCAGATGGCGACGGATATCGCCCACCACGTTCAGCGTCACATAACCAATATTCCATGCTCCATGCACCCGGAAGGGAAAGCCATACTCTTGTTGCAGGCTCATGTCCAGATCTTCCACTTTCTTAAGGATGGTAGTGCAGAGCTTGGGCATATCTGGCAATTTGCCATGTTGAACCGGAAAGAGGATGAGGCAGGAATCGCCTCCATATTTTACTATCTCGCCGCCGAGGGGCACGATAATCTTGTTGATAATCTCAAAATACCGGTTTAGAACGCCGGTAATCAGCTCCACTCCATAATGCCCGCGGGAGCTGGCTACTTCCGTGATATGGGTAAATCCGGAAACATCCAAAAACAGCGCTGCCGCCCAAAACTGGCGCTGGAGAGGTATCGCACTACCCCTTCTGATCCCTCCCAAAAGACTGGAAGGGATTAGTACATTGGGTATTCCTTTGGGCGTCAAACCTATTTTCTTTCCCTCATTTGGATGGTATCCATATCGTTATAGCGCACTCTGCGATGCTGCTGGAGATACTGTCTCAATTCCAATTCAGAGCCAATAAAGCCAATCACAAAGTAAAAGCGTCTATCGGCATGGGCACCGCCAGCATGCACATAGGAGGTATTATAATCTCTGGTGTAATCCACATAATCAAACCAGCCATCAGGGGAATTGGATTGATATACAATGTAGTATTCCACGTTGACGGCTTCCGACACGATGCTTTCGGATACGGGCTGCCAATTGAGGGCAATATCATCACCCTGACGCTGGATAAAGAGATGTAGCGGAGGCAGCAATTGCGGCTCCTGCACCACCACCACGCCATCAAAATCACGGATATCCTCCAAGATTCCAGTCTTCATCCTGAGGCGGATATTATATACACCCGGGGCGTTGAATTGATAGCTCCACTCTCGGGATGTGGCTTCGATGATGCCATCCTTGTCCAAATCCCATTCGCAGATGGTGTATGGATAATCGTGACCTATGGAGGTATTGCTAAAACTAATCGTGGTACCCACCGGCACAAAGCGTTGGCTGGGTCTCATGGCACTGGTGTGCAGATAAGTATAAGCGCCCACGTCCGAGATGGTTTCATCTTCATCCAGAGGCAGGCTGGGGGAACCGGCATCGATACAGGGGCTATCGTGGGTGAGGTGGAAATCACGTTGCAGGAGATCAACAAACAAAGGATCTGCCTGGAAGTTACCCGCTCCTGCAAGGGGAGTGCCGGTATCGTTGTATGTTGCCGTCACTTGGCTGTTTTGCAGGATGAAGGGCTGGGAAGCCTGCTGGGCACCCCAGGCGATATTGTTTATAAAGGAAACATCGGTATTTTCTGCCTTCAGATACACCGGATAGCCGTAGATGGTATTATTTTGCACCTTCCAGCTATTGGAATCAGCCAACCAGAAGGCGATGGATTGGCTGCCATTTTCACGCATGGATTCATTTACAATCAGGTGACGCTTCAAGCTGCGCGGTTCCGGAGTGCCCATGGCTTTGATGCCCACGCTGCAATTGAAGATTTGGGCAGGCTCCAGCACAGTGTCATTGTCTTCATCAATCAGGATGCCTATGCCGGCATTCTCTATCAGTGCTGTGCTCAGCTTACCTTTCACAAAAGGTCCCAGATAAATGCCAACGTTATGATTGCGACTGGTTTGGGAGCTATTACGCACGCGGATATTGCCCAAGGTGGGAGTGGACACTGCATGATAATCACCGCTGGCAGCCACCCACAAACCGGTGTCGTAGCCTTCAATCTCCACGTCTTCCAGCTTCACTCGCTCCAGATCGTGAAGGTAGATACCAATACTGGAATCACGGCTGGTTTGGGTGCTATTACGTACGCGGATATTACCCAAGGTGGGAGTGGCTGCCATCCTGCCGCGTATCACCATCGGATCTGGAGTGATGATATTAACCACCACGCCTTCATCAATGATCACTTCATCCTCATCATCAATCACTATTCCGGCAAAGATGTTCCAAGGCGAGCCGGCAATATCCCAGGTATCGGGGATGTCTTCTGTGGGCACTGCTGTTCCTGCCATGGTAATCATTGAGGCGTAGGTGATGCTATCTGTTTCCTGGGCAACGCTATGCCCCAAGGTGAGAGATACATCATAGGTTCCCGCATAGGCATACACGTGGCTGGGATGCTGCAAAGTAGATGTATTGCCATCGCCAAAATCCCACAGCCAGTAGTTGGGGTTGCCTCGGGTGATATCATAAAACTGCACCGTTTCGCCAGTCAATTCACAATATAAATCGGTTCGGGCAAAGGCATTGAACTCCTCCAACTGGGTGAGGGTAAATGCTGCGCTCGCCTCATATCCGGAGGCATAATCACGCACCCTCAGGGTCATATGTTTGCTGAAGGCATAGGTCACGTCGCTACTAAAGCGGACAGTGAGCTGTCCGGCGGTGAAGGGTTCCCCTGTGCCCAGATATTCAATTGTCAGCGGGAATTGCTCGCCAGCACAGGTCACGCTGATCCCGACTTGTGAATAAGGAGTATCCTCGTCTGTGATATACCGGGAAAAATCCACATCAAACGGTGCATTACGGATAAAGGACAATTCCTGGGGCAAATGGATCTGTGGCAATTGGTTATCGGAAAGCTCGCCAATCCCCAGCATCAGGTTTGGATATCCCCTAATGCGGTTGCCATTGGGCGGATCACAGGGGCTGGGGTTTTGACCGTCTGTATAATAGCTGAGGCTGCGGTTGAGCTGGGAAGAGGTGGAATAAAAATAATCACCATATTCATCATAACCATGTTGGTGTTCATTCACGGCGATTACGAGGTTATCCAGCGTATTATAGAGGAAGGGTCTATCCAGTTCGATCAAGACCCAGCCCTCAGTATTGCTGAGGTTAACCGTGCCGCTATACACTTCTGTGAGTTCGGAAGCGGGCACCCAGTCGTTACTTGATACAAACTCATCATTGCCCTTGTGCCCCATATACACGCTCCAGAGGTTGCTATTGTTGCCCGGTCCATTGCCGTTCCAATAGTAGGCGATCTTTTCGATGGACAGGCTTTCCGCAGTCATCCCATCCGTGTGATATTGTGCCAAAATCTCATTTCCATAGTAGATGCTTTGGCTGTAGGTATAGCCATAATATGGATAAATGGGCAATTGCATGTTATTCTCTTCATCGCCTATCATCACCGTGCCTTCGGGAGCTGTGGTAAACATGAACACCGCGGAAGATGCGCTGCCAAAGTCATTATAAGCTTCCACCCGCCAATAATACGCGGTTTCCGGCTGCAAGGCACTGAGCACAGTATAGCTCAAAGATGAGGTATCCACCTGCAAGGTTTGCGGAGGATTGTTTGTATCATAATACAATTTGTAGCCAGAGGGTATATCGGCAATGGGGGATGCCAGCCAGATAAAGGTAGGCTTCACAGGAACCAAGGTTGCGTGAGAGGCAGGCGATACAAGGATGGGAGCGGCTGGGGGTAGGGATGTCACGATGGGATGCCCCTCCATCATCACTTCTGCAGCACCCAATCCCATCACTAAAGCCAGCATCAAAAGGGTTACAATTACTGAGCGTCTCATTTTTTTTCTCTCCTTTCTAAGGATAAAAACAGAATTAGACCGTAAATCTACGGTAAAATCTAACACTTTTACCAAATTCTGGACACAGCTCGCATGAGGAGGGAGGCATATCGCCCCCTGCCCAAAGCCGTGTAGTATTATTAATAATCATTGTACACATATTAAACGTTGAGCAGATACTAACGCATGTCTTACAAAAGCTTATGGAGACAACAAGCGGAGGGTGATCCTCCCCAAATTGCCACATAAGGGTAACAATACGATTAGTTAATACACTTTTGGAATCTTTCCCTTAGTTGTCAAGAAATATCAGGACTTTGTTGCAAACAATTGTGCCCCACTCTTGGCGTTATTTCCACAATTGACACACCCTCTATGAACATAGCCCACACCAAGAGGGAATATATTTTACCTTGACCGATTTGTTTAAACTAAATATGTATCGTTCAGGTGGTGAAAAGGCTTTCATCCATCTGCAAGCTTCAGAGTTTTATAAAAGGAGCAAAACATGAAGAGAATAATATTGGCCATGCAGGACAGTGGATAAATAATAAGGACAATCAGATGCAAAACTTGGACTTTACGCAGGTATTAACCAGCAGACACAGCGTGCGCGACTTTCTGCCAGACCCCATTCCCCGGGAAGCGTTGGATGCCATCCTGGAAGCAGGACGCCTGGCGCCCTCCGCCCAAAATCGGCAGCCCTGGCGTTATTTGGTGTTTACAGACCCGGAAAAGATAAGGCAACTGAATAAAAACACCGGCCTCATCGGCATTTCCAACTATCTGATAATCAAGGACGCCCCCTGCCTGATCATTGCCTGTGCCGATGCCTCCAAAAGCGTGAGCGTCAATAAACAAGACTATTATCTGGTGGATGTGGCAATCTCTTTTCAGCAGATGATTCTCACGGCTTGGAGCCAGGGAATCGGCTCCTGCTGGATGGTAGCCTTCAATGAAAGACCGCTTGCCAAATACCTGGATCTGCCCAAAGGATGGAGAATCGTGGCGATGTCTCCTTTTGGCTATCCCAAGGATGAAAAAGGCATGTACACAAAGCTGTTGGACAAGTTTAGCAAAAGCGAAAGACGCAAGCCAATTGAGGAAATAGTCATCTTTAAATAGCTGTATTTTCTTATCCCTTGCCTGGCTTTTACCGGCTCCTTCCCCTTTAACCACCCTTGTCTCTCCTTTGTCTAAGCAAGGGTGAGACAAGGGTGAGACAAGGGAGGCTAATAGGCAAGGAATTATAAACCATGTATTAGCATATAGATAGCAATGAGTGTATTGGGAGGCTGAAATGCCTAAAACCGCTTGCAATATAAAAGGAGAAACGATGAAACGCATTGTCATAATGGCACTTATATCCTTGGTGGCATATCTATGTTTTGCCCAAATCGCCGGCAAAGAGGCGTGGGCAGATTATGGGCTGGGTGAGGGTAAGTATATGCAAGATCAGAGCGTTACCATCGGAGACGGCGAACAGCCCCTGCGCCTGCCAATTGATTTTAATTGGCAGAGCTCTTTGTTTGAGACAGTGTATTTGGCAGATGAATTCCAAGGCCTCAGTGGGCTTATCACGCAGGTTAAGTTTTATAACCAGTTTACCAGCCAGGATGTGATGAACAAGCCCACCCGCATCTGGCTGGGACACACCACTCAGACGGATCTGGCATCCGGTTGGATTCCCTCCAACCACTTGACTTTGGTATTTGATGGCAATGTGGATTATCCAGTCGGCAGCAATACCATCACCATCAATCTGCAAGCGCCCTTTTACTTAAGCGCAGGTGCCAATCTGGTGATGATGGTGAAACGCCCTCTGGATACAGAATATTACAGTTCCAACGATAGATTCCGCTCCCAAACGGTGAATGGCCTCCGCTCCAGAATCGTCTTTAGTGACGATGTGGATTTTGACCCTGCCAACCCTCCTGCCACCTCCAATGTGAGCGGGCAATTCCCGCAAACCACCTTTGTCTTTGGCTCTGCCGCTCCGGCACAGGTGAGCGGAACGGTGACGGATGGCTTCAACCAACCTCTGGCAGGGGTGGAAGTGAGCCTCAATCATGGGATGTTTGAGACGGTGACCGATGCGGGCGGCTTCTACCAATTTACCAACATCGATGCAAGTGACTATTTTATCAGTTTTGAAGCATATGGGTATCATCCTTGGGGAGAGAGCTTTGCGTTGGCAACCGGTGAAAGCCTGGTGTTGGATGTGACGATGGAAGAGCTTTCCATGATCAGCGTGAGCGGCGTGGTGATAGCCAGAGATACCTCCCAGCCAGTGCCGGATGCCCTTGTCCAGCTGCAGGGATATGCCGATTATGAGGTGCAGACCGATGCTGAAGGTGAGTTTGAAATTACCGGTGTTTTCGCCCAAATGACCTATAATTGCACCATTTCCGCAGAGGATTTTTTGACTTGGCAGGGTGTGATTTATGTGGATGATACAGATTATGAGATGGGGGATATCTATCTGAGCAGGGAAGTTACGCCTCCCACAGGGGTGACGGCAGAGATCATAGACGAGGGCTATAGCGCCCTGCTCAGCTGGCAGGCGCCGGAGGACGATGAGCCTCTGGGCTATCAGGTGTGGCGTTTCCCTGAGGGTTTGCTCTTTTTTCCGGAGTCCTGGAGCCTCATTACTCCCGAAGTGGTGACGGAATTGAGCTTGCGGGACGTTCACTGGTGCACGCTTTCTGACGGCGGCTATCTGTGGGCGGTGGAGGCTGTTTATATGGGCGGAATGGTATCCGATGCGGCTTTATCCAATATCCTATATAACGATTTGATTACGGGAACCCTGAGCGGCTCCGTGAGGCAGCCCAATACCATGAATATCGTGGGCGCCACCGTGAGGGTGGGGGATGTGACCATTATCACGGATTATGCCGGGCAATTCAACTTCGATTATCCCATTGGTATCCATGATGTGACGGCATCTGCCGAGGGGTTTTTGCCGCAAACCATCGAGGATGTATCTGTGGAGGCAGATAACACGGTGTTTCTGAACTTTGTTTTACAACCGGATGATACGCCCAATCAAGACCATCACCTCAGCCTGCAGACGGCTTTACACGGCAATTATCCCAATCCCTTCAATCCTGATACTGTTATCCGCTTTGATACCAAGGAAGCGGGGCAGGTGAGGCTGAGCATCCATAATATGAAGGGGCAACGGGTGCGGCAGTTGATAGATCAAAGGCTCCCCGGTGGCGTTCATGAAGTACATTTTGATGGTTTGGATGATTGGGGACAGCCTCTTGCCAGCGGCATCTATCTGATCAGGTTGCAAAGTGGCGGCTATCAGGGTGTTGGCAAGATGATATTGGCAAAGTAGCCCTCCACCTCCCCATTTGTTTGGGATATTAGAGCCCAAAAAAGCCCCGCAGCGAGTGCCACGGGGCTTTGTATGTTGAGGTGTGTTATGTGTTATTGTTGGGTCAGTTTCAGATACTGCTGGTATCTTTCCTTAAAGAATACTTCGCTGCCTTCGTTGAACATCTCATAGCGATCGGGGAAGATTCTTGCCAAATCTGCATAGCGACGCTCGGTCTTGAGGAAGTCTGTGACGGGCTTGGTGGGCTCTTTGCTATCCAGGGTGAGGGGGTTTTTGCCTTCGAGGGCTTTGAGGGGATTGTAGCGATAGAGCAGCCAATATCCCGTATCCACAGCCAGTTTTTGGCGAATCTGGGATTGGGACATATCAATTCCGTGGTTGATGCAGGGGGCATAGGAGATGATGATGGAGGGACCGGGGTATGCCTCGGCTTCCATGATGGCGTTCATGGCCTGCACTTTGTTTGCACCCATGGCGATGGATGCCACATATACATAGCCATAGCTCATCATCATCATTCCCAGGTCTTTCTTGTTTGTATTCTTTCCAGCTTCGGCAAAGCGGGCGATGGAGCCCAGAGGCGTGGCTTTGGAAGCCTGGCCACCGGTGTTGGAATAGACCTCGGTATCCAGGACGAAGATATTGATATTCTGGTTGGATGCCATCACGTGGTCAAGGCCGCCATAACCGATATCGTAAGCCCAGCCGTCTCCGCCGATGCACCAGATGGATTTTTCTATCAGGTAATCCTGCAGTTCGATGATGCGTGCCACATATTTGCGACAGCCTTCGCAGGCATCGTTCAAGGCTTTGGGCAGAAGGGCTTTGATCTTTTCAGCATTTGCCTTGGCTTCGCTGTCCACTTTATCCCAGTTTTCAAGGGCATAGCCCAGGGCTTCCTTGAGGGCGGGGGCAATCTCTTTGCCCATCAGGTTTTCGATTGAGAATTTGAGCAGCTTGCGGTGGGAGTTTACCGCCAAACGCATGCCAAAGCCATACTCGGCGTTGTCTTCAAAGAGGCTGTTTGCCCAGGCGGGGCCTTTGCCGTCTTTATTCACCGCGTAAGGGATGGTGGGGAAGGTGCCGCCCCAGATGGAGGAGCAACCGGTGGCGTTGGCTACGATCATGCGATCACCATAAAGCTGGGTGAGCAGTTTGATATAGGGGGTCTCTCCGCAGCCTGCGCAGGCGCCGGAGAATTCCAGCAAGGGCTGTTTGAACTGGCTGCCCTTCACGTTGGTTTCCTTGAAGTTTGCCAACACGTCGTTGGGCAGTTTCTCAAAGAATTCATAGTTTGCCTGTTCGCCTTTCTCGCGCTCTTCCTCGATGGGTTTCATCACGAGGGCTTGGCGGGGGCATTCGTTCACACACACGCTGCAGCTTTGGCAATCGTCTATGTATGTCTGCACTTTGTAGCGGTAGCCTTCGGCTCCGGTGGCTTTGAGGGTGTTGAAGCTGGCGGGTGCGTCTTTGAGGTCTTCCTCGGCGATCAGCTTGGTGCGGATGGCGGCATGAGGACACACAAAGGAGCACTGGTTGCATTGGATGCACTTGTCATCCAGCCAATGGGGGGCAAAGGGCGCCACACGGCGTTTTTCCAGCTTGGCGGTTCCGCTCATCACATAGCCATCGGTGGTCATCTGGGAAACCTTGATCCTGTCTCCCTCTTCCCTCATGATGGGCTCGATCACGTCGCGCACAAAGCCGGTGGCGTCTGCGGGTACCAGTTGCTTGTTTGGTGCATGCTTTTCGGGCAGGGTGGCGGGGACTTCGATCTCCACGAGGGCTTCATCCACGCGGTCCACGGCGTCCAGGTTCATCTGCACCACTGCATCGCCTTTGCTGGCGTAGGTGTCGCGGATGGATTGCTTAATCAGCTTGATGGCTTCGCCACGCTCCAAAATGCCGGAGATGAGGAAGAAAGCAGTCTGCATCACGGTATTGACGCGTCCGCCCAATCCCACTTCCTCGGCTATTTTGAGGCCGTCGATATTATAGAATTTGATCTTGCGATCGATGATAATCTTTTGCATATCCTGGGTGAGGTTATAGAAGGCTTCCTCGCGGCTCCAGAAGGAGTTGAGCAGGAAGACGCCGTTTTCTTTGATATTGCCCAGGAGGTTGAAGCGGCCGATGAAGGCCTGGTTGTGACAAGCCACAAAGTCTTCGCTGGTCACCAGGTATTGGCTGTGGATGGGGGATTTGCCAAAACGCAGGTGGCTGCGGGTGATGCCGCCGCTCTTTTTGCTGTCATATTGGAAATAGCCCTGCACGTTCATATCGGTATTATCGCCGATAATCTTGATGCTGTTTTTGTTTGCGCCCACGGTGCCGTCTGAGCCCAAGCCCCAGAACTTCATGTTGTGGGTGCCTTCCGGGATGGTGTCTATCACTTCATCCAGAGGCAGGCTGAGGTTGGTGACGTCGTCTTCGATGCCCACTGTGAAGCCGTGGAAGCCTTTTGCCATCAGATGTTTGTAAACTGCCAGCACCATGGTGGGGGTGAATTCCTTGCTGGAAAGGCCATAGCGTCCGCCGATTACAAAGGCGTCCTTGCGGTCTTTGAGGGCTGCCACTACGTCCAGATAGAGGGGTTCGCCAAGGGAGCCTGGCTCTTTGGTGCGGTCCAAAACGGCAAAGTTCTTTACGGAGGCGGGGATCACTTCCAGCATGTGCTTGGCGCTGAAGGGGCGGTATACGCGCACTTTGAGCAAGCCCAGCTTCATGCCACGCTTTTCATTGAGGTAACCGATTGCCTCTTCGATGGTTTCACAACCGCTGCCCATGGCAACGATCACGTGTTCGGCTTCGAGATGACCCACATAATCAAAGGGTTTGTAGCTTCTGCCTGTCTTGGCTGCCACTTCGTTCATCTTCTCTGCGATGATATCTGTGGCTTCCATGTATTGACGGTTGGTGGTTTCACGACCCTGGAAATAGACGTCCGGGGCGTGTTGACCCACTTTCACGCGGGGTTTGTCAGGGCTGAGGGCGCGGGCGCGGAAAGCTTCTATCAGCTCGCCATCATCCAGTTCTTTCATGGTTTCATAATCGATCACTTCGATCTTTTGCAGCTCGTGGGAGGTGCGGAATCCATCAAAGAAGACGAGGAAGGGGATGGAGGTCTTCATGGTAGCCAGTTGGGCAACCACGCTGAGGTCCATCACTTCCTGCACGCTGTTGCAAGCGATGAGGGCAAAGCCGGTGTTGCGGGCGCTCATCACGTCTGAATGATCGCCAAAAATGGAGAGAGACTGGGCGGCAAGAGAGCGGGCGGTTACATAAAACACGGTGGGCAACATCTCGCCGGCAATCTTGTGCATGTTGGGAAGCATCAGCATCAAACCTTGTGATGCTGTAAAAGTGGCGGTGAGAGCGCCTGCGGAAAGGGAACCGTGCACTGCACCGGCTGCTCCGGCTTCGGATTGCAATTCAATCACATCCACGGTGGTGCCGTTGATGTTTTTGCGACCCTCGGCAGCCCAGGCATCGGAAAGCTCTCCCATCCCTGAGGAGGGAGTGATGGGATAGATGGCTGCAACTTCGGCAAATGCGTAAGCTACGTGAGCGGCAGCGCTGTTTCCATCCATGGTGGCTTTTGGGAATTTGGCCATTGGGTTAACTCCTTGGTATTTATATTTTTGTACTATTTTTAACGATTTGTGCCATTCGATTTTGAATGCCCTTTTATGTCAAGCACTGTTTGACCCCATTGATGGATACGGGAATACAGAAGGCTTCCCCGCTGGGGAGGAAGCCTTATATATTGTATTGAAAGTGCCTGGCTTAGTGTTTCAAGACCATCCTTTTCACTATGCTTTGCCCACCTTGCTGGAGGCGCACCAGATAGATACCGGAAGGCAGCTTCCTGCCCTCTGCGTTCCTGCCGTCCCAGGTGTGGGAATCGCCTTTTACACCATCATGTTCCAACAGCTTTTGCCCCTTGATGTTGTAGATGCTAAGGGCGTAAGGACGGTTTTGCTTTATGCCCTCTGGCTGGATGGTGATACGCTCAGCGAAAGGATTCGGATAGCAGTTGACGGATAGCTGGGGCTGGGGCAACACATCATCAGGAGTGTCGGTCAAGAGCTCATCCAGGTTATATACGCCCAGATGGTCCCCATGACACACGAAAATCTTGTCATCCCTAATCTCAAACTCGAGGAACTCCTTGCCCGGTCTTTGGATGCGCCCCACCTCTTCCGGGTAAAAGGGGTTGGCAATTGACAAAGCCACCAGATAATCATCTCCGGCAAAAAGAAGATTATTCCCCCTGGTTTTCAAACACCAGGCGGGACCCAAACTGGGGCGGGAAAACACAAGCGCTGGTGAGTTGATATTGGAAATATCATAGATATTCAGCCCCGTGGGATAGATGGATGTAACCAGCAGGTTGTTGTGTACGGTCATACCCATAACCAGTTCATCGGAAAGAAGTTCCACTTCCAGGATTGGCTGCAGTGGATCTGTGGCATCAAAGATATCCACGCCGTTATAGAGCCTATTGACGATGACGTGATTGCCCACATTGATGATCCTTCTCGGCGCATGCAATGGTGAACCCACCACCTGGGTGGCATCTTGCAAATCTGTATCCAGATAAAACAAACCAGTATAGATATAATCCCCAATCCTGTCCACCGGGTATGAGCGTGGAAAATCCCACATATCCGTGGGGAAGATTTGGTTTTGTGCCTGCATCACAGGCATTCCCTCATCGCCTATCACCCATTTGAAGATACTGAAATCTGAGGTGCTATACAGCGCATCACCATCTTGCAAAAAGTAATCAAAGTGTTTGACAAACTGCGGCGGGGCGTCCAGATCGTTGATATTGAGAGCATAACCGGAATTCACACACACATAATCCCCCAAGGATGCTATCTTCCTAACAGAGCCCCTCTCAATGGTGCTGCGCTGTTGCCAGTCTCCTGCAACGGGAGTCCATACCTGTGCCTGAGTGTAAAATGAAGTGGGGACAAAGTATTGCCCTGCCGCATCAAAAACGTTCATCCGCCCAGTATTCCCAGTAAGGATATGTGCCACCACCTCCGGAGCGGAGGCATCACTGATATCAAGGCATACATAAGAAACATATTCCACCGCCCCATCCGTTGTGTTGGCTTCTTTTTGGACGATTAGATAATCTCCCGCCACCCTCATCCCGTCGGCACGGTTTATATATGCATTTTCAGAGTAGATATTCACTGTGCCCTGATAGCTGATATCCAAGGGATTGGAGACATTGTAAACATCGAGTACATCGTCATTGAAGCTGTTTACATACAAATAGCCCTCATTAACCACCAGGCAATCCCCATTTATTGGTATTTCATTGATCTGATGCAACCCCGAGGGATGTGTGGTATCAATCACCTTTAGCTTCAGATTAGTAAACACTTGGTCGAGTGCAATTACAAAGAGGTAATCCCCCTGCCTTGCCATCGCTATATTGTAATTAATTGCCATATCTTCCACCACCACCGGTTGCAGGGGATCGGAAAAGTCATACTCCCGCAGCAGCCCTGTATGCAGCACAAACAGCCGGGTACCATCCTGCACTGTCTTGTGGGGATCGATGTTATGACTGTCAGCCAGTCCCATCCATTGGATCTCGGAGGGGTTGCTGACATCCAGAACGCTGAAATAGTCCTTATCAGTCATCACATACAGAAAATCCCCCATGGCAAACATCTTCCACTCGTAAAAGGATAAGGGATTCGTGGAGGGAGTGGCGGCAATCCTGTGCATACCTGTCATTTGAGGATGCTCAGGATCGATGAGGGAAAAGCTCATCAGCATTCTTTCAGAGCCCAACAAAAACACATGGTCTCCGATGATTTTAATATCACGCACCGTACCCAAAGAGTGCAGCAGTTCGATATCTTCCCTGAAATAGGGGTTTGCGCCCAGGGTGCCCAGGCACAGCGACACGATGAAAATAACAATCAGTAGCTTTTTCACGAGATCCTCCCGTAAGTATTTTTATACATTATAATACGTGCAAGATTCAAGCCACAGTGTACAATAATTACCAATGGGGGGGGTGAAGGTTAAGTATCTCTGATATCAGCGATAAACGCTTGGATATGCTCCTCCTGTGTATCACAGCCACACATCAGCCGCACCTCATTTGTAGCCTCATTCCACATATAAAAATGGTATTTCTCCATTAGGACAGGGGTGGTCTCCTGTGGCAGGATGCAAAAGAGGGCATTCACCGCCGGTGGCATCGTGATCTGCACCTTATCGATGGCTGCCAGCTTTTCTCCCAACATCTGGCACATTCGGTTGGCATGCAGGGCATTGGTGCGCCACAGCTCATCCTCCAGATAGGCAATGAATTGCGCCCCAATAAAGCGCATCTTGCTGAATAGCTGGGTGGCTTGTTTGCGGTAAAAACGTAAGTGGGAGGTAAGCTCCGGACGGAAGGAGATGATCGCCTCGCCAAACAGCATCCCGTTTTTAGCCCCGCCAAAGCTCACGATATCAGCTCCCGCCTCCTTGGATATGGCTGCCAATGAGGTATTTAGAGCGGCCGCAGCATTGGCAAGCCGGGCGCCATCGATGTGCAGATACATATCATGACTATGGGCAAAATCCGCCAGAGCAGAGATCTCCTGTGGAGTATAGAGGCTGCCGTATTCCGTGCTTTGGGAGATGGATATCACCTTGGTTTGGGAGTGATGTTGGTCGCGGTTGTTGATCAGCCGGGGAGCTATCAAGTCCGGTGTCAGCTTGCCATCCGGGGTGTCTATTGCCTGCAATCTGGCTTGGGTGAATTTCTGTACTGCCCCGCATTCATCCACGTTGATATGGGCGTTAGCTGGACACATCACGGCATGCCAGGAGGAGATAAAGGATTGGAGGGCAATCACATTGGCTCCGGTTCCGGTGATGGCAAACCAGGCGTCACAGCCTCCGCCAAACTCATCTTGCAGCCTTGCCAAAGCCTCTTGGGTGAGCGGATCATCGCCATAAGCCGGGCAAAAGCCCTCATTTGCCCTAATGATGGCATCCATGATGGCGGGATGCACTCCGCCGTGATTATCGCTGCCAAAACTAATCGGATACATAGTGTTTTAACCTTTCTTTTTTGATAGTTTCTTTTGTAAACGCTCCTGCCTGCGCAAGGCAGAATCCAGCGCTTTGAGATCAGGCAGGGGACGGCTCTGGTGCCAAGAGATGAGCGTTTCCGTGCGGCGTAGAGCCTCCGCCAGTTCGCCCTGCTTTTCCAACACAATGCACAGATGCAGGATGGAGGCAGGGGCTTGCAAATCAGCGGCAATTTCCAGGCACTGCCGGGCAGCCTCCAGATCGTTTTCCCGCTTATAAATCATCCCCAATTCATGCGCCACATCCGCCGTCACAAAGCCATCATCCAACAAATGTCTCAGGATATCCTGGGCAAGCTCGTGTCGGTCTTGGTTTTGATAGAGACGCGCCACCGCCAAATAATCCACCCGCGGGTCTTTGCCCACCTGCACCGGCTCTGCCACAGCATCGGCGATGATGGCAAAGAGAACGGCGGTATTCAATACGTCCAATTGATTGTGGAGCAGCACCCTGCGCAGGGGTTCGGGATCGCCGCTAATCAGATATTGATAGTAGGTTTGGGGGATGAGGCCGCCATCGATATCCAATTCTGCATCCCTGATCAATCCCATGATATAAAATTCCAGGCTTTCCAAAGCGCAGGAGGGCAGCTGGTGTTTCCACAGCCGGCGGGCAATATGCAAGAGGTCGATATGCTCCTTTTCACGCAGGTTCAGCCACAGTTGATTGTAGAGCAGGCGGGATTCCAGGATGGGGATATCAAAGGTTTTGCCGTTGAAGGTGATCAGCACGCTGCGGGTTTCCAACAGCTGTTGCAGACGGTCAAAGGAATTCATCTCAGAATCGGGGTCGGGCAAAAAGATCTGCTCCACAGTGTATTTGCCACCTTCCCAATAGCCCAGCCCAATCAGGAAAGCGAGGGTATTGCCACGCCCCAGCCCGGTGGTTTCCAGGTCCAACACCAAGAAGTCTTCAGGCTGCCAAGAGGTGTCTGTATCCAGCTTTGCCCAGGTCAAGATCACCTCTGGCAATACTTTGGGATACAGGGGCAGCCCTTCCGGGGTTTCGCCCTCCCAGGATTGACGGATATAATAGACAGGATTCTCTTTGTGGGCGGAATACTCCCCTGCCACCATCGCCTGCAATGCTTCGCGGGTGAGCTGTTTGAGATCCAGGGAATACATATCCCTATCCAAATTCATATCCATGGATACCACCCTAATGGGCGGGGCTGCCTTGTCAATAAGGAACTATGTTTTTGCTGCTTTTTGCCTATCCCTTCCTTATTAACCACCCTTGTCTCTCCTTTGTCTCGACAAGGGTGAGACAAGGGTGGTACAAGGGAGGCTAATAGGCAAGGGGTGGGGAGAGGATGGAAAATAATAGTTGACAAGACAACGAATGACAAAAGTTTGGTTGTCTTAACAACTAATTTGTGATGGAAATAAGTAATGAAAAAGAGTATAGGACGCCTTGTTTCAATCCTTTACAGGAAGAATCAGGTGTATCTGGATATAGCATTGAAGCCGCTGAATATCACGGCGGCAGAATTGCCCTTCATCGCACGTCTCTTTGCGCGGGATGGTGTTTCTCAAGAGTATCTATCATCTTATCTATCAATAGATAAGGCTGCTACTGCCAAGGCGGTGAAGTCCTTGGCATTAAAGGGTTACGTGCGCAAAGACAAAAACCCCTCTGATAAGCGGGCAAACCAGATTTATATCACGGAATATGCCCTAAGGCAAAAAGATGAGATTATGAAGAGGCTTCGTGAATGGACGGAGATCTTGACCCAAGGCATTGATAAGGCGGAGATTGACACGATGCATACCGTTTTGGAGAAGATGGTGAATCGAGTTGAAGACTGGGAAGCGCACAGGCACGGGGAGGACGGATGAACGAACTGAATAATCCTCTGGGTATAGAGAAAACCTCCACGCTGCTGCGCAAGTTTTCCATCCCTGCCATCATCGGGATGGTGGTGAGTGCGCTGTATAACGTGGTGGATCGCATCTTCATCAGCAATGCACCGGATATAGGTGAGCTGGGTTTGACGGGCATTACCATCGGCTTTCCCATCATGATCTTACAATTGGCGGTGGCGCTCTTGTTTGGCATCGGCGGAGCCACCTTGTTCTCTATCAAATGTGGGCAAAACAAGCCCAAAGAGGCTGATGAGATCTTGGGCAATACCTTCACGATGTTACTGCTGAGTGGGTTGTTGTTTGCAATCCTGGGCATCTCTTTTCATGCGCCGATACTCAAGATGTTTGGTGCCAGTGAACAGGCATTGCCATATTCGATGGCATATATGGGGATCATCTTTTATGGTTCGGTGTTCCAGATGAACAGCCTAGGGCTGAACCATCTGATGCGCGCCAATGGCAAGCCCAATCTGGCGATGATCACGATGTTTATGGGGGCAGGCACCAATATAGTGTTGGATTATGTCTTCATCTTCATCTTCAAGATGGGGATGGCAGGGGCGGCGCTGGCTACCATCATTTCACAGGCGGTATCGATGACGTGGATACTGGCAAACTTTATCAAGAAAGACAATCCCCACCGCATCCAACTGCGCTATATGATGCCCAAATGGGCGCACGTAAAGCGCATCGCCAGCTATGGAACGCCCAGCTTCATGCTGCAAAGCGTGAATAGCCTGCTGCATTTAATACTCAATACCAAGCTGGCATTCCATGGTCAGGAATTGAGCATCGGAATGGCGGGGATAGCATACAATGGGGGAGATTTGGCTGTGGCTGCCATGGGGATAGTGAATAGCGTGCAAACCATTCTGTTGATGCCTATTACCGGTTTGAACCAAGGTGTGCAGCCCATAGTGAGTTTCAATTTTGGTGCCAAAAAGTATCAGCGGATCAAATCCACGGAGTTTCAGGCGATGACCGCCGCCACGATTATTGTGGTGGTGGGATGGCTGATTACGCGGCTCTTTTCCTCACAGATAGTTACTCTTTTTAACCCCGATAGGGAACAGGGATTGATGAATTTTGGCACTTTTGCCGTTTATACTTGGTTTTGGGGCTTGCCTTTGGTGGGCATGCAGATCTTGGGGGCAAATTTCTTCCAAGCCATCGGGCGTCCCACCATAGCGATGACGCTCACCCTCACGCGGCAGGTGCTGCTCTTGATCCCCGCCATCCTGGTGTTTTCCCGCATCTGGGGGCTGAATGGCATCCTCTATGCGGCTCCCTTTGCCGATATCGTTTCAGCGGCGATTACCGGTACCAGTTTCTACTTTGGATTGCGTGGTCTCTTGAGGAAAGGAGAGAAGGAGAGGGAGCTTGCTGGGCAAGCATTGGGTGCTCAGGCTGCCAGCAGTTGAGAGATACAGGGCACAAATAAAGAAAGCGGCATCAGCCGCTTCCCTATAACTTGTAAACTGTACACTGGATTCTAATTCCAGCTCAGCAAATTCTCCAATTCCGGAATACGCCCTGCGTGCAGGAAGCGTTTGCCGTAGTAACTATTGGGATAGCTGTCTATCACAATCCCCCGGCTGGAGCTATGCATCATCTTGATTTGACCGCCAGTGGTGTCTATCACCATGGTCACGTGTCCCACAGTTTTGGATGAAGCCGATCTCCCGGTAAAAAAGAGCAGATCGCCCTTTTGTACATCATTGATGGAAATGCGGCTGGTGAAGGATGACATTTGGCGGGAGGTGCGGGGCAGCTTGACGC
>JAAYJN010000053.1 GCA_012522935.1 Candidatus Cloacimonadota bacterium | reverse complement strand
TGTTAGGCTCCACCGATGAAGCCTTCAAGACGGATATCCTTCCCCGCTCCCAGGAGATTATCAAACAGTGTGAAAGCCTCGCCGCAGAAGTGGAAAATGAGGTCTTGGAGCAACTGTAAATGTATCAGGATATGAGCCATGTGAGGCTCTAATATAGATGGAAAATATAAACCGTAAACCCACAAAACGCATCAGCCTGGGCAAGGTTGAGATTGGCGATAATGCTCCCGTCAGCATTCAAAGCATGCTCAGCCTGCCCACGGCTCACGTCACTGCCTGCATCAAACAGCTGCATGAGCTGGAAGCCGCAGGCTGTGAGATAGTGCGCATGAGCGTTACCGACCTCAAAGATGCCAAAGCGCTGGCAATCCTCAAGCGTGAGACCAAGATGCCCATCGTGGCAGATATCCATTTCGATTACAAACTGGCATTGGCGGCTCTGGAGCATGGCGTGGATGGGCTCAGGCTCAATCCCGGCAATATCGGCAGCAGAGAAGGTGTGGAACAGGTGGTGAAAGCCTCGCTGGAACGCCAGATTCCCATCCGCATCGGAGTCAATAGCGGCTCCCTGCCCGCTGATCTTCTCTCCCAATATGGGCTCAGCCCCCAAAGCATGGTGGAAGCAGCCCTGAGGCACGTGCGCATCTTGGAAGAGCTGCACTTTGATCAGATCAAAATCTCTGTCAAAGCATCACAACTGCCCCTCATGGTGGAATCTTACCGTCTGCTTAGCTCTCTTACAGACTACCCCCTGCATTTGGGCATCACCGAATCCGGCAGCATGTTGCGCGGCACCATCAAAAGCTCCATTGCCCTGGGCACCCTCCTGCAGGAAGGTATTGGCGATACTATCCGCGTCTCTCTCACCGCTCCCCCCTTGGAAGAGGTGAATGTAGCCAAGGAAATCCTCAAAAGCCTCAGCCTGCGCAAGGGTCTCAATATCATTTCCTGCCCCACTTGCGGACGCACCCGCATCAACCTCATGGAATTGGTGGAAAAGGTGGAAACCGCACTTGCCCCTTATGAGGATATCCCGCTCACGGTGGCGGTGATGGGCTGTGCCGTCAATGGTCCGGGAGAAGCCCGGGAGGCTGATTTTGGCATTGCCGGCGGAGATGGCGAAGGCTTGGTATTTGCCCGCGGAGAGATCATCAAAAAGGTTCCCGAATCGCAACTGGTGGAGGAGCTCTTGGCGATGATCATTGCCGAGGTGGAGCGCTAACCATATGTTGTGGCAGATATTTATCACTTTCTTGAAGGTGGGAGCCTTTACCATTGGTGGGGGCTATGCCATGTTGCCCCTGATCCGCCGCGAGGTGTGTGAAAAGCACAAATGGATGGATGAGATGGCTTTTATGGATGGCTTGGCAGCCGCTCAAAGCAGCCCCGGTCCCATTGCCATCAATCTCAGCATTTATGTGGGATATCACCTCCGCAAAGGTAAGGGCATGGCTGCGGCGGTGTTGGGCACAGTATTACCCTCCCTGATTAGCATCATCATCATTGCCTCGCTGTTTTCCCGCTATGCAGATTCCACTTTGGCGCGCAAGGCGTTTCGTGCCCTCAAGCCTGCCGTGGTAGCTCTCATAGCCCTGCCTCTGATAGAGATGGCAAAGAAGATAGGCATCAAGCTGAATAACTTTTGGGTGCCCTTGGTGGCGCTTATCTTGGTAGGCATCTTAGGCATCAGCCCTGCGCACCTGATCCTGCTCACCATCCTGGTCACTATCTGGCTCAGCGACCGCAATTCTCGCAAGGTATAGCCGTTATGTTTACTATGTTTCTTACCTTCATCAAAATTGGGCTCTTCAGCTTTGGCGGTGGTTATGCCATCTTGGCAATGATCCAGCAGGAGGTGGTGGCGCGGCATGGCTGGCTCACTGCTGCTGAATTTGCCGATATCGTGGCAATCTCCCAGATGACTCCCGGTCCCATTGCCATCAATGCTGCCACTTTCGTGGGGTTTCAGCGCTATGGCGTTTTGGGCTCCATTCTCTGCACCTTTGGCGTCATCCTCCCCTCCTTGATTTTAATGGCAATCATCACAGTAAGCTATATCAAGCTCAGCTCTCAAGCCTGGTTTAAGGATATCTTCAAAAACCTGCGCCTCCTTAGCCTGGGGTTAATCGGTGCTGCCATGATTATGATTGGAAAAGATGCTTTTCCCGATTTCTTTTCCGTGGTCATCTTCCTCCTGGCATTCCTCATCCTCTGGCGCTGGAAGGTAAACCCCATCTATCTATTGTTGGGCACCGCCGCCGTGGGGATGGTCTTGGGCTAAAATCCATGCAAAGCTCCCCGGCTGCTGTCATAGACTTGGGTTCCAATACGTTCAAGTATATCGTTGGCAAAAGGGATGCCGAGGGGCTAAACATCCTCTTGGATGCATCCCTCACCGTAAGGCTGGCTGCCAATCTGCAAAATGATGGTTTTCTGGGTGAAGAGGCAATGCACAGAGGGATGGCAGCCCTCATGCAGATTATACCCCAGCTGCAAAGCTACCAACCGTCTTCAATCTCCGCTATAGGCTCGCAAGCCCTGCGTCAAGCCCAGGATACCCCCCTGTTTTTGGCAATGGTAAAACAGCAATTGGGCTTGGATATCCGGGTGCTGAGTGGTGAGGAAGAGGCACAGCTGGCTTGGCAGGCTGCCACGTTGGAACAAGCACACAGAGACGGTCTGGCGGTGCTGGATCTGGGAGGAGGTTCTTTGGAGGTTATCTTTGGGGATGCTGTGCCGAGGTACAGCTATTCCCTGTCTTTGGGTGCTGTGCTGATGACCGCCCGGTTTATCCATCACGATCCCCCTTTGGATAGTGAACTATCCGCCCTTGCCGCTTATACTGAATCCGTTTTAAAGGCGTCTTTGCCCCACCACCCTGTTTCACGCCTGATGGCAATAGGTGGCACCACCCTCAATTTAGCCACCATAAACCGGCATCTAAATAGTGATGATACCACCCTCACAGCCGGCAATCTAAACCAGCTGCTAAAACTGCTTGCCTCCCTGCCTCTTATTGAGCGGAAGAAAATCTCCGGTCTGGACCCTCAGCGTGCTGATATCATCATCGCCGGAGCTGTTGTTGTCAGAGAGGTATTGCGGCATTTGGGCACACAAGAGTTATTCGTGTGCCACAGTGGCATCAGGCATGCCCTCTTGGCAGCCGCGCACTGATCCTTCCCTGTTAACCACCCTTGTCTCTCCCTTGTCTCAGCAAGGGAGAGACAAGGGTGGTACAAGGGTGGCTAATGGGCAAGGCGCATGCTGCGCTGCATTATCTGGCTTAAAGCCCTGCTTATACCACTCTCACCATAATGAGGGCGGCTATCCTGCGGTCCAGCACATAACGTGCATCTCCCACAGCCACGATCAGGTTGGGTTCGCCCGGTTCATTGCGAAACATATTCACTTGCATCCCATGATACATCCCTCGCTCGATGGAGCGTAAATCACTATTGCGGGTTACAAGTGCACTTTGCCCAGTCTGCAATTGCGTCAGCGGAACACAATCTCCACGTTTGCAATACTGACAGCGGCGGGGGCGAAAGAGAAAGCTGCGTCCCAAATCACGCAAGCGGTTACGGTTCTTATTCATACGCATGATGTTTTGATCTTCCCATAAGTTTCATTGAGCCATAAAAGGCAAAGGTTAAAGCAATTGCCACCCCTATCCAGATAAAAGATGTGGCACTAAAATTGATAAGTTGATACACAAGCGTGGCGATCATCCATGCCAGCAGGTTTAGATAAATGAACGAAAAAACCATCCAGCGCCAGCCGTGTTCTTTGAAAAGCATGGTGAGGGCAGCCGCACAGGGTGAATAGAGCAATACAAAGACCAGGTATGCCAAGACGGCTGCTGTGGTGCCAAAGCCCGCTCTCACCGCCGCATCGCCTTCGCCATAAAGACCTTCCAAAGTACCCACGATTGCCTCTTTGGCAAAGAGTCCGGTTACCAAAGCCACTCCCGCCTGCCAGTTATCACTGCTGATACCCATCGGCTGCAAAATAGGGGTGATTGCCTTGCCGGCAAGCTCCAACACGCTGATTTTGCCTTCTTCATGAGCGGCAAAGGGGATGGTGATGAGATTGAGCATATTCATTAAAATAATCACGATGAGGATGGTTTTACCAGCTCTGAGGATAAAATCCTTGAGGCGAAACCAGGTATGCATCATGATCCCATTGAAGGTGGGGAAGTGGTAGGGCGGCAGCTCCATCACAAAGTTGCCCGGCTCGCTGCGGAAGATAGTCTTTTTGAGCAGCAAACCAAATGCCAAAGCCATGATCACGCCAAACATATAAAGTCCAAAGACCACGAGGTCTGCCCGCTTGGGAAAGAAAATAATCCCCAGATAAGTATATACCGGCAGCTTGGCGCCACAGCTCATAAAGGGGGATAGGAGCGAGGCAAACACTCTGTCTCGCTTGCTTTCCAGGGTGCGCGTAGCCATGATCGCCGGCACGGTGCAGCCAAAGCCCACCAATAGCGGGATGAAAGCCTTGCCCGGCAGGCCAATCTTACGCATGAATTTGTCTGCTATAAAAGCAGCCCTTGCCATATACCCGCTATCTTCCAGGATGGAGAGCGAGACAAAGATAAAGAAGATGGGCGGGATAAAGGAGCCTATCGTGGCGATACCATTACCCAGGGCATCGGACAGTAAATATGCCAGCCATTCCGGTAGTATGGTGCTCCTCAACAGAGCCCCCAATTGGTCTACAAACACCCATTCCAAGCCGCCTTCGATAAAATCCATCAAGGGTTCACTGAGGCGCACTGCCAATAGGAATACCAGATACATCACAAAGAAGAAGAAGGGCAAGCCAAAGATGCTGCTGAGCGCCAGCTTGTCTATTCTATCGGAGTAGGTAATTTTCTTTTCCGGATCACGGCTGATCACATCCAGCGCCAAACCGCGGATATAGCCATACCTATCGTCTGCGATCACGTTGGGAGACTCCTGACGGCGATGCTTTTCGATGGCGCGGATATGCTTTTCCACCTGTTCTTGCAGCTCTTCATCTGCCGTTACTCCGGCTGTGGTATCACGTTCCAAAAGCTTGATGCCTCTCCAACGCAGCCTGTGTGGCTCTTCCTCGGGCATCCTTTCAGCCAAGTCTGGCATCAGCTGCTCCAAAGCACGCTCCACCACCTCATCATAGGTGATGCGGGCAGGTTCAATCGTCATCCCCAGGCTTGTTTCGATCTGATCATACAAGCCTTTCACGTCAAAATCCTTCACCAGATTTGCCGGCACCACGGGGAAGCCCAGATGGGAAGCCAGATGGTCTTCTTCTATCCGGATGCCGTTGCGCTTGGTGATATCACACATGGAGAGCAGCATCAGGATGGGCACGCCCAGTTCCATCAACTGTACACTGAGGTAAAGATTGCGTTCCAGATTGGAGCTATCCACGATGTTGATCACCAAATCTGGCTTTTCGTTCAATATATAACTGCGAGCAACCTGTTCATCCGGTGTGCCTCCGCTCAGCGAATAGATGCCGGGAAGGTCTATCACGTCATAACGCTTGCCTTTGTGGGTATAATAGCCGGCCTTATGCTCCACAGTCACGCCAGGCCAGTTACCAACCGTCTGACGGCTGCCAGTGAGCTGATTAAACAAGGTGGTTTTCCCAGTGTTGGGATTACCCACCAAAGCCAAAACAGGATTGTGCTTATTCATAGGTCATTGATTCTCATTCTCATTATCTGCGCACTTCCAACAAAGTCCGCGCAAGTTCAACTGATAATCCTCTATCTGAAAGCGCTGTTGGCTCGCCACTTTATTGATAAGAGGCAACACCATATCCAGGGAAGTTTCCACCACGGTGCCACACTTGCGGCAAATCCAGTGTAAATGCTGGGGATGACCCAGGATGTGTTCATAAAAATCTCTATCAGCCTGACGCAGCGAATGCTGGATCAAGCCGGATTCCACCAATAACGGCAAAGTGCGATAGATCGTAGCCCGGGAGACCTCTTCATTGTGGATGCGTAAACGGTGGTACAGCTGCTCCACATCAAAGTGATCATGCAGCGAAAACACCGCTTCCAAGATGAGACGTCGCGGTTGTGTTAGCCTCTGACTACGAGCTTCCAGATACTCCGTAAACAGGCGTTCGTATTCTTTCATTACTTTCTTCCTTTATTGAGAATCAATCTCACTTTATTGGGAGCCCTGTTTTTGTCAAGGGAAAAGTTTACAATTTTCATTGAATTATGCTAACTATATTGAATGGCAATATCTTGACCGTCGGTAAAATAATCTGGTATTGCTGCAAATGCCCAAACGCAGCCCTCTGCACTCCCCAATTCTGATGATAAACCCTGCTTGCCAAAGATCAATATCCACAAAATCATCCCCTCGCACCCATCCCAGCCATCAGAACATTCTCCATAATCCGCTATCCCTTTATCACACTGATTATTAGCCATAGATAAAACGTCTGCAGAACAAGATTCCTCACTTTTCCCTTTGACAAAAAAGCCCCAAAAAGTACACTGCCATTTAACAATGTAAAGGGGAGATCGATGTCTTTTGTTCACTTGCACAACCACACTCAATACAGCCTTTTGGATGGCGCCTGCCGGGTAGACCGGATGGTGAAATTGGCGAAAGAATACAATATGCCCGCGGTGGCGATTACGGATCATGGCAATCTGTTTGGGGTAATAGATTTTTATAAAGCAGCAAAGAAAGTGGGCATCAAACCCATCATCGGCATCGAAGCCTATATCATCAATGGCGAGCTGGGTTTGGAGCAAAGCAAAGCCGATATCCGCCATCACCTCGTTCTTTTGGCAAAAAACGATACTGGCTACCGCAATCTCCTCAAGCTGTCTTCCGCATCCTACACGGAAGGTTTCTATTACAAACCCCGCATCTCCAAAAGTCTTTTACAACAGCACCACGAAGGCCTTGTCTGCCTCAGTGCCTGCGTGAAAGGCGAGATAGCCTCCCTGCTGCTAAAAGAGCGTTATCAGGAAGCCAAAGACGCCGTAAAGTGGTATCATGACCTCTTTGGTGAGGATTACTACCTGGAAATCCAAGATCATGATCTGGATTCGGAAAAAGAAGCCATGCCCCGCCTGATCTCTTTGGCAGAGGAGATGAACGTGCCCTTGGTGCTCACAAACGATTGTCATTATCTGAATGAAGACGATTATGAGGCTCATGACATCCTGCTGTGCATCCAAACCGGTAAAACCGTCAGCGATCAAAACCGTATGCGCTACAATACCAATCAGTTATACTTCAAAACTGCCGAGGAGATGCAACAGCTGTTCCCAGATCAACCCCAGGCGTTTGCCAACACCCTCAAAATAGCCGAGAAGATAGAGCTGGAGCTTCATTATGATGATTTTCTCCTGCCCACCATAGATACTCCGCCCCAATACCCGGATGTGAGTTCTTACTTACGGGCACTGTGTGAGGAGGCTGCCCAGCAAAAGTATCCCCAAATGACGCCGGAGATTCAGGAGCGGATAGATTTTGAACTGAACGTGATCAATAGCATGGGCTTTGCCGGCTACTTTTTGGTGGTGAAAGACCTCATCGATGCCGCGGTAAAACAGGATGTTCCTGTGGGTCCCGGACGTGGTTCGGCTGCCGGCAGCATTATCTCCTACCTTCTGGATATCACCCTGGTGGATCCCATCAAATACGGATTGCTTTTCGAGCGTTTTCTGAATCCGGATAGAATTGGCATGCCGGATATTGACATTGATTTTTGTGCCCAGGGACGCGGCAAAGTCATCGATTATGTGGTGCAAAAGTATGGGCGCAACAGCGTCACCCAGATTGTCACCTTCAGCACCCTCGGAGCCAAATCCGTGATCAAAGACGTGGCGCGGGTCTTAATGGTTTCTGCCACTGATGCCAATAATTTCACCAAGACCATCCCCGCAGGTGCCAAAAACCTGCAGGAGGCTTACCAGCAATCTACCGAATTTGCCGCAGTGATAAACGGCAATGAGCTATATCAGAGCATCTACAAACACAGCCTTGTCTTGGAAGGATTGATCAGACAAACCGGCATCCATGCCGCGGGATTGGTGATTGTGCCGGGGGATTTGACGGATTACGTTCCCTTGGCGATCGGCACCCAAAAGGAAGGAGAAAATACCATCCTGGTTCAATATGAGGGCAAATGGCTGGACGAGCTGAAGTTTCTGAAGATGGATATTCTGGGCTTGAAGACGCTTACCCTCATCAAAAAGACTCTGGAATTTGTAGAGCAAACCCATGGTGTAAAAATAGATATCGATAGCCTTCCCTTGGACGATCAAAAGGTGTATAGCCTGCTCAGCAAAGGCGAGACGGACGGGGTGTTCCAGCTGGAATCCGCCGGAATGCGCAAATATCTGGTGGAGCTGAAGCCCAATATGTTTGAGGATATCATCGCCATGGTGGCATTGTATCGTCCTGGTCCCATGCGCTTTATAGATAGCTTTATTGCCCGCAAATACGGCAGGGAAAAGATAGAATACGATCATCCCATCATGGAAAGCGCCCTCAAGGAAACCTACGGCGTCACTGTCTATCAAGAGCAGGTGATGAGTATTTCCCGCGAGATGGGCGGCTTTTCCAGGGGGGATGCTGATTTCCTGCGCAAAGCCATGGGCAAAAAAGATATCGAATTGATGGCGCGGTTTGAAAAGCAATTCATCAGCGGTGCCACTGCCAAAGGCGTGCCGGAAAGGATAGTTAACAAGATTTGGGATGACTGGAAGAAGTTTGCCGAATATGCCTTCAACAAGAGCCACGCCACCTGCTATGCATTGGTTGCCTATCAAACCGCCTGGCTGAAGGCACACTACCCGGTGGAATTTATGGCTGCCATCATGTCCATTGAGGATGATCCCGCCAAAATCCCCATCATGATCGAAGTGTGTAAAGACATGGACATCAAGATCATCCCGCCCAATATCAACCGCAGCGATAGCGAATTTAAGGTGCAGGGCAAGGAAGTGCTCTTTGGCTTCAGAGCCATCAAAAACTTAGGCGAAGCGGCAATGCGCTCCATCATCGAAGAGCGTGACACCAATGGCGAATTTACAGATTTCTTTGATTTCTGCTCTCGCCTGGATAGCTCCGCAGTCAATAAGACAGTGTTGGAAAGCCTGATAGCCTCTGGAACCATGGACGAGCTGGAGGGCAGCCGCAGCCAAATGTGGGAAGCCATCGAAGATGCCCTCATTTTTGGCTCCAATGAACAGCGTGACCGCCGCAAGGGTCAGAGCAATATCTTTGATATGATAGCTGAGGATGATGCGGAAAGCAGCTTCAAACCACAACTGCCGGAAGCTGAGGATTGGAGCAAGCAACACCTGCTGGAAAAGGAAAAAAGCGTGCTGGGCTTCTATCTCAGCGGACACCCCATGGATCAGTACAGACTTCTTTTGAGGTACTATTGTTCCTCTTGCGACCTTGCTAAAACAGAAAACAACACGGATTTGATCTTGGCGGGGATAGTGACCAACGTCACCAAAAGGCGGGATTCCAAAGGGAACCAGATGGCTTTTATCGAGGCGGAAGACCACAGCGGCCGCTTTGAAGCAGCCCTCTTCAACAGAAGCTATGAGGAATATATTGATCTTTGTAAAATCGGCAATATCATCGTTGTGATGGGCAATCGCTCCACATTCAATGGCTATGACGACGGTATGTTGAGGGTGATGCCTCAAAAGATTATCCCCATCGAAAAACTTCCTCAATACATCAAGGGAGATCTGTTTTTGGAGATGCCCCGTGAGAAGATGAACAAGGCGTTTTTGACCGAATTGCAGCGTTGCCTGCAAGCCCCCAATCCCCAGTTCAATATCCGGCTTACGCTGAAAGACGAGACGGATAACATTGTGTTGGAATCCGAAAACAAGATATTTCCTGATACCGCCTTTCTGGGTTGGCTGGAACAGCAAAATGTAAGTTTTTTCCTCAAAGTACATAGCAATGAAAAAGTGGATTAGCATCACCCTGCTGGTCTTGATCACCATGGCAACATGGGCTCAGGAAGTGATCTTTGAGCACTATGAGGAGGCTACGGATTTTTGGGTGTTGGTGCCCTATAACAGCCTCAATTTTCCCAAAGACGCCCTTAGCGTGAATTACCAGCTTTCCATGGAGATCCGCAATTCGCGCAAAAAGCTGGTTGCCAGCCTGGGGCAAATGCTCAATTTACCTCGCAGCAGCTGGCTGGAAGATACTGCCATACCCGTGCATTTATCCGCCAAACTGGATGCAGGCAAGTATGAGACCATCTTGCAATTGCGCAATTTGGCACTGGGAGACGTGCATACCCAGAAAAAGAGCTTTCATATTCAAGAACACACCCCGATAGGTCAGCCCTACCTTTTGGCACAGCGTGAGGATATCCGGTTTTTGCCCCAAAGCCTGGATCTGGATGCAGGGCACCTGCAAAGCTGTGAAATCTTACAAAGCTTTACCATAGCTGCCGATAGCGTGGTGATATCCACGCCGGATTATCGCTGGTCTATCCCCAACCCCCAGAGCCCTTTACAAATATCGTTATTGAGCGATCAGGGCATCCCCGAAAGCGTAAAAATCACCTTTTGGGAATCCAATATCTATTATCAGATGGAACCCTTCATGTATAGCCCCTGGTTTTCATACAACCAGCGCTATAGCCTCGAAGACCAGCGGAAACAACTGCGTTATCTTGCCACCCAAAACGAGTGGCAAAGCCTCTCCAACCTCTCTTCCAACAAGCTGGCAGAGGGGATCGAGCTCTTTTGGAACAGCCACGATCCCAGCCCCGGAACAGCCCGCAATGAAGCGCGGGAACTATTCTATTACCGGGTATTGAAGGCGGATGAAATGTTTAGCCTGCATAAAAGATTGAAGGGTTGGGCATCCGATAGAGGTAGAATATATATCAAATATGGTGAACCCGATGAGGTGTATGAAAACATCCTCCCCTTGGATGAATATCCCACGTTTGTGTGGAGGTATTACAAGGAAAATCTGGAGTTCATATTTAGTGATTTAGGCGGATTTGGCCAATATATATTGAGGAATAAAGATGAAGAATATTAAGTATCTTACACTCACACTGATGGTTTTGGCTTTCAGTTTAGGCTTGATGGCATCAGAAAAACTGAATATGCACATCACTCAGAGCCGCTTTCGGGATACCGAAGGCAATACCATCATGCATATCGATTATCAGATTCCTTATCGCAGCCTCTTTTTTGAGGCTCATCAGGGAGGCTATTTTGCAGAATTGATCGTTACGGTTAGCCTCGCGCATGCGGATTCCCTGATACCCCTCAGGGAATTGGCAGACAATGTGGGCATTACAAACAAACTGGATGCCACCTCAGACAAATATCACCTCAACAGGCTTAGCTTTCTATTGGATAAAGAGCCGGGAACGCTTGTCTTTCATGCACGTGACGTTAATTCCGGACGCAGTTTTAACTGGGAACTGGATGCCAGCCCGCTTCTATCGGAAGACCTCTTGAGCGATATCCAGCTCTGCTCTGTGGTAAAAGCGGATAGCAGCGCCTATCTCAGCAAGTTTCACAGAAAGGGAACCCTGTATAAAACTGAGCCTTCGTTGATCTTCGACAAGGTGTCTTATGAGAATATGTATCTGTATTTGGAGACATACCTGCCGCCGCAATCCCTTGGGCAATCCCAACTTCTGGTCTTGTATCTGGAAAAAGACAGCCTCATGGTGCAGGATGAGTACATTGATTTCACCCCCCATAGTGCCGCAGAAGGCATCACCCTCAGAATCCCTTTGGATGATCTGAGCGCTGGCACATACAGGGGCACGCTCACCTTGCAGACAGATGAGACATTCCAGGATAGGGAATTTGAGTTTTTTATCACGGAGCTGCACGAAACCATCTACAGTTTGATACCGGATGTGGAAGACGAATTGCAGATGTTGAGATATTTCAACACGGTGCAAATGCCCAAGGATTGGCAACGCTATGATCAATTGACCAAACAGCGTTATGTATCAAGTATTTATAGGCGTCTGGCAGCCCAGCAGGGAATGGATGCAGCCCAGTTTTTAGGCGAGATGGAAGAGAGGATTTCTTTTACCAACCGCAATTTCAAGTATTTCAAAGATGGCTGGAAAACCGATTTGGGCAGGATCTATATCCGCAACGGCAAACCTGATGAATTGGAAAAGGGCAGCACAACAGACGATTACCGCTTTGTGAGCAAAGATTATCAAATCTGGAAATACCGTGGCAAGGTGAATGCCGTGTATCTTTTTTTGGATGTGCAGATGAACGGAAACTACCAATTGATATGGGTTTATAACGATGATATGGAAAGCACCACGGCAAATTATCAGCGCTATCTGGGCGAGGATTTTGATACCTCAAAACTGAGGAATTGATGAACAGCCCCAACGCCTCTATTGGCAATTGATTAGCCAGTCCTTCCTTATTAACCACCCTTGTCTCACCCTTGTCTCTCCCTTGTCTCGGCAAAGGAGAGACAAGGGTGGCTAAAGGGCAAGGGCTGACGGAAGGCTCAGTATTTTGGGGCTACCCGAATGATATTTGCAAAACAATTAATCAAACACAGGATGGAAGGCGTCAGGTAAATGTTTGATGGAAAATGTGTTTGTATATTCATCATAGATTAATACGACGATATCAAAACGTGTTTGTAGCTTGCCATATTTCGGATTTTGATTAATATATTGTACAGCCGTTTGGGATATGCGCTTACGTTTCGTGTAGTTGATATTTTCCAATGCGGCATCGATAGAGTGATAGCGACGCGTCTTTACTTCAATAAAGACGAGATGTTGATTGTCTTGCATTATAAGGTCAATCTCGCCTGTTTTGGTGCGGAAATTTTTACACTTTAGTGTATAACCCTTATTTAACAGGTATTTTGCAGCGAGATTTTCTCCGATGCAAGCTAATGTTTTTGTAGATTTGTCAAGCATGAGACAAGAAAAAGCTTGACGTAATTCAAGTCAACAATATTGTGTAATCCACACACGAAAATTTAAAATAACACCGAAAGGTGGAGGGAAGTATGAAAAAAGTATTAATAAGTGTATTTGTGCTGAGCGTTCTATTTGGATCGTTGAGTGCCGCTCCGTTCCAAACTCTGGGAATGTTGCGCACACCAGACGCCTATGTGCTGCCCCACAAGGCTGGGGAGATATTGCTCGTGGGTTATTATCGAGATGTAGCAAAACCAAGTACGGCTGATCCAGACCGCAGTAAAGGCTTCTACCCATACGGAATGCTTTCGGTTGGGTTGTTTGACAAGGCTGAGCTGGGCTTTTTTGGCGGTGATAAGGTTTATTATTTTAACGCCAAACTGAAATTGATCGAAGAAACTCTTAAGATCCCACAGGTATCCGTTGGTTTGGACAATATGCTTTCACCGGTGAATCGTCACCGTGCGCAGGACCATACCGATCCTAACGAGTGGAGCTATGCCAACCACCCGGATAAGACAGACTACGAATACTGGTCTCCCTATATTGTCGCCTCCAAACAGGTGGTTATAGGCGGGATAAATTGGATTTTCAGTTTGGGCGCAGGCTCCAACCGCTTTACCGGTCAAGTGCCGCGTTCCAGGGTTTTCAATGGCATCTTCTATTCCGTCAATTTCTCCCCCTTGCGCAATCTGCATTTTCAGGCTGAATATAGCGGGCATGACTTCCAGGCAGGCGTGAAATACGATATTGGCAAGTTTGCAATCAAGTTTGCCGGCCAGGCCTTGGAAGACCTCTATAAAACCAATGGTTATGAAGATAACCTGCGTTTGGCCCTCGGAGTATCCTATCTCTTTGACAAATATGCCACCTCCAAACGCATGCCTGACCTCAGAGAACTGGCACAGGCTGATGACTTGATCCTGACCGATGACGCCCTTGTGGCAGTGGACGATACAACACGGCCCAAACCAGGGGTCCCCGGTACCGAGATTGCTGATGGCAGTTTGGATTTCAGCACTTTGCCCGATTCAGACTTGGTTCTTGATGGTAGTAAGTATGACCAGCTTTCACCCGAGATCAAAGAATTGATGGAAGAGCTCACACTGCTGCGCCAAGAACGCGAGAAAGCACACAAGGCACTTCTTGATTTGCGCAAGTGGCTGGAAGAGCAACAAAATAGATAAAATGCAGTTTTACAACGTGCTTATTATTCAAAGCACTTCAAGGAAATCATACTTCCCATGAATACAGAAGGCTACATTCTGGATGCGGAGCCAAAACTCCGCATCTGGGATGTGTCCTTGATATGTAGAGCTTATATATTGTTAACAAGGAAAAGTGAGCGGGGTTATGAAAAGATATATTAAATTTATTCTTCTGATCGTTTTTACGTTTTCGGTGTTGGGTTTGCTGGCAGCTGCGCCTTATTATGGCCCCGATCCGGCAAAAAAGTCAACTTATCGAAACCCACAAGTGATGGAAGCTGTGGATTTTCTCAAAGACGAACTTCCTGTTTTGATAAAGACCGACAAGGCAAAGGCAGTGCAAGAATACGAAAAACATCTTGCCAATCTCATCCAACTTGACGAGTGGGATGTCCTCTTTTTAGTGGGTCATTTTTATGCAGTGGCTGGCGACGCAAACTCAGCGTTGACTTATTTTATGGAGCTTACAAAGCATCCGGAGCTCAGTAAGGATTCACGTCAAATGGCACAATTGCTCCTCTATCAGCGGGCAGTTGCGAATATGCTGGGACCCGATCAAGAGGCTACGAAGCTCTTTTTGAAAGACATCTTGGATGATTCAGAATTCGGAGATAATTATGACATCCAGTTGTATGATAAATACTATTCAGCTTATCTATATTTGTGGGCAGATTTGATGTCCTCCAGAGGGGAATCCGCTGAGGTAGAAGAGTATCTGAGAAACTACCAGATTAATAAAAATTGGCTGGAGACTCAGTTCCTACCCAGAGAAGCCGCCATTATCAGCCGTGTGGAGAATATGGACCTTGATTCCTATTTCAAAAATCCCACCATGGAAGGCTATCAGGCTCATGCCGGAACCATAGATAGCGTCAAGGAAGACCTGCACACACTGTATCAGGAGGCCAGAAGCTTTCCCGGGCTGGTAATCTATGATGCCATATCTCAGATTGAACAAGAAGAGATTAAGGTCTTGGATGAATATAAGGATTTCTTGTACAAGTATCTCAATAATAACCAGATAACCATCCAGACACTTGTAGACCCGAATACGCCTCTGAAAGAATATGAGTTTTTCGAAGAATATGAGAGAATTGGTGAAATCTTATTGACCTTGCGTGGATATCAAGATAGATTGGCTAAAACTATTAACGTTATCGATGATATCTTTGAGATGAAGTACCTTGTGCTTAGGCGTGATGAAGACAGCATCACTGGCAGCAGGTATAGCGACATGGAGATGAAGCGCTTGCTGGATATTGAACACAATATCATGCTTTATGAAGATATAATAGAAGTATACCAGGGAGTGATGGCCACTCCTGAATATCGGAATCAAACGGATCTTGATCTCATCGCCGAGCTGAGGGGATATCAAGAGAAAAAGCAAGACTTGGAGCTTCGTAGGCAGCGCTATCTGGAGTACCATAAACACAAAACTGACGCAGAAGAAGAGTTCTTCAACATGTTTTATAACGAATACCTGGCTACAGTGCAAGAAAAACGTGATCTGGACGAGACTCTCCCCCTCATCGAAAGACAGATTGTTGCCAGTATAATGCTGAGATATCCAAACCAAATGAAGCAATTGGCGCAAAACCATTTGGATGAATTGCGAGAGGGTGAAAGATCCTACTTCTTGGGTAATCAGCTGGGCATGATGTCCACCACTCTTGAATTTCTCGAGCTTCAAAACCGTTATCGCAGGTTGAACTACCAAGAGCAGGAACGCTTGGCAGATACCTCCCTGAGCCTGGATGAAAAGACAGCCAGATACAACGAGCTTTTGAGCCAAAAGAGAGCCCTCTTGGCAGATTATAAAGGTTTTGCCCTCAGATATCCTGATTTCAAGGCTCTGGAAACCCCGCTGGAGAATGTTCCCCTTGATGGGGATCCGGAGTATTCCGGTCAGTATAACTATCTGATCGGCTCTGCTGATATCTATTATAACATAGCAGAATTGCAGTGGGCAGTGGACCTGGGCAACTACAGAGAAGCCCTCAAGTATTACCGAATGGCCATGGATGCCAATCCTGATTTTTATTTGAAGGATCAAGCTTTATATAATATAGCCTATCTGAGCAGTGAGATTATTCGTGAGGATAAGGATGCCAGAATAGCCAGATGGTACGACGCCAATCCTGATCGCCCCAGAGGCCCTCAGCTGCGCTATTATGAAAGTGACTTTGAAGAGGCCATTGACAATTACAACTACATCTTGGAAAACTATCCCAATTCTCCCTTGAGCGATGATACGGTATTGCGCCTTGCCAATCTCTATTTCCTGATTGGTATTGATGCGGAAAGACCAATAGAATGGTATACGCGTGCCAATGATCTCTATACCTCACTTGCAAATCAGCCGGACAGTCCCTACCGTTGGGAAGCCATGTTCCAGCGCGGGTTTGTGAATATGAACATTTCGGATGATAACTCTCTGAATGCCGCATTGGTGGATTTTGCCAATATCCTGAGTGCTGCCAATGCAGGAATCATCCAGCCTCAAGATTCTGCTGATGACTATAGGACCAACTCTTTGGACCAGATTGCATACTGTCTGGTAGCGGTGGACGGCTCGAATTATGAATCACAATCCCGCGGTTTGGATGTATTGGCGTCTGTGTTTGGAGATGTGAAAGACGAGAAAACCCTCAATTACATTCTTGATAAAGCAGCAGAGAATAAGAAAGAGATGCAGCTTACCCGCCAGTCCATAGACTTCTTGGAGTTGAGACTGGAAAAGATGCCCAATGCATTGGTGAATCCCGCACTTGTGGATACCATCCTTGCGCTTTACCACTCTCCTGACACCGTGTTGCGTGAAGGGGAAAACCTTGACCAGGTGCGGCGAAACTGGTATGACTTTATGGTGAGGAACTATTCACCGCAAAGCGTGTGGTATAGACAGAATATCAAAGACAAAGATATTGCAGACCCTGAAATAGCCGCACAGCTGGCGTCTCTCCGCAATGCCTATCGCCAGGTGCAAGTGGTGCATTATGAAGGCGTGAGAACACAGCTAAATGATGAAGCTTTGCAGGCATTTGTGGATCATAGCCAAAAGTATGCTGCCTATCGGGAACTCTTTGATCCTGCAGTATATGAGGCATACACGGAGCATCTCAAGATGTATGATGCCACGCCAATGCCCTATGACGTGGAATATTCCCTATGGGCTCAAAACCACGAAAATGAAAGAGTGATCTTCATGGGCAATATAGCGGACAGGCATCCTGATGCTGATTCCTATCTGCGTGTATATAATGCTCTCTTGGCGTTCAATCAGCATTACCCATCCCAGAATGCCTATGCCAATGAAGAGCTGGCTTTTGGATATGCCGAAAAGCGTTATGACGCGATGATCAAGGATGCCAGCGATGCACAAAAGGATGTTGCCTTTGACTTTTATGAAAAGGCAGCCCTCAGGTTTGTCAAGGTGCTCAATGATCAAGGCACAGAGCTTCATATCAGAGAAGCCAGGCTGTTGAATCTGGATTTGGCTCATCGCGAGTTTAACCAAAATCGTCATCAGGTTGCACTGAACAGATATCTTGACATCCTGGAAAACGATCCCACTCTTACCAATCCCATGAAGTATGATATATACTACAACCTGTCATTTATCGCAGAGAACAATACAAACCTTCCGCCTTATGAGCGCTTTAATATAGCTGAAGACTATGCCAGACAAGCCCTCGACTATACTTTAGACCCTGCCAAAATAGCCGATGCCAACCAAATGATCCAGCTGCAAATCCAAAACAGCTACAACGCTGCGCTGGAAGAAGGTGATCACGCTACGGCAGCGCTTAATTTTGGACGCATGGCGCTGGAATATCCGTATGAGAGATATCCTGAGGAACACGTCAACTACAAGCTGTTGGAAGCACAGGAATATGAGCGTGCCGGGGAATATGAGCTCTTGATTGCCACCTATATGTACTTGGCATCCAAGCAAAGACCAAACGACCTCGACAACATATATCTGTATTATTACAAGAGCTGGAACGTGGCTGAAAGCCTGATGCACAATCCCACCCGTGCCACATCCATCAGAAATGAATTTATGGACCAATATCCCGGCAGCTATCAGACCTTCACCCTGCGTATCGAAGACCTGGAAAGAAGGGCAGGCAATCCTGCCACCAAGATGCAGGCAGCTGAGGATTATATAGCTCTTTCTGAAGAGGTGCGCAAAGGGCTGATCAATTCTGGAGAAGCCACTGCCGAAGTTATCTATATGCAGGCTTATTACATCTATGCCGAAGATCAAAGCTCAACCACGCATCTGGAGGTGTTGGAGACATTCGTACAGCGTTATCCCAATCATCCGGATGTCACAGAAGTGCTGCGCACCATTGCCGTGGGCTATTATAACCGGGGCGATACCCAGCATTATGAGGAATATGCCAAAAAACTGTTCATGAAAGATAATACCCAGTATGATCTCTACCAGGGAGTGGCTGTGGGACGTCTTTCTGCCATCATTGATCAATACAACGAGGCATATCTGAATAAAGAATGGCAGCTTGCCTTCCAAAAGCGTGATGAATTTAAGGCTGAGGAAGCCAAATATCTGCGGGAAGGTCTGCCTCTGGACACTGCAGAGCAACACAGTTCCTTTGCCATTGCAGAAACGGAATACCGAGAAACCCAAGCCCTGCTTACCTTCCTGAATGGCTTTGATAGCAGCTTGGCAGCCATTGAAAACGGCACTTATTTCAAGAATACACCAAACCAACATGTTTACGTTACGGAGAAAACCAGATTTGTTCAAGATTTGATGGGTGGAAAACTGAGAAGGTTGCCCGCATTTGCAGATGCTGTAAATGCTGAGATCAGAAAGGTAGAGCGCCTGCTCACGCCCACCAATCTGGCAATGCTGACCACAGACAGGGTCGTGAAAGCCTTGAGCGTGGAAGCTCAGATCTATGAATACGCCATCGAAGTGGTGAATACACAGATAAATCGCTATTTCGAAATCTCTAACGACGTAAAACCTTACAAGGATGATCCCGAGGTATTGGCCAATATCTGGGGACAGGTAAACTATGGCTATATCTATCCATTTGAAGATGAAGCCAAGATGGTCTACAACACCCTGTATTCCGGATTCCACTTACCCGGATATGTGGATGACAATACCACTAATGCGGTGAATAAACTCACAGAATTCGGCATTATGTCCAGCTTCCAGAAAAAGGAATATGCCCTGGGCTCTGCCTGGCAGTTTTCCAAGGTGTATGATGACGCTGATGGCTCACCTATCAGCCCCACAGTGCGCACCGTAACCACTGCCAAGGGCCTCACCATGGGAGAATTGCAGATTCCGCCTGCCACCAAATTGCAAGCTGAGCTTAAGCTTGAATCCAAAATAGCTCCCAGCTTCGTATATCTGCAAGTGATACATTCCGAAGGAGTGGAAGCATTTGTAAATGATGAATCAGCTGTCCTTTCCGGCTTTGTGATAGACACTCTGGACGAGAGGCAACCCACCACAGAACGCTATGGCTATCACCTTACAGGCGTGGAATGGGATGAAACAGAAAATACCATCCGTGTTTTGTTTAACAATCCTCTTGAGGAAAGCATCCCCGTGCGTGCCACTTTGCAGGCATACTATGATGAAGCCCTTTTGGAACAGACCAGAATCCGTGAAACCATCCGTTTTAGCAGCAGTCCTTCTTGGAGGGCGATAGTTACCGATCCTGATACCCAGGCTGAAATCCAAGCTCCTGCGCGGATGTCCAGTGAATTCGGTATTACCCCGGAGATGTATTCTGGTATGGAAGATCATCAAGCCCAACCCATTTGGCCCAGAGAAACTGCTGAGGCTCCCTATTACGACGTTGCCTTTGAAACAGAATTTAATATCAGTGAGAATCCGGTGTCTGCGATAGTTGAATTTATCGCCCCTGATACCGCCACTGTATATTTGAATGGCAGTATGTTGGCAACAGAGGTGATGATGGATTATGATTCGGATCCCTTCCACATATACCCCAGCTATCTGGAGCTGCCGTTGGACGCTTTGCGCAAAGGCTCAAACCATCTGCGCATAGAAGTCCAAAACCAATCTGCATACCGTGGCATATTGGCTGAAATCAAGATTGAACAATACGCAAAGGAGTGAGACCAATGAAAAAGATAATTGTAACTGCAATTGCCTTGGTGGCGGCAACCCTTTTACTGGGACAAACCGTCACCTCCGACGTCACTCCCAGTGGCTTTGAGGGAGTGGCGGAAATGGTGGATCATGAAGTTTTTGAGCTCACCCTCAAAGCTTTACAACCTGATATCACCACCTTCAAAGATAAAGCTGATACTTACAACGAAGTTGGCAGATACAACTTCCCAACATACTATCTGGAGCTGATCCAGAAGGTAAGCAAATTACAACTTGATAATTGGCAACAACAAAGAAATAAATGGCTAGAGGAGTCAAAATGAAAACAAAACAAATCATACTGGTAGTGATTGCTCTCCTGTTCTGTGCCACTCTGCTGGCTCAGTCCGACGCAAGCCCTGTGAAAGCTACCCCAATCACACCCGGCAAAATCCTTCACGATAGCGGAGGCTGGGGATATGCTATCATTCTTACTTTTATCATTGGTCTTGTCTATGGCATCGTGCGCTATATTCAGCTGTATCAACGCGAGAAAATCGATGCACAGAAGTTTTATCTGAAGCTCAAAGGGTATCTCAAAAATGATCAGCTGGATGAGGCAGCCAAGGTGGCAGAAAGTTTTAAGGGAACTACCCTTGGATATATCTTCTGGAGTGGAATTCGTATTTATATTGATACTCGCAAAGCCAACAAGAAGGGCGAAGAGCTGGACAGGGCAGTGCAAAACGGTTTCGAAGAAGCAGTGTTGCAGACCGTATTTAAGATTGATGCCAATCTCTCTTGGTTCAATACATTGGCTCAGATCTGTACTTACCTGGGTCTCTTGGGAACGATTTGGGGTCTTCTGGAAGCTTTTGAAAGCCTGGCAAACGCTCCTGAAAGCCAAAAGAACCAATTGCTTACCGCCGGTATCTCCAAAGCCATTGGAACCACTGCAATGGGATTGGTAGCCGCCATCCCGCTCACTCTTATCCATGGTGGTCTTTACGGCCGTGCTCAGAAGATTCTCGCTGATATCGACGAACATACTGTGAAAATAATTAACTATCTTAGCTACGTAAATAGAGGTTAAGAATATGGCATACCGTCCTTCTGCCGGAAGGAACCGAAGATTGGCGGGGGGTCCCAAAGAACAGGACCTCGTGCCGCTGATGAACCTGTTTCTCACCATCGTGCCTTTTTTGTTATTCATGTTGGTGATGACTCAGATTGCTTCGGTTGCTTTAAATTTCGCACCTACCGGCGATGGAGGAGGTGATGGCCTTGGTGCCGGAGGCGAAAAAGCCGAGGAAAAGAAGATCGAATTATTTATCATGAACACGGATGCTCCGGATCGAGAACTCTTTCGTGGATTTCAGATCCGCCAGCAAGGCAAAGAAAGAATTAACATCCGCTTTGTTAATGGTAATTACGATTTTGTAACGCTGGATGCAGAATTGAAAGAGATTCGCAAAGAAAGCCCAGAGCAAACTGAAATCAGCGTTAGCCCCTATCCGGATGTTTTATATGGGCCACTCATCAAAACCATCGACCTTTGTAAAGACAATCAGTTTGTGAATGTGTTATACAGGCCTGTCGAGGTTCGTTACTACTAACGGAGATAGATATGAGACTAATAGAATCAGCAAAATCATCTGGAAAAGAAGTAAGACGAACCACTCGCAAAGCCGATGAAGTGGCATCCCTGTCTATCACATCCCTGCTTGATGTATTGACCATTCTTTTGGTCTTTCTCATCAAAAACGTATCGATGGAAGCGCAGCGTGTCACAGTGCCCGAAAACATGACTTTCCCCAGCACAATGACTGTGGATGAATTGGAAGACTATATGGGCACCACCATCGTAAAGGTATATCCTGATATCATCTATGTCGGTTTGGATAATATCGTATTTGGCAAACCTGAAGACCTGCTCTCAGACCCCAAAAAACGAGAAGAGCTTTATACCTTTTTGAGCTATCAATCCGATCAGATTTTGAAGGTGGATGATCAATCTGAAGCCTGCCTCATGATACAGGCGAATGATAATATCCCCACGCAGGTGATTACCGAAATCGTGGCGGTGGGCACAGGCGCCAAATTTAAACACATATATTTTAGCACCCTGCTGGATACGCAATGGCTAAATAATATGAAAACAGCAAACAGCCAATAGGGAGGTGACATGGCAAAGACACAATTAAACATGGAACTGATCTATAAGGGCAAAGTGTTGGATTACATCAAATCTGGCTCTGGTGTTTTCAAAAAAAACTGGTATCTGGGTTCCAATAAACATCTGCTGTGGCAGATTCTTGACCCCTCTTTCCCCGATAAAATCAAGTTGATCTCGAATAAGAACAACAACTTTGTAATGAACCTGATACCCAAGGCACAGGTGGAATGTAAACAGAATGGCAAATCTGTCACAAAAGAGCAACTGACTGCCAGTGGCTTATTGAAAGGAAACCAGCTGACCCTACAAAACAATATGACCGGCACCGTCACCCTCAATCCTGATTGGCAGATTAACTATCGGTTTATAGAGCCATACATACATGTTCTCACAGAAGAGGAAAGACGGATCGTGGCACAGTATTCACGCCGTGCCGAACGCTCACGTCAGGAAAAAGCTGGAACCACACTCATCCTGGTTTTCCTCTTTATCACCTTGGCTTTATTGGTCGTTTATGATTTGGTTTTGAAGCCTGACTTGATGAAACAATATACACTGGATGCAGGTATGGCAAGCTATAGCATGGGACAAAGAATAGAGCCCCGCGGAGATCAAATGCCTCCGCAAAGCCAAATCGAGGAAGATGCAGCCGCCAAAGCCGCCGCAGAAGCCGCAGCCAAAGCTGCCGCCGAAGCAGCCGCCAAAGCTGCAGCTGCAGCAGCCAAGCCCACCACCCCTGCCAGACCTACACAGCCAAAGAAACCCACCACACCCACCGGTACCACCACCACGGGTGGCAGCACTGCCTCCCGCTTTGGCTCTTTTGATCCCAGTGCCACAGTCCGAAACCCTGTGGCAATCACTGAAACGCGTTCGTTTGTGGTAACCACCCCCGGTGCCACTGCATCAGGCAGTGGTACAACTGGTGGAGGAGGCAAACCAAGCGGCATTGGAGGTACTGCAGGAGGAATATCTTCTACCTTTGATCCCCATGCAGTATCAAACTACAAGCCCACAGACTTGGCTGGGGCTTCCACCGCACCTGGTGGCAAAGGTAGCACCACCACAAGACCCACAGGTAATGTGGATGTGGTGGCAGATATAAATAAAGCCCAAATTGCTCAACTGAATAAACCCATTGCCCAGACTGGTCCGGAACGCCAGCTTATCGCAACTATTTCAGCACAGGCTCCTGCAGTCACAGAAAATGCCATTGCCTCTGCCCCTGAAGAGCAGAGAACAGGATATCAATCCATCAAAAATTATGTGGGTGGCAGAAGATCCCAGCTGATAAACCCAATCAGAAAGTACACCGCAATCGAAAAAGCAACCGGAACTGTGGATATCAGAATTCTGGGAAGAGATGGCAGGGTACAGACGGCTGAAGTGATCCCCACCTCCGGAAACCTACCTCAAGACTACCTCGCAGAAATAAAAAGAATCGTGATGGGCTGGAGTATTCCACAACATCGCGGTCCGTTTAACTACAAATTTACCATCAGGGTAAGTTAGTTTATAATATAATATTCCAATAGCCAGAATACAGCTCCCTCACACAGGGAGCTGTATTCGTTTATGGCCATAAAGGGGATTTGCTGGGTTTTATGCCATTTACCCCCGCCTCATATTTCACCTTCACATACTCCTTGCCCATTAGCCACCCTTGTCTCTCCTTTGTCAAGACAAGGGTAAGACAAGGGAGAGACAAGGGTGGCTAATGGGAAAGCATTGACAAAATACCATGCTTCCCACACCCTGTTTTCTATGTATTATCATGTATATCTCCCTGTAAATCTTGATACCGAATTCACCTACAGCAGCAGCCAGGCGATAGCTGAAGGCTGTCGCGTGTTGGTGAGTTTTAACAGGCGGGATATGATTGGCATCTGTGGGCAGAGGGTGCAGGATGCTCCACGGGGGGTGCGTATCCGGGAAATTACTGAAGTATTGGATTCCCAGCCGATTATCCCCCAATCCCTATTGGAATTAGCTCGCTGGATGGCATCCTATTACCGTAATTCGATAGGGATCTGCCTCTTTGCCATGTTGCCGGCTCGCTTGATTCCGGATCCCGATATGTCCATCAGATCCAAGGAAGGTATCTCAATCACCGATAGCCAGTTAGCGGATTTGTTGGCAGATGGAGACTGGCATATAGTGCAAGATTTGCGCAAAGCCCATCCCCGCCTGCCCCTCTTGAAGATGGTGGAAATAGCCGAGCAGAATGATGAAATCGACGTGGATAGGAAGCTAAAACATAGAGACAAACCCCGTTATGCAAATTTTGTATCTGTAATACCGGATGCAGTTAAGCCCCAAAGCCTGCCGCCCAGACAGTCTGAAGCATATACGATGCTGATGGCATCGGGTGGGGAAATGAGTATGGCAGCGCTCAGCAGTGTGGTATCCTATTCCGTCATTAAAGGCTTGGTAGGCAAAGGCTTGGTGCGCATCATCCCCCGGCGCATCGATCCCCCTCCTGTGTATGAAGACTATCCATTTGCACCCAAGAATATATCGCTCACCTCAGAGCAGGCTATGGCAGTGCAGTCCATCTCCCAAGGCTATGGCAAGTTTGAGGTTAACCTCTTGTATGGGGTGACTGGCAGCGGCAAAACGGAGGTGTATATCCACATCATGCGCCGCTATCTGGATGATAACAAGAATATCATTTTCCTGATTCCAGAGATTTCGCTCACTCCCCAGATGGTGGAACGCTTTTCCAACGAGTTTGGCAGCATCCTTGCCATCAACCACAGCCGCCTTTCGGATGCCGAGCGTTTGCGCCAATGGCAGCTCATTCAAAGCGGACAAAAGAGGATCGTGGTGGGAGCGCGCAGTGCCATCTTTGCGCCATTGCCAAACCTGGGCTTGATTGTGGTGGATGAAGAGCACGAGCAAAGCTATAAACAGGAAAACCTGCCGCGCTATCATGGCAGGGATATGGCGATAGTGAGGGCGATGCAGAGCGGGGCACAGGTGATCATTGGTTCTGCCACACCAGCCTTGGAATCCTGGTACAATCAATTGAACGATAAATACCGCTATCACCGGCTCACGGCACGCCCCTTTGCAATTGCCATGCCGGAGGTGGAGGTGTTGGATTTGCGAGAACAGGAAACTGAAGGCTTGCTGTCTCACCCGCTTTTGGAGGCAATTGAATCCAGACTGCGTGAAAAACAGCAGGTGATCCTGTTTCATAACCGCAGGGGCTACTCCTCCTATCTGCAATGTCTAAAGTGTGGGCACACAATCAAATGCCCGGATTGTGATATCAGCATGTACTATCACCGTGATACGGAAGAGCTGCGCTGCCATTATTGCGGTTATGGCATCTCCAGCCCCCGTAAATGCCCCTCATGCAATGCCTTTAGCTTCAGCTATGGCTCTGCCGGCACTCAGAAGCTGGAACAAAACCTCAAGCTCCTTTTCCCTTCGGCGCGTATCCTGAGGCTGGATTCGGATTCGGCACGGCGTCAGGATGCTCATAAACAAATGTATAAAGGGATGAAGAATAGGGAGATAGATATTCTCTTGGGCACCCAGATGATATCCAAGGGACTGGACTTTCCCGGTGTTACCTTGGTGGGGATTGTGCTTGCGGATATCAGCCTCAACGTCCCCGATTTCCGCTCTGCAGAACGCACCTTCCAACATCTCACCCAGGTGGCAGGGCGTTCCGGCAGGGGAGAGTGGCAGGGTGAAGTCTTGATTCAGACCTACAATCCTCATCACTATTCCATCATCAATGCTGCCAAACAGGATTATGAGGCATTTGCCACGATAGAGCTCAGCCACCGTCAACAGATGTATTATCCGCCATTTTGCCGTCTGGGCAGGCTGCTTTATTCCAGTGATAACTTGGAGTATATCAGGGAAAGGATGGAGGCTTTTGGCAGTGAACTGGGGCGCCTTTCCAGCTTGAAGAGTCTTGCCGGGGTGATTGTATTGGGTCCGGTGCCGGCTCCGCTGCCCAAGCTGGGCTCGCTTTACCGCTTTCATTTGGTGGTCAAAGCCCCCAATGCACAGATCATGGGTCAGGCGATTGATATGATATTGGCTGCATTGAAGCTGCCCTCCGGCATCAGGCTGCAAATAGATATCGATCCTGTATCCCTGATGTGACCGGCTATATCTTGCGGGTTTGTAACAAAGCTTTTCCGAGGCATCTAAAAAAAACCCTTTACAGCAATTAGCCCTTTGATTATCTGGTAAACTGTAGGAAGCTTGTGATAACTGATTGCTGAATGTATATTTATCGGTTTACAGCCCTTCCCTTTGCTGCTTCCTGCCTCAAAACTTTAAAAAAATAGAAAACATAAAGGTAATTAAATGGAGAAGGAATGGATTGCACCGGCAGAGTTTACTGATGCTGAAAACAAGCTGGTGGAAGAGTTTATCGAGGTTTTCCGCTGTCCGCCGCTGATAGCTAAATTACTGCTGCGGGCGGGGCACGATAGTGCGCAACAGGTGGAGGATTTCTTTGCATCCCAATTGTCGCATTTGCATGATCACATGCTCTTTGAGGATATGGATAAGGCGGTCACGCGCATCGTGCAGGCATTGGAAAACAAGGAAAAGATATGTATTTATGGGGATTATGATGTGGATGGCACCACCGCCACGGCACTGCTCTTTTTGGGGCTCAGCCGGGTGGGTGCACAGATCGATTTTTACATCCCCCACCGCATGATTGATGGCTATGGGCTGTCTCTCAGCAGCCTGGATGCCGTCAAAGAAAAGGGTGCCAGCCTGATCATCAGCGTGGATTGTGGGGTGAATGCCCTGGAGGAAATCAAGGCGATCAATGCCATGGGCATGGAGATTATCGTGACAGACCACCACAATCCCAAGGATGAATTGCCCCCTGCTTATGCCATCATCAATCCCAAATTGTCTGGCACCCGCTATCCATTCCAGCATTTGGCAGGAGTAGGGGTGGCTTTCAAGCTCCTGATGGCAATCTACGATCGTTTGGGCATCCAAAGCGAAGAGAATACCCTCAAATACCTGGATCTGGTGGCTGTGGGCACCATTGCCGATATCGTGCCCCTGACAGGGGAGAACCGCGTTTTTGCCTCCATCGGGCTGCAACACCTGATTGACAAGAAGAATCTGGGGCTGAATGCACTCATCCAGATATCGGGGCTCAATCAGAAGACTTTGGATACAAACGATATTGTGTTTGGCATTGCACCCCGCATCAATGCGGCAGGGCGGATGGGCTCTGCCAGCCTGGCTGTGGAGCTGCTGATTTCCCGCGAGGAAGGAACCAGCGAGGAGCTGGCGGAATCCATAGAACGGCACAATTCCCTGAGGCAGCAGCTGGATCAGCGCACATTCCACGAGGCATGCGAGATCATAGACAAGAAGTACAAGAATATGACCACCACCTCATGCATGGTGATCTCCTCGGATGATTGGCATCCCGGAGTGATAGGAATAGTGGCATCCATGTTAGTGGAAAAGTATTACCGTCCGGTGATCATGATTAGCTTTAAAGAAGGCTTTGGCAGCGGCTCCGGACGCAGTATGGGGGATTTTGACCTCTTTGCCGCCCTCAAACATACGGAGCACAATCTGCACAGCTTTGGCGGGCACAAATACGCGGTAGGGCTCACCATCTATCAGGAATATATAGACCGCTTTGAAAACGAGCTCACCCGCTATGTGCAAGAACATCTGAATATGGCGGAGATCAAGCCTCCCCTGCCCATCGATCATGAGCTGGAACTGTATGATATCAATAGCTTTTGCCTGGATTGGTTGGAACGCTTTGCCCCCTTTGGTCCGGCAAACAACCGCCCTGTATTCTCCACGCAAGGGGTGACGGTGATCAATTATCCCTACAACGTGGGACGCAATCACCTCAAGCTGAAGGTGGTAAAAGACGGCATCCACCTGGATTTGATAGGCTACAACCTGGGGGATTACCTTAGCCTCATCAAAAAGAATGATGTGATAGATATTGCCTACACGCTGGAATACAGCCAGTTTGGCAGCAAACCCAGCATCCAGGGCAAGCTGAAGGACATCCATCTGAGGAAGTAATGCAGAGGCAGCTTGGTTTTGCTCTTCTCTTGATGGCTGTCATACTGGGCGCTTGCACTGCCACGCGATTCAGCCCCAGCCGCCAGATTGCCCAGATAGAGCTGTTGGAACACATACCGGTGGAAAAGCAGTATGATAAAGCCCTCTTTGATCCCCTTTCCGGAAGCGTGTATGCCCTCTCCAAGGTGCGGCAGCAGATAGATATTTATCGTGCGGGCAAGCTCTTTAACACCTTGGGCGGCCTGGGGATGCAAAGCTATAACTTCCAGAGACTTGCTGATATAGCCATTGATAGTGATGGCAGCCTCTTGGCATTGGATATGATGGCAAAAGACCTGCGCCGCTTCTCTCCCGAAGGGCAACTCGCGGGAAGGCTGGAGCTTTCCCAGCTGGCAATGCCGGAGCTATTGGCGATGAATCCAGACCATAACCTCTTTATCTATGATGCTGCCCCACAGGAGATTGTGTGTATCTCCATGTTAGATGGCAGCGAGCTGTACCGCTTTGGCAGATTTCAGATCAAAGCGCCTTCCTCCCTGGGATGCACGGCAGATTATCTTGCCATCTACAGCCTGGAATCTGCTCGCACGGATATGTATTACGTCTATGGGCAATTCAAGGAAAGCCGCCTTGGGCAACAGCTGGTGGATGGCTATGACAATAGGATACAGGTGCAGGTAGTGGGCGAGGCGGCAAGCGATTCTGCCTTTGGCATGGCGGTGAGCCCCCAGGCGGGCATCGCATCCCTCTATCGCCACCACATCAGCGTGGTTTATCCAGATGCCATCAGCATCCATCGCATTTCCTATGGAGGCAGCGCACGATGAAGTACCGTCCCTTAATCTTTACCATCATCAGCGTGCTGATGCTCAGCCTGGCGCGCTTGCCCCTGCACCTGGGCTTCCTGGTATTTATAGGCTGGATACCCCTCATGATAGTATTGCGTGATGGCGTTTCCCACCCCTTGCGCCTCTTGATGATGGGCTTTGTGTGGTCTTTATTGTATTGTGGCATCGTCTTTTACTGGATAGCCCAGGTCACTTGGCCGGGCTTGGTGGGCATAATATTCCTTTATACCCTCTATCTCTGGCTGGTTTTCTGGGCGATACAGAGGATTTGGCAGCGCATCCCCTCCTTGGGCTACCTTGCCTTTGTTGCCTTCATCATCAGCTTTGAATACCTGCAAAACTTTGGCGAAACCCGCTTCCCCTGGTGGGATACCGGCTATTCCTTAGCGGATTATCTGTATTTGATTCAAGCGGTTGATTTGGGAGGGATGAGCCTACTGCTCCTCCTCATCCTCCTGGTAAATATCCTCCTCGAACGGCTGGTCCAAAAGCGCTGGCGCTATGCCATCCCCCTGCTGCTGCTCTTTGCCCTGTGGCTGGGTTATGGATACTACCGCACCCGCACTATAGAGCTGCAACAGCATGATATTCAAATACATGTGATGCAGCCATCCATCCCCCAGGAAGATAAGTGGGATGAGATGCATTACAAGGATACGGTACAGCGTTTCAAACGCCTCAGCGAGGTTGCCGCTGCCGACAGTGCCCAGCTTATTATCTGGCCGGAAGCAGCGGTGCCGGCATATCTGCGCTATGATATGAGGGCGCGCCTGGACCTGATGGATATTGTGCATGATACCGGATTGGAGATCTTTACCGGATTCCCAGATTTTGAGCCTTCCCCGCCGGAACACTTCGACGATGCATATTACTTTAATGCCGCTTCTCTCTTTACACCAGATTACGATGTGAGGCATCCGGTATTTCACAAGAACATCCTGGTTCCCGTGGGCGAAAGAATGCTATGGATAAAGTATCTGCCCTTTTTGGCAAAGCTCCAGTTTGGACAAGCCAACTGGGAATTTGGCACCCAGCTGGAATATTACGCGAGCCACGGCAAGCGCTTTAGTCCCTCCATCTGTTATGAACTGGCTTTTGCCCATATCAACCATCGGATGGCGCTGCCCAAAGATGAAGTCACGGGCAAGATTGACAAGATGGACTTTTTGGCAAACCTCACCAATGACGGCTGGTTTGGCACCTCCTACGGACCCTGGCTGCATCAGGTGATGACCCGCTATCGAGCCGTGGAAAACCGCATCCAGATCTACCGCAGTGCCAATACCGGCATCTCTGTGATAGTGGATCCGCTGGGGCGCGAGCTTGCCTCTGCACCACTTTTTAAGATCACCAATATCAAGGCCCCGCTATACACCTGTACCACCATTCCCCTCATCCGCCACATCCATATCTATCCCTTTGTGTTTGTATATATCGCTCTAATGCTGCTTGTGGCGTCCTTCCTTATCCCCAAAGCCAAGGAGAAATCCACATGAAATACTATTACACCATTGGAGAAGTGAGCAACCTCCTGGGCGTTGAGCCCCACGTGCTCCGCTATTGGGAAACCGAATTTACCTTTATCAAACCCCGTCAGGAAAAAGGCCGCATCCGCAGATATACCGTGGAGCAGATAGAACTCCTGCGCCGCATACAGGATATGTTGCACAACCAGCGCTACACCATCGAGGGTGCCCGCCAAAAGCTGAGAGCCGAGCGCAGGGCAAGCCGCAGCAAAGCCAAACAGCCCAGCCCGGCGCTATTTACCAGCGACCCCCGCATTCGTGCACAGATGCAGGAGCTAAAGACGCAACTGCAACAAATAATAGAGACTTGTGAAAAGATACAAAGGAAACAGTAATGAATTTTCAAGAAATGATCCTCGCCTTACAGCAATTCTGGGCACAGCGCGGATGTGCCTTGCTGCAGCCCTATGATGCCCAGATGGGCGCCGGAACCTTCCATCCCGGTACCTTATTTGGTGCATTGGGCACAAAGCCCACCGCCATTGCCTATCCCCAGGCTTGTCGCCGGCCCAAAGACGGACGCTATGGCGAAAACCCCAACCGCCTGCAACACTACTACCAATTTCAGGTGATTATCAAACCCACGCCGGATGACATTCAAGACCAGTATCTGCATAGCTTGGAAGCAATTGGCGTCCGCATCAAAGACCATGATATCCGCTTTGTGGAAGACGATTGGGAATCCCCCACCTTGGGTGCGGGAGGTTTGGGCTGGGAGGTGTGGCTGGATGGCATGGAAATCAGCCAATTCACCTATTTCCAACAGATTGCCGGCATAGAACTCTTCCCCGTGAGCGTGGAGCTTACCTACGGCTTGGAACGCCTGGCAATGTATATACAGGATGTGGACGATTATCGCCAGTTAAAGTACAGCGAAGACATCCGCTATGGCGAGCTCTTCTTCGTGCGCGAACAGGAGTTCTCCGCCTATAACTTCAACCACGCCGATACCAAGCTCTTGTTTGAGCTCTTTGATTCCTATGAAAAGGAATGCTATGCCCTCTTGGAGCATGGATTGGTAAACCCTGCATACGACATGCTTTTGGGCTGTTCCCACTATTTCAATCTCCTGGATGCTCGCGGCGTGATCAGCGTCACCCAGCGCGCCGCCTATATCGGCCGCATCCGCAACCTCGCCAAAGGCTGTGCCAATGCCTATTTGAACAAGGAAGGAAACAATGAAAAACGATAAATACAAAGGCTTGCTCAATACCCTCAAGGGTCTGGAAGATGTGCTGCTACAAATGGCTATTCATCGGGGTTACAACGAACTGGAGCGCTGTGTGATCATCCTGGAAGACGATCCACCTGCCTTCTTTGAAGCGTTGCAACCCTTGATGCAATACATCCGCAAACACCGCCTGTCCCAGCCCTTGATCATCACCCGCAGGTTTGTGGAAAACTCCCTGGATGCCTATCCGCTGGAGTTTTTGGATATGCAGACCCAGTATCGCAACCTCTTGGAAAATACAGACATTTTGGCTGGATTGCAATTTGAAAAGTCAGATTTGCGCCTGCAAATGGAGCGTGAATTGCGCAGCAAATGGCTGCTCACCCGGCAGGCAGGCCTCACCAACCCCTTCCGCCTGAAACTCCTCAAAAGCATTATTGGCGAATCACGAACCTCGCTCTACCCAGTGTTGAAGGGCTTCTTTGCCCTCAGCCAGAAGAGCGTGCCCCATACCCTGACAGAGGCCATCCAAAAGGGGGAAAGCATCTGCGGCTGTGAGCTTTCGCTGTTTTCCACTCCCATCGCCGGCATCAACGATTTTAGCCGCTATGTGGAGATGCTTGATCAGCTCATCATCAAAGTGCAGGGTTGGCAAATATGATCGAAAGCCGCTTTGTTTTGTTAGACGAAAGCCTGCCGCTCTTGGCAACGGCAATTCACTCTGGACACAAACTAAGTGACGAACTGTCAGAGCATTGCGGCATTAGCGAGCAAGACCGGCTGAGGGAGGAGGATCCCTATACCAATGAAGCGGCAGAGCTGTTTCCCAACCATATCACCCTCCAGAGCAGCCGCTTTGAAATAGACCTCAACCGCAGCCGGGAAAGAGCCCTGTATCTGAAACCTGATGATTGCTGGGGATTGCCACTCCAGCGCGACCAGCTGCCACAGCGCATCATCAGCTCCCTTTATGAAGAATACGACCAATGGTATATCCATCTGGACAACGTGATTGAGCGCCTTTTGGAGCGGCATCCCTTTATCGTGGTGCTGGATTTGCATAGCTACAACCACCGCCGGGGTGGAGCTGATGCGCAGCCGGATCCGCAGGAAAAGAATCCGGATATCATCCTGGGACGCAGCAATTTGCACCGTAAGTATTATGACGATGTGGAAGCCCTGCGCCTCAGGTTGGATGGCAAAGATTGGCAGAATATCCAGTTGGATTGCCGTGCCGACGTCAAATTCCCCGGAGGTTACATGAGCCGCTATCTGAATGCCAAATATGGGGATAGGCTGATTGCTGTGGCGGTGGAATTTAAGAAAATCTTTATGGATGAATGGACCTCGGGGCTGAACCGGCATGCGTGGGATAGTTTGAAGGGTCTCTTTCATCAGGAAGCGATGGGCTGGCTTGGCTTGCTTCGCTTGCCGTTTTTTTAACCACGAATTACACGAATTACACGAATTTTGGCTCGCTACCGCTCGCGATGAATAATGAATGACGAATGGTTACCCTCGTCTTTCATATTTCACCGCAATCATTCATTATTCTTTATTCTTCATTCATTTTGCCCATTAGCCTCCCTTGGACCACCCTTGTCTCACCCTTGTCGAGACAAAGGAGAGACAAGGGTGGTTAACAGGCAAGAACCCTTTAACTTTTAGTAATGCATTAGCTTTCCAGCCCCAAAAAAAGCCCTCTTTTGCTCAGTGCCGCCCAGCCTGACTTCCTTGCCATCAAGACAAAACCAAAAAGGGGGGCGAAAATCATCCATCCCCGCTCGCTTAAAACACTGTGTTTATTGGATGTTCACCAATCATAATCCCAATCCATCGGCTCATCAAATTCATCGCCTTCCCAGCTCATGTGTTCGTTTTGGAAAATGGCGCAGTTTTCAAAGCTCACCATTCTGGGGTTGTTAGTCACTTCATGCACGTTGTTTTTAAAGATGGCGCATCCCTGGAACTTGATTCTTGAATTATTCGAGTGGATGAGATAGCTGGTGTCCCACTGCCCGAAGGCGGCGTTATCGAAAATGGCGCAGTCAGTGAAGGTTACATCCTTGCAGTCGCTGAAGTTCAGGGTGTTAAATTCAATATTGTTTCTAATCACGCAGTTTACAAAGTTCACATCGCTTACCCTCACCATCGTCATGGCATTATAAGTGCAATCTGTTATGGAGCTTAGCTCACACGTCAAACCGCTGCTATCCCAGGCGGTGATGCCTTCGATGCCACAGCCCCACAGCTCGCAATTCCAGATGGAAAAGTCTTGGCAGTGATCCAGTTCCACCACCCCGCCAGTGCAATAGCCGCCATCGGTGTGTCCCAGGCTCAGGTTTTCCAGGCGGATGTCTTTGCAGTTTTCAAATTTTATCACGTTGGCATAGCGCGGTTCTGCCATAATCACGCTCAAACTCACGGCTCTGCCGGTGATGGTGAGGTTGTTCACATTGCTGATCACCAGTTGATATCCGTCGAAAACTTCTTCCCAGCGTGCATTTTTAGGCATCCCCAGCGTCTGTTTTCCTGAAAACACCAAATAGCCGCCGTCCAAACCTTCCAGGTTGATCACCGTGTTTGAGCCGATGGATTTCAGAAATTCCCGTTCGTTTGTAACGTTTACTACTTTCATTTCGCTCGGCTTTGCTGCAGCCAGAGGGACAACTGCTGCCAGCACCGCCACCAAAGCTATACAACACAAAATTGCTCTGCGCATGGCTTCTCTCCTTAAAATGCTTCTGGCGCATGGCGGAAACCCTCGGGCTGCCAGCCCATGCTGATTCATATCCAATGTCCACCGCAGGTTTTTGTCAAGCAAAATATGCTCAATCCAGCCAATTTGCCTCTTGACAGAAAATGGCATCATAAATAAAAAGGTGATGCTGTGTAAATGTCTGAACATAATGCAATAGAGGATAATGGTGCAACCCTTAGATTCCAAAGCCCTAACTGCCAATTTGGCAGTGACAAAGCAAGCCCGTATAGAACTGGATAATGAAGCCTTATGGCTCTTGGATAGCTGTGCTTCTCATTTTGGCATTCATCAACGTTGCAAAGAGCTTCTTGAGGAAATATATCACCCCTTTATGAACCCCGAATTGGCGATGGGGCTCATGCGCAAGGGGATTTTGGGCGATATGTGGGTCTTTATGCAACTGGAAGAAACCGCCAGGGCACAGCGTGTGCTCTTTGGTTCTTATCAAAAAGTGTGGGAAAAAGCCAGCGAACCATCCCTGCATCTGAGGATGATCGGCGAAGTGCTTGAATTTATGGCTACCATGTGTGGCTTTGCAGAGGCTGATCATCAGCTGCTTTTGGATATTCTGCACCACTTGGAAGAGGATGCCAAGAGCTATCCGCACCTTTATATCCGGCTCAATGGTCACGTGCGCAAGAGCTTTTTGAAGCTACCCGCCACGGATGAATTGCAAAACCGGGCACGGGCGTTTTTGAGGCAGCTATTTGAGGAAGGCTTTCTGTTGTGGCAACAGCAAAGCACGCATCTGCCCCTCTTGGGGGAGGATGGATTCCCCCTGGCATCCTATTGGGAAGGCTTGCAAGAGACTATTAAGGGCTTACAGAGCATCAAGGATTTTACCCAGCTGCCCTCCTTTAGCGATACCGCCAATAGACTGCGGGAAAGCGTGTGCCAGATAGAGGACAATCTGGGGCGCTTGGATTATATCTTTGCCCTCCTGAAGCTGCAGGGGATGGAAGACCTGCGGGATCACCTGCTCTGGGACCTCAACCGCGAGATGATAAACCTGTATAAAGATATGCCGACAGAGGAGATACCGGATATCATCGATTCTGTGTTTACCGCTTTGGAGAGCTTTCACGACAGCCACCTTTCCATCGTGTTGGATTGCCTGCTTTCCATAGGCAAGACGGTGATCAATGCTGGCAATGCAGAGCATAGCAAACACTTTATGCAAAGGCTCACCCAGCTGAAATTCACTCCGCCGGGCGAGGTGCGCATCCGCGAAGATTGGCAATTGGATACGGATAAAAACCATATCAAACACATCCGGATGCTGATGGAGCTGATCAAGCTGGACCCCAATCTGGGCAAAGACCTGCTGGCGTATCTGGTGATCAATGTGACCAAGAGCGGCATCTTTATCTCTGATGAAGACCTCTTTCAAAAGGACGTTTCCAACCTGCTCAACGCCGATATCAGGGGCGTGTTTATCCAATTGAGACACCTCCTGCGGCAGATCCCCGTCTTCTTTAGCGAGATCGGGGCGGAAGGCGAAATCCGGGATTTGAGCACGGAGGTGGATGAGCTCTCCCAGCGCCATGACAGGCTCATCCATTTCTTGCGCAAACAGGTGCATACGGAGAGCAACAACACCCATATCAAGCTGTGTGCCTCCATCTTGGATTATTGGACTGATCTGGATATTGGCAAGCTGGATAATATGATTCCAGAGGACGTGCACCAGTATTTGGAGCAAAAAGACGATCTGCAACACAAGCAAAACAGGGCGGTTAATGCGTTTTTGGCAGAGAAAAACCTGAGTGCCAGCCAGCTCTTGGCGCTATCCTGGCAAAATCTGGAGCGCACCTTTGACGGCAAGGAAGAGGGGAGCTTTTATCTGAAACGCCTGCGCCTGCTGTGTAATATCCATCTGCTGCTGAAAGATAAATACGAGCTGGACCCCTATGATATCGTAAAGTTTTTGGCGCGCTACAAGTTCTTTGATTCCAAGGAGCAAAACCGTTTGCGCACCAGCCTGGTGAGAAAGGATTATGAGAGCTCCATCCGCCAATTGCTCAGTTATATCGGCAAATTAAATAGCATCATCCTCAACCCCATGCCCAGCACGGGGTGGGACAATATATTCTATAAGCGCCACATCGCTGCGGGCATCCCCTCCATGTATGGCAGCTACCGTGAGCCCAAGCTGGAAGCGATGGGCATGGTATTCAGGATAGAAAACGTGGTGCGCCGCCTCTTTGAGCACAGCATCAAACAGATAAACCTCAGCTATATAAACGGTAGGAATTTGCGCCGTATCGTGAAGATATTGGAGCTTTACGATTATGCGATGAGCCAGGAGATGCTCACCAATTTTGCCTATAGCTCCACGGTGGAGATGCTGGATTCGGTGACCAATATCATGAACGCCAGTCTGGAGCAATACATGGATATCTTCCGTCTGTTGAAAGACAGCGTGAATGAGATTGTAAATGAATACTACTTCAGGTTTTATGATCCAGAGCTGAAGCGGCGCTGTGCTGATGAAAGCTGTGGCCTTTCCTCTGAGATAGAGGCGGAAGGCATCTATCGTAAGCTGTTGATGGGTTCGTTTTTGGTGCAGGGACTGGATGTATTTATCAGCAATCTGATCGAGACTTTGGCGGGGATGAAGCGGCTGTTTAAGCCTCAGGATATCGCCAAATTGATGTCCTATGACCCGGATAAACTATTTGTGCATCTGCATAGCAGCCATACACATCTGGACAATCAGGTGGCTTTGGGCTCCAAGGCGTTTTTCCTGAAACGGTTGTGGCATTTTGAATACCCCATCCCTCCGGGCTTTGTGATTACCACAGAGCTTTTCCGCAATCGCCATGTAATCAATACGCATCCTGATATATCAGAAGAGTTTGACGAGCTTTTGCGCACCCATCTGGGCAGGATGGAGAGGCATACGCGGCACTTTTTGGGAGATCCCTCCAAACCGCTGCTCCTCTCGGTGCGCTCCGGTGCGCCCATGAGCCTGCCCGGGGCGATGGATACCTTCCTCAATATCGGGCTCAACGATGAGGTGACCCTGTTGCTTTCCCAGCAGCGCAATTATAGCTGGACGGCGTGGGATTCATATCGCCGCCTCATCCAAAGCTGGGGCATGGCGTATGGCATTCCCAGAGATATCTTTGACGAGGTGATGCTGCGCTATAAACAAAAGTATCAGGTGGAGCTGAAGACGCAGTTTTCCCCGGATGTGATGCAGCAGATGACGCAGGATTATAAGGAAGTATTGGCGATCTATGGCATCGAGCTGGAGCAAGATCCCTTCCGCCAGCTTTATCGGGCAATCTCACACGTTTTGGATAGCTGGAATGCCGATCTGGCAAAGGCTTATCGCCGCAAATTGCAGATCTCCGATGAATGGGGCACGGCGGTGATCATCCAAAAGATGGTGATGGGCAATATCTCGCTTGATTCCGGTTCCGGCGTGCTTTTCACCCATGCGCAATGGCATGAGGGGGCAGGCATTTGCCTGAATGGAGACTACACCATCTGCAGCCAGGGGGAAGACGTGGTGGCAGGATTGGTGCACACCCTGCCCATTTCCAGGGCACAGGCGTTGCATCAGGAACGCAGCGTGGACCTCTCTTTGGAAGAGCGTTTCCCCGGTGTGTACAACAGGCTGTTGCGCTTGGCAAATCAGCTGATCCGAGACCGCAATTTCCCGCATCAGGAGATAGAATTCACCTTTGAAGGTCCGGCGGAAGATCAGGTATTCCTCTTGCAGACGCGCAATCAGATCATCAGTAAGATGCCAGACTATATGGTATTGGCAGAGAGTGCTTTGGATACCCCCCGCCTGGGTAGTGGCATCGGCATTGGCAAAGGGGCACTACATGGGCTGATCGTGATCAATATCGAAGACATAGATGAATACAAGGGCCGTGGGCATCCGCTCATCTTGGTGCGGCCGGATACAGTGCCCGATGATATGGTATTGCTCTTTGAATGCCAAGGGCTGCTAACCTCCAGGGGCGGAGTGACCTCCCACGCTGCGGTGACAGCCACCCGGTTGGGATTGATTGGGATCGTGAATTGCTGGGACCTCGTGGTGGATGAGATCAATTCCCGCTGCCGCATCGGTGATATCCAGCTGAGTGCAGGCGATTCCATCACTATAGACGCCTCTACGGGAGCCATTTATGAGGGGCATTTGCCTCTGAAAACCATGCATGAAATTTACTAATAAATAAAAAAGACAAAGGAGAGAAAAATGGACCTCAGCCTCAGAAGCAAAAAACTGTTGGGCATCAATAGCCTGGGCAGAATCGGGAAGTTACTTCTTTGGAATCAGATCCACCTCAAACACTTTGATGGCATCGTGGTCAATTGTGGCCGCGAGATCGGCAAAAACTTGGATGACCTGATCCAAGTGATTGAGACGGATAGCAGTTATGGCTCCATTCACCGCTTTATGAACGGGATGGTTGGCCCCAAGGTTCCCATCAAAATCATCGATCCCTCAAAGCCACTCTTGGAAATCGATGGCATCCCCGTAAAAGTGCTAAGGGAAGCGCGTAACCCCAAGGATATCAATTGGTTGAATGAAGGCGTGAAGCTGGTGGTGGATTGCACAGGGCAATTTTTGGATCCATCCCTGACTTCGGATTCTGGCAAGCCCTGCGTACGCGGTCACCTGGATGCCGGAGCACTCAAGGTACTATGCAGCGCACCTTTCAAGATCAAGAGCGGTTCAGCCGCACCGGAAGACAGCAAAACCATGATTTATGGCATCAATCATCTGGAATATGATGCACGGCAGCACCACATCATTTCCGCAGCCTCCTGCACCACAACCGGTTTGGCACACATGATCAAACCCCTGTTGGATAATGCCGCCACCTCCAGGATCATGACCGCATCCATGAGCACCATCCATGCCTCCACAAACACACAATCCATCCTGGATAACGTTCCCAAGGCGGGTGCCTCAGACCTGCGCAAAAGCCGCAGTGTGTTCAATAATATCATCCTTTCCACCACCGGAGCTGCCAAGGCATTGGAGCTGGTGATGCCCCAGGTGAAAGATATCGGCTTTATGGCGGATAGCGTGCGCATACCCACCAATACGGTCTCCCTGATCAACCTCAACGTTACCTTCCATACGGAATTGGACGCCCTGGGAGAGCCCGTGGTGACCCGCAAGCTGATCAACGACCTCTATCAGCAGGCGGCAAATGGACCGCAAAAAGACCTGTTGATATTCAGCGAAAGGCAAAACGTGAGTGCGGATATGATTGGCAGCATGGCGTCTGTGACCATTGAAGCCCATGAAACCCACACCCGTACGGGGCTGATCGCCATTCCAGAGAAGTATCTGGCTGCACAGGGCTTGCCTGCAGATAAAAAGGTGGAAATGCCCGTGACGCATGCCAAGATCTTTGGCTGGTATGATAACGAACTGGGATCCTACGTGTATTCCCTGTCCAAACTGGCTATTCATATCGAGGAAAACAGCTTCTAAGATGTGTTAGAGATCTAATAACCCTGATACTTGAAGATACGGAGTAGCGAAACTCAAGGCGCTGCTCCGTATTGTTTTGTGGATACATATCTTTATAGGTTAAGCATTATTTAGGGGGGGAATACATACTTTTACATGGCATTCCTTACAAATGTTTTGGCTTTTTTCTTTTCTTGCTTATACTATTGACAAATTCATTACACACTAAACATAGAAATGGAGAACAAAATGAAGAAACTTGCATTAATTAGCGTACTGGTGCTACTCGTATTTGGAGCAGCTTTTGCGGAATCCAGCTATGGATTGCGTGCAGGAGTAAACCTTTCCAGTCATAATGGGAAGAATGCTTCCGGAGGAACCAAGCTTGGCTTTCATGGCGGCTTTATGATGATGTATGAATTGCATCCCATGCTTACCTTGCAGCCTGAATTGCTTTACACCCAAAGAGGTGCCAAAAAGGATAGCGGCACAGTGACATGGAGCCTAACACAGCATTATGCTGAATTGCCCATCCTGCTCAAACTCAATTTGTCTGCAGGCGATATCCTGATTCAACCCTATGCTGGTCCCGAATTTCGCTATATGCTGTCTGGGAAAAGGACTGCCAAAGTAGCAGGGTCAGAGACCACATCTGATATTACGAATATGAATGATTTTGACTTTGGCGTGGGCTTGGGTGCCGATATAATATATAACAACTTCCTGTTTGGAGCCCGCTATAGCATGGGTATGAGCAATATCTATGAAAAGTCCGGTGGCAGCCAGCCTGAAATAAAGAACAATGCCATCATGATCAATCTGGGTGTTGTGTACTAAGATACAAGATTATTGATCTACAATAAAGCCATCCTTAGGGGTGGCTTTTTGCTTTATGGGGGATATTCAGTTATGCCGTTGCAGGATGGTCTTTAGCTTGCGAAAGAGGTTGAGCGGTTTGCCTGGGCGGGGAAACTCTTTGGGGCTAAGGCTATCCAATGCCGCCAAAGTGCGCTTGGCAATGCTACCATCCAGGTAGGGATTCACCTCTGCCATAGCCTCATTGCGGATGAGCTTTAGCTCTTCCGGATCATCCAGGCACCGGTTTATGGCAGCGCGCAGTTGGCTGGCATCCCGTATATCCAGTGCCTTATGGGGACGGGCGATGCTCTTGTAGGTGATTACCGGTTTATCCAGTGCATAAAACTCATAGACCACGCTGGAGGTATCCGAGATGAGCACATCGCTGGCATGCAGGCAGATGGTGATATCCTCCTGGGTGTGGATGCGTCCCTTTGCCGGATCGATGTCTTGGAAGGGTGCAATCAATTCCTGTGGCATCAGGAGGTGAAACTTAAAGAGCCAATACTCATCCTCTTTGATGATCCGGGGGATCACGGCTGCCAGTTCGCGGGCGGATTCCATGCTCCTGCTAAAGGTGGGAGCGTAGAGGATAACTCTTTTACCGGATGGTATTTGCAGGGTTTGTCTGGGATCATCTCCCTGCCAAGAGAGGATGCCATCGATTTTGAGCCAGCCGGTTTCTCTCACTTCAAAATAGGGATGCTTTTGCTGCATCGCCAGAAAGCGCTGGGTGACGTAGGGTCCAGAGGTGAAATAGGCATCAAAGAAATGTCGGATTCTGAAGTGCGCATCCTTTTCCACCCCCAGGCCATGGAATATCTGCACCTTCATGCCGGGGATGCGGTGATCCACGAAGTTGCCGGGCACCAATACATAGTCAGGCTGATATTCTTTCGCTTGGCTGAGGGAGGTGAAAACCCGCTGGCTGCGCATGGTTTGAGGCAGCCTTTCCCACACGCTTTGATTTACCAAGAGTGCGTAATCACGCTCCTCCCTGTCCATCAGGCGCATCAGAGGCTGGATGATGGCGATTGAATAATATTTGGAGATATAAAACAGGTATTTCACTTATCCCTTGCCGTCACGGATATCTCCCTTAATCTCTGTGGAAGAGATGTTTGGTGTGCGCTCCAGGTAGTGCACCTGGCAATATTCCTTTAGGAAGTCAAACTCTCCCTGCCAATCATCCCCAATCACGAAGAGATCCACGCCATGCTTGATCACATCGGATGCCTTTTGCTCCCAGGTCTCTTCCGGAATCACCTCATCCACATATTTGATAGCTCTCACGATCGCCGCGCGTTCTATATAGGGATACACGCAATGCTTGTTTTTGATGCGGTTAAATTCATCGGTGGAAACAGCCACAATGAGGTAATCACCCATCGCCTTTGCCCTCTCCAAGAGGCGCAGATGCCCATAATGAAAGAGATCGAAGGTGCCGTAGGTGATTACTCGCTTCATGGGGTTTCCCACAAGAGCCCATCTTCGCGGATGTGCAGCTGAGGAAAGCCGTCTTTGGCGGGCAGGGTGATCACATAGCCGAAAGAAGTGCTTTCCATCTTGGGTTTTAGCTTCTTGAGCGGGGATGGTAACTTCAGTTTGCACAAAGAGCGGGCATAGCTGCCGTGATCGTATTGATACTGCTTTTGCAGGTAATAAAGCTGGCGCAGGCTCTCTTTGCGATATTCGATGGCAGGGATGGAAAAGGAAACCTCCGTGCCAGCCGGCTGATGGGCAAAGAAGAGATAGCCCCAGCGCTCCGGATAGTGCATGGCGATCAGCCCCTGTGGGCTCCACACCCAGTTATATTCAGGCTTGCCGGCTATCTTTTGATACATCCCATCCACGATCTGGGTATCCCAGTGCACGCGGGAGAAATTGAGCCGCCACCAATCCCCATGCGGAGGAGGAGTAGGCTTGTGGGCACATTCTGCCAACACACTCATCGGTATCTTCATCTCCACTTGCCAGGCGGTATCAATATCCGAGGGATCGTTGAGGGTGCCTTCCAGGTGGATGCCATACTGGATGCCACGAATATCCCAGGCGTTGATAGCCACCTGCTGCCTATCTCGGTAAGGCTTGATGAGAAAGAGATCCCAGAGGGTACCCAAGGCATTGATCTCCAGCTCGTAATAATCGTGAGTATCGCCATCGGGATCGATGAACACCTCAAAATCGTTATCGTGAAAGATCACTGCATCCCGCTGGGTGAGGGTAGCCCAGATATGAGGCTCTTCCATGCGGGCAGCGATGTAGAGGTAATCGTCATCCCACAGGATTTTGGCGCGAGTGCTGTAAAAAGGCAGGGGCTTCAGCTCTCCTTCGATATCCACAAATTCCTCCGTCCATGGTGTTTTCTGCCAGTCATCTTCATCCAAAATGCCATCCATCACCAGCTCTCCAGTGGCTTTGCAGGCGGTATAAGAGAGAGGATTGAAGGGTAAGGCAGGCGTGGGGAATACATCCGCCACCAGCAGACATATTGCAAAAATAAGTATTGCTAACAGCAGGGTCTTTTTCATGGTAATGCTCCTAAATCGATACCGGAATAGGGCAACAGCGTGCGCAGCGTGGTGGTTGCCAAGCCAATGCAGCTATCTGCCGCTCCGTAATAGATATAGATGGGGGTATCCATTCCCAGGGGACCCTCCACCGGATTGATGGCAACGGTGGGGAAGACCACGTTGGGCACCTGTCCCATTGTTTCATAGTCTGCACGAGGCTCTAAGATGTTATAAACGCCGCGTGCCAAGAGTTTATGTGGCTCTGTGGCATCCAGCAGGGATACTCCCGCCTGGTAGATGCCTCCCCCGCCAAAGTGGGTGGCAACCCCGTGATAAATATGCAGCCAGCCCAGTTCTGTGAGCAAAGGTGGCGGTCCGCTGCCTATCAGCTCATCCCAAAAGTGCGACCGTCCCTGCATCACAATGCCCTGCTCCTCCCAAGCGCAAAGATCATCTGAGGCATAGGCAAGGATGCGTGTGCCAGAGCGCACTCCATCGGCTCCCAAATGGTCATTGGGACGGGAAAGCATCCAGTACCTGCCTTCTATCCTGTGGGGAAAGAGCACCCCATTGCGCTGCCCCTCATCACTTAACACTCCCAAATAAGAGAGGGTATCCAAATCCTCGCTTTCAAAGAGTACCACCCTACAGCCGGCTTCAGAGTCCACGGCACAGGTCACCAGATATCTGCCCTCGATATACACGATGCGGGGATCGTAAATATGGTAATAAGGATAGGGAAAGTCTTGCATTCCCCTGATCTCCACAGGCTTGGTAGCAATATCAAATTCTATCCCGTCCCGTGAGGTGGCTTTCACCAGATAGGTCTCTCTGCCCCTGTTTTGCACCCTCAAAAGCAGGATGATCTGCCCCTGATGATAGATGCCGCCGGGGTTGAAGACCGACGTGACATCAAAGAGGCGAGGATCAGTGCTGCTGATATCTTCCCTGGTGATAACGGGGGAATGGGGATGGCGTTTTACCACAGGCTTTCCACCTCTTTGATGCGTTGGGGCAGATCGTCTTCACATTGCCCGTTCCACCAGAGCTCTGCCATGGCAAACACACGCGGGAAGAGCATCTTCTTCACAGTGGCAAAATCAGGCATATACTCCGTCCACACATTCGCCTGCCCTCCCAGGAGCAATTCACCATCACCAAATTCATATTCCCGGGGCTTGATTGCCATCACCTTCTCAAGGGAGGTAACGCCATGCGCACCGGGGGTGGCGGGGTCTTCCTCTGCCCGCCAAACAAAGTAAAGCAGTTTGTTGGGCGAAATGATATAACGGTTGCCATTGGCAGCGGCTTTGCGGGCGGCGTCTTTGCCATCACCGCTCCAAACGTGCACTATGGGTTGTGTGCCCAGATTCCCATCCAAGATTTCATCCCAGCCCAGCAGCGTCTTGCCGGCATCCTCCAAGGTTTGTTGCAATTGTTGGATCAGCCAGCTTTGCAGCTCCTCCTCATCCTGCAAGCCTTCCTGGCGGATACGCTGTTGGCAGTGTGGACACTCCTTCCAGCGGTGTTTGGGCGCTTCATCCCCGCCAATATGCAGATAGGGTCCGGGGAAAAGCTCGGCAACCTCCAGAAGCAGCTCTTTCAAAAAGGATAAAGTGGCATCTTTGCCGGCACAGAGTATATCCTCGGAGATGCCCCACACGGTGAGGGGTTCAAACTCACGGGGGAAGCAAGCCAGATCCGGATAAGCGCTCAGGATTGCCATGGCGTGCCCGGGCAGGTCTATCTCCGGGATCACCGTGATGCCAAGGCTGCGGGCGTATTTCACCACCTCTTTGATTTCTTTTTTGGTATAAAAGCCGCCATAGATGCTGCCGTCATCTTCCTTGCGCCACGCCCCTTTGCGGGTGAGGAGGGGAAAGCGGGTGCTATTGATGCGCCAGCCCTGATCATCAGAGAGATGCCAGTGAAATCTGTTCAGTTTCAGCGCTGCCATCCAATCCAGATACTGACACACCTCTTTTACACCAAAGAAGTGACGGCTCACGTCCAGATGCAACCCCCGCCATTCATAGGCTGGGTTATCGCCAATGAATTGGGTTTCCAGCTTGCCTTGCTGGAAGGTCAAAGCACGATGGATCAGCTGTTTGAGGCTGGCAAAGGCATTGCGCAGGCCCTGCTCTCCATCGGTGGTGATCATGATTTCAGTGGCACTTACATTGATGATATAGGCACCATCCAGATGGTTCAGATTTACGTTTAAATCTATATCAATCAGCAAGATGCCATCTTTGGGCGGCAAAGTGGATGCGCCCAGATAGCCATGCAGCCAGTATTCAAACTGGGTCACAATGCGCTTGATGCGCGCACAATTCTTTCCAGCCACCCGAAACATAGGCGTGGAGGCTATTTGCAGATAGTTTTCCGATATTACCCTAAGGGTGGGTGTGGGTATCATGATTCCTCTCTTGAAAGGTGTAAGGTCTTGATCTCATAGGGTTTGAATTGCATGGTAATAATGCCGTCAGCACACACCACGCCTTCATCCAAGGGACGCTCTCGCAGGTCACAATAGCGTGGATTGGCAAAGCCCTCCGGCACGGTGTATTCTGCCTTGGCATTACCGCCCTGATATTCATAAAAGCGGATGATGATGCCTTCGCCTTTTTCCGCAGGCTTGATGGTCTCCAGCTTTACTGATGCTAAATTGGACTTAAAATGAGGCAATGCCGGCAGAGTCTTGCCTGTGGGCAATTCCACCACCAGGGGAGGAGCATTAAACTTGTGTGCGTGCGGCAACACCCCGCCATCATTGGCATCATTTAAGTGTGGGTAAAACCCGTAACTGTAAGTATGCTGATGGATGTCCGCCAGTGGATCCACGTCTGCCGGAGAGCGCAAGAGGTTGATATCCATCTCGTTATCCACCACGCGGTGTCCATATTTGCAATCGTTCAAGAGCGCCGCCCCATGATCACGCTGGGAAAGATCAATCCAGCGGTGGGCGGGCACTTCAAACTTGGCATTTTCAAAGCTATTGGAGGGCTTGGCGCTGCGCTTAAGCACTCCCATGGCTATCTCAAAACTTGCCTCCGCAGCGTGCACAGCGGGGAAGAAGTGCGCTCTCAGCATCTTGTGCCGCTCCTTCCAATCCACCTCATGATGGAATTTGATCCAGGGTGCGGCATCGGAGAGTTCCACCGTTTGGATAATGGTGGAATCTCCTATCTTAATCTCAAAAGCCAGCCTTTGCAAATGAGCTCCCGCTCGCCAACAGCCATCTTCCAACAGCCTCACCGCGTGTGGCAGGCGTGCAGAGGCAGTGCGGTAAAAGTGGTTGATATCCCAGGCGCCCCAGTTGTTGGGTTCATCTTCCCACAGCTTCAGAATATTGGATTCAGATGCCAACACTTCGCTGCCGTCTTCTTTCAGGATCACGCTTTTTAGGGTGCCTTGGGGGGAGAGCAGCACCTTCACATGCTCGTTTTCCATCTCCAATTCATCATAAGGCAGGGCTATTTGATTGTTACAGCGTTCCTCCTCCCAATTCACCACTGCCACACCCCAGGCATCCATATTTACCCGCACCAAGAGTTTATCCCTCAAGAGGATGGCAGGCAGCAGGTTACCATTTTCATCCAAGGCGGCGCTTTCCGAGAGCTCCAGGGGGAATTCCAGCCAGGCTTGATTTGCCCAGGAATTGGCATTGATCACGGCGAAGGAGCGTTTGAATTCAGACGGTGCATCTGCCATATCCCGGATAGTCTGCCGGATATATTCATCCACTTTCTGATGATTAGCCTCACTAATAGAGCGAGAATCCTCATACACCGAGGTGATGGAGGAGCCGGGGATGATATCGTGGAATTGCAAAAGCAGGGTATCTTCCCACACCTGGCGCAAGAGCTGCGGATACATGTTCCCATCCAGCGTGGCGATAAATTCTGCCATATTCAGGAGGCGTTCGCTGTGCCGGTTGTCATATTTCATACGCACCTGCGTGGTATAGGTGCCGCGGTGCAGCTCCAGATACAGCTCGCCAAACAGTTTTGGCAACAGGCTCCCATCCAGGCTCTTGATATGCTGAAAGAATTCCTCCGCTTTGGCAAAGCGAAAGCGCGGACTGCCTTCCAAATTCTCTTGCCGGATGCCATATTCGATGTGTTCCCGCGTGGGACCGCCACCACCATCGCCGATGCCATAAAGATTCAGAAAGCTATCGCAAATCCCGCTCTGGTCATAGCGCTGTTCGGTTTGGATAAAGGAGGAGGGATTGTTGGAAAAGTTGTAATCATTGGTGGGCATCTGATGCGCCAAGATGCGGCTGCCATCGATGCCTTCCCACATAAAGAGATGATGGGGGAAGGTGTTGCTCTCGTTCCAGCTCAGCTTTTGCGTCATAAACCAATCCAAGCCACAGCCCACGAGGAATTGGGGCAGATTGGCATTGAAGCCAAAGCAATCCGGCAGCCACAGCCCACGGGGAGAGAAGTTGAATTCTTCTTCAAAGTAGGAGAGGCCATAGTTTAACTGACGGATGATGGATTCGCCGCTGATGAGGTTGGTAT
>JAAYJN010000052.1 GCA_012522935.1 Candidatus Cloacimonadota bacterium | reverse complement strand
TCGCCGTCGTTTTCATCCAGTTTATCGTACCAAATATCATCTGCTTTGTTTAGTTTTTGCGTAGAGAAAAGCCCTGTGGCGATGCTGTTATAAAATACCTTGGGACGCACAATCAGTTCTATGACAAAGAATACCAATATCACGAGCATCACTGTGAGGAAAGTTCTTTTTAAATGGGAGCGGATGCCGGTTTTCATTGGCTTTTGGGCTCCCTGAGCAAGGGGATGATGAGGCTTTCGATGAGGAGGGCAAGGATTGCCAAAATCACAAACCCGTGATACTGCTCTTTCAAGCCCGTTATACGGCGCCCTTGCAACCTGCCATCGCCGCCTTCACGTAGTTCCGACAGTATTTGGTCGCCGCTGACATCGTCACTGCCCAGGTTGTAATATGAGCCTTGCCCCACACTTGCCAGCCTTTGCAGGAAAGCATGGTCTGCACGGGTGTATGCCTCTTCGTTCAATCTGGGATGATACACCACTGCACCTTCGGAGGTGCCAGCTCCCATTGTGAATATCCTCACGCCTTGTGATGTGAGCCGTGATGCCATTGCCAGCCCCTGACCGGCAAGGTCTTCTCCATCGGAAATCATGATCAGGATATTGGAACCGCTGGCTACATTGAAGGCTTTTTCTGCCATGGTGAAGGCTCGTCCCAGATTGCTGCCACTGCGCACGGCACTTTGGCTGGTGAGGCTATTTATCACCAGGCGGGCGGCATCATAATCGTTTGTGAGGGGACACTCCAGGGTGGCTGTGCCGGCAAAGGCGATAATGCCTATCCTATCCCCTTGCAAACCGTCTATCAAGTTATGAGCCTGCAGCTTGCCTCTCTCCAGGCGGGAAGGTGCCAAATCTGTGGCATCCATGCTGCGGGAAACATCTATGGCAAGGATGATATCCAAGCCCTGATTGGTGATTTCGCTTTGTTCATGATCCCACTGCGGTCTGAGAAGACCCAGGATTGTAAAGCCAATGGCGATGGTGATCAGGAGGACTTTCATCCATGTATTAAAGCGGGATACGCGCTGCAGATGGTGGCTGATGATATGCTGATCTGCATAGCTGGAATAGCGGGTGCGACGCCTGCGGGCGGAGAGGCTGAAAAGTACAGCTATGATGGGGAATATCAAAAAGAGCCAGACGAGGTGGAAATTGTATATCTGCATCATCACTCCGGAAGGATGGGCTTAAAATAAACCCTGCTAAGCAGTTCCAATAGCAGCAGTGCAAAGGCTATCCACAGGGGAATCATAAACTTTTCGCTCCATAGATAATGCAGGCGCAGCTGATATTGAGTCTTTTCCAGATCATCAATCTGATCCATGATATCCTGTAATTGGTTGGCACTGCTTGCCAGGGCGGCAGAGCCTGTTCCTGTGAGGGCAGCAATGCGATCCAGCGTCTTCATATCCAAATCAAACAGCACCTTGCGATATACTCTGCCCAAAAAAGGATCATCAAAAGGGAAATCCACCAAGCCAGTGCTGCCCACGCCGATGGGATAAACGCGGATGCCATAGGCTCTTGCCATATTGGCAGCACTGATGGGATCTATCTCTCCGGTATTATTGGCTCCGTCTGTGATCAGGATCACAATCTTGCTTTTGGCATGGGAACTGCGCAGGCGTGCCACCGCTTTTGCCAAGCCCATTCCGATGGCTGTGCCAGACGCCTCTTCATTCACCTCCAAGCGTTTGATCTGGTCCAATACGGCTTGATGATCCAGGGTGAGCGGACTCTGTGTGAGCGCATATTCAGAAAAGGCAACCAGGGCAAAGCGATCGTTGGGACGGTTGCGCACCATCTTGGCAGCCACTTCCTTGGCAGCTCCCAGCCTGTTTTCAGGGATAAAATCCACGGCCAACATGGAGCCGCTGATATCCACGGCAAGCACGATATCCACACCCTCCTGCTGGGTGTCTCGCACGCCTTTCCCCCAGCGGGGCTGTGCCAAAGCCAAGATCAGGAGAATGAGTATCAGGCTGCGCAAAACGGGATAAAAGTATTTCCAAAACCTGCCTTCTGTGCCAGAGAGCATCACTTCTCGCAATCTGGAAAAGGGCAGCCGCAATTGATGTCTTCTTTGCCTTTGCCTCCAGATGAGCCAATAAAGAGGAATCACCAGGAGGGCGGTAAGCATCCAGGGTTTAGCGAACTTGAGCATGCATCTCCCCCCTGGGCGTATCCAAAATCCGCCTGGCTGCTATCAATTCAAAGCCCATCAGGTATTCCCTCAGCCAGCTTTCCATGGCGTGGGTTTCTTCTGGAGTGGGGATGTGTTTGGCAAACTTCGCCCTGTCACAAAAGCCAAAGAAGAGGTTTATTTCGCCAGAGCGCGCTATACCGATGCGCCTCATCGCTTCTCGGATCTCCGAGGAGGTCATCTCCAAGGCGGCAATGCGATATTCCTGCTGCATAAAGTGGCGCTGGATATCCGCCAACAGAAAGTGATGCTGAGCGATCTTGCCCTGATACACCAATTGGCTCTCTATCAATTCATCCAGCCTTTTGATTGCCAGCTCCCAATGTGCCGGCTTCTCATAAACTGGTGAGGATTCTGCAGGGGCTT
>JAAYJN010000167.1 GCA_012522935.1 Candidatus Cloacimonadota bacterium | reverse complement strand
GTGGAAACGTGATGAGCGATAGCTATGGCAAAGCCATGTCCACAGATTTGATCCAACGGGAAAACCCCCTCGCGGTGCAGCAGGAAATTGATCAGATGTTTGTAGACTATCTGGGCATCAGCGAATATCAGATTTATGATGATCCGCTCCTAAATTCCACCCTCGACCATATGGATACCTGGGCAAAGATTATGGACGTGGATCTGGTAGTGGTTGCCAGCGTGCCCGCTGGTCATGTAAACCATGCCGCCATGAACGCAGAGGCAGACAAGTGGAAATCCAAAATATCCAGCTATGGCACCCCTTACCGCGTATTTCGAGTAAATTGTGGAAGCAACCAAACTCCCTATATCAACTGCTTTATTTTTAATAAGAAAATCTATGTGCCCCAAAGCAGCGCAACTGCAACAGCTATAGACAACGCAGCCTTCCAGACATATCGCAATGTCATGCCGGATTATGAGGTGAAAGGATATTATAACAGTAGCTGGCTGAGCGATGACGCTCTCCACTGCCGTGTGAATACCATCCATGATGAGGAGATGATCTTTGTCTATCACATCCCCATCCAAACCGCTGAGGCAAATTCCACCGTGACCATCTGTTCGGATATCACCTCCACTCACTCTGTATTAAACGACAGCACCTATGTGTCCTATCGCTATTGGGAGGCATCCACCAGCAAATATACAGACTGGGTCACCGTTCCCCTTACCCTCACCTCTGGCAATACCTGGTGCGCCACCATCCCCACCCCTGCCATGGGAGATTCCCTCCTCTATACCATCCGTGCCACAGATAGCACCGGCAGAGTAGTGAATAGAAGCAACAACGGCCGCCTGGATCCCTATGTTGTGGTCTTGGAACCCACACAAACCGTGCCCGTACAGCTCTCGTCCTTTACCGGCTTTATCAATCCCCACAACCATGTAACCCTGCAGTGGGTTACGCAAACTGAAACCAACCTTGCTGGATTCAGAATCTACCGCGGTCTCAGTGACGATTTTGCCGAGGCACTGATGCTGAATGCCTTTATAGAAGGAACAAATACATTCCAAACGCAGGTGTATGTATTTAATGATACGGAAGTCTTTGATGAGGGAATCTACTATTACTGGCTGGAAAGCTATGACATCGATGCCACCAGCAATTTCTTTGGTCCCATCATGGTGGAATTCAGACACGATGGCAACAGCACCCCGGATATCCCCATCATCCACGGCATCAATGCCTGCTATCCCAACCCCTTCAACCCCAGCACCACCATCAAATTCGGCGTGCCCATCCCCGGCGTGGTGAAGATTGATATCTACAACCAGAAGGGACAATTGGTAAAGAACCTCGTTAACGACCTTAAATATAAGGGTGTGCACAGCGTGCTTTGGAATGGAACAGACAACTTTGGTGAAAGCACCTCCAGCGGCATCTACTTTGTGAGAATGACCAATGCTGGCGAGACATTCACCCACAAGATACTACTGATGAAATAAGCCTTGGCTTTGCCTCTTAAATAAAAACCAAGCCCCGAAGTTAAATTCGGGGCTTGGTTTTTAGAGG
>JAAYJN010000051.1 GCA_012522935.1 Candidatus Cloacimonadota bacterium | reverse complement strand
CGTCAAACACAAGCCCCAATGCCGTCAATCCCATTGCTGCCAATAGTTTGCTGGGTTGGTGCCTGAAGGTTGCCATGCCCTGCACAAAGGCTTCTATATAGCCATCGGTTTTGGTTTTCACCCGCTTTGGCAGCCAAGAAAACAGCGCTTGCAAGATTCTGCTCACCTCGCCGCTGCTTCTGATTGCCAGGATCAAAACCAAAAACGACACTGCAAATACTATAACCAATATACCCAAAAGCCCCAGCATCCCTCCACTAAATCTCACCTTCAGACAGGGCATAAGCAAGAGCACTACCAGGATGCCGATGGTATCAAAGCTTTTATCCACAAAGATTCCTGATAGCCCCTGCATCACAGGCAGTCCACGCTGCCTCTTGAGTAGCCACGCCTTGGCAAGCTCTCCGGCACGAATGGGGATCAGATAGTTGATAAAGTTACCGCTGAGGCTGATGAGCCAGGTGCGCAATACTCCCACATTCACTTCTTTGGGGATGAGCAGATACCAGCGGAAGCTGCGGATAAAATAAGCTAACATATAGCACACAAGGCTGAGGATCACAGGTGTCAGCCTCACCTCTTTCATGCGGCTGGCAAGCTCTGTGATATCCACAAACCTGAGCCACAAGAGCAGCAGCACTATCCCCAAAAGCAAGCCCAAGCTGAGCGAAATGATGTTTTTACGCTTCATGATTGGGGAGTGAAGAGCATGTAATAATGGTGTGCCCAGATACGCTTGAATGCTTCCGGGGCGTTCTTTTCCACAAAGGAAAGCCGGCGCATCCGCATCGCAAAACCGGGGTCTTTATCCAGATAGTAATCCATGATACACAGTGGTGGTGTTGCCGCCTCGGTGGACGCCTTCTGTGGCAGCCTGATTCCCAGCTTTTGGTGCAAGAAATCCTCCTTGCTCATTCCGATATCCGGCCAGGGAGGACAATCAAAGAGGGAGCTTTGCACCAGCTGCCATCCTTCCCGCTTTAGGATGCTGATTACAGACGCCGGATCGATGTGGGCAGGCCTCAAGAAGGGGTACTTTTCCGGAGTATAGTCTTTCAGTTGGGATTTATAGCCCAAGCCCATGCGGTTGGGAACGCTGATAAAGATGCAGCGGCGGCTAACTCTTGCCAGTTCCTGCAGATAGCTTGCTAAATCCTCACAGAACCACAGAGCTGAAAAACAAAAGCCCAGATCAAAGGCAGCATCAGGATAATCCAACCGTTTGTAATCAGGGTTGAAGGCGCTTTGCAAAGGTAGCCCTGCTTCCTGCCACAAATCCTGTATCATCATTAGGCGCGTTTCATCATGATCTTCCAGGCTCACTCTCACGCCCTCTTTGGCAAGATACATCAGATTGATACCGCTGAGCCCCGTGAAACCAAACGAAGGGCTTTCCAGAGCAGTTCTCACGCCATGGCGCTGCACTATCTCCATCAGAATATCGTTGAGGATTACCCGCTCATAAGAAGAGCCTCTGCCCTCGTCACGGTGCTCAAAATAGCTTTGCCAGTTGTTGATGATGGGTATCGCCATTATTTCTGGTAGTAATCAATCACATTTTGGAAGGCGGGGATGGTAAAGATCTGCGGCAGATCCATGGTTTCAAAGGTGCTGAGAACCTCATAAAACCAGCTGTGGGAGATCAATTCAAAACGGCTTGTCCACAGCTCATTCTTCAGCTTTCTGGCTATCCGTTCCCCTAAATGAAGCAAACCGGGATCCACGTTCAGCAATTGGGGATAGTTGCGCCCCCTTAGTTGACGGGAGATAAAGTGCACCAAAGCCTGCAGCTGCAATGGCTCCCGATCCGCCACGTTCAACGCCAAGCCCGGCTGCCAATCGTTTTCCAACAGCCAGATAAATGCCTGCGTAATCAAATCAACATGGCACAGATGTATCCAAATCCGCTTGGTAACCAATGGAAAGATGCGCCTGTCCACCATCTTTACCAGTTTATAGGGAAAGCCTTTATCTCCAGGACCATACGTGATGGCAGGCCTCAGTATTGCCGATTTGAGCCCATACAACACCGCTTTCTGTATCACCTTTTCGGATTGTATCTTGGTATAATGATAGTAATTATCGGGATTGCGGGGGGAAAGATCATGTGCGGGCAGTTCTTTGGGAATGGCACCAAACACACCCACGGAGGAGCAAAACAGCAGCCTCGCCCCATGCTTCATGCAGTATTCACAAAACTGCTCGGTTGCCATCAGATTGGCTCTCAGAAACACCTCACGGGAATACGAACGTCCCCCCCGTAGGGCTCCTATATGAAACACCACGTCAAAGCTATTCTTTTCCAGGAACTTCCGTAGCCCAGCTATATCAGCCAAGTCTTGCTCCACCACCCTCACCCTCTCTCCAAAGGCAGCATAACGCTGTCTGGCAGTGCCCGGCCTCACCAGCGCAGTGATGTCATACTGTGTTGGCAGAGCCAGGATGGCATCCAACACAGCCCCGCCAATCAATCCGGTGATGCCCGTAATCAACAGCCTTTCTTGCATCAGGCTCTCAATAGTTTACGTAAGAGGCTTTTCTTTTTCCGTGTGCGGGGACGACTGTAGCCGCTTACATGAGATGGCATATCCACATACACATAGCGGTAGGGGATCGGCTTGTTCTCCAACACCTTGCGCGGATGGCACTCGCTGAGGAGATGTGCCGTATGGGCATCTATCCTCTCCTCTATCACCTCCAGGGCATCAAAATAGGATCGGTAGCTGCCGCGCACATGGTCGTCTGAGCCTAACATGTGTGCCAGCCCATACTTCACCAGTCTCCACGCCGTATCCTGCACCTTGGTGCCATATTGCCCCATCAGCGAACCGGAATTCACTTGAATATACATATTTCGCTCCACCAATTTTTTGGCAGAGCTGATGCTTTTCATGATGCTCACATAGCGCTCTGCAT
>JAAYJN010000002.1 GCA_012522935.1 Candidatus Cloacimonadota bacterium | reverse complement strand
GATATTATCTCCCCAGTCTCCGGAAAGATTCTGTGCCTCATAATCATAAGTGACGCCTCCATCAAGAGAGACAAAGACGGAGATGGTGCTGTCGTCGCCATTGGCATCATAGAGCTGATAAGAGATATCAATCAGCATGCTGCCGTCGCGACGTTGGGAAGCTTTGAAGTTATATACTATTGGTGCCATAGGATATACTTCCTCCCTTTGCATGGTAAAGCTATCCCAGTGCATGTATTTGCTAAATCCGTCATAGCTGGCTTCCACCTTTAGCATCACGCTTTGGGCGTAGGCGGGGATTTCGATTTGCGCTTGGGTCCAAGCGTCTGTATTGGTATCCAGCTCCACCGCTGCTTCCCAGGCTGTGCCGCCACCAAAGCTGAGCGCATAGCGGCAGTAATCCGTGGTGGGGTTCAGGTTTTTGCTAAAATACCAAAAGCTGATGTCGTAAATATATCCTGCTTCAAATACGTGATTATCAAAGACGAGGCTGTGGTTGATATCATCCAGGTCCCAGCTTGCCCAATACCAGTCTCCAGCTTGGGCAGAGGCGCCGCCAAGGGGCTGATCTGTGGGGCCCCACCAAACCAGGCGGTTGGGCTGAGGGATGGCGGTGTAATTCCAGTTATCCTGTGGGCTTTGCTCAAAGCCTTGGCTGAGGACAATTTGGGAGAATAAGCCGAGAGTGACAAAGGATAGCATAATAATGAGTATGATACGTGTTTTCATCTTGCTCCTCCAAGGATTTGCTTGGCTTCTGTCCAGGGGATCTTTTGGGTTTTGCTCCTTTCGATCAAGAGTTGCAGGGCATCGTTATCTTCCCCACGGTAGTTCTTATATGCCAAGACCCTGTAAAACATCTGGTCTCTAAATTCCGCCACATCCTGGTGGGTATAAGAGGTACCGTATGAACGTGCCAAAAAGTAGTAGAAGTGTTCATCTTCTTCGTAAGGGGATTCGTTGTAGAGGATGATATAGCCATCCGGGGTGATGGGCGTATTGTTAGGTTCGATAGTATGGGTGACAGCTTCCCAGTTGATCTGGGCATGGGTGTTTTCCAGGATATCCACGTTGACGCCAGTGGGGATGGCGGGGGGTACGTAGGAAATGGTGAAATTGGCAGATTCCTTGATGCCTTGGTTGCCAAAGCTATCCAGGGCGGTGATGCGGATTTTGGCGCTGGAGCTTTGTTGGGCGGGTATCTCCCACACAATCATGCCACTATTGAAAATTGACGTTGCAAAAGGGATGTAAGTACTGCCGCCATTGAGGCTATAAAGAATATCGATGGTATCTTCTTCCAAATTGGTATCGGTGGCTATCCACTCGATATCGTGGGTATCGCCAATATACAAAACCTGCCCGGGTGTTGGGCTGTTGATATCGATCTCCGGCAGGGCGGTATCGATGGTAAAGACGGGGCTCAAAGTGACAGAACTGAGAGCCATACATAAGGTGAGAGAGCCTAAGAGGATTAGGCTGCAAACAGCTTTTTTCATCTGTGTTTCCTCCTGGGATTTTTATTTTAACACTATTTGTTTGTTATGGTTTTTGTCAAGGAGAGAGTGCTCACTTCGTTCGCTGTTGAGAGTTCGCTGCGCTCACTGTTGAGTGCTGCGCGGTTGAGAAGTGCTACGCACCAGTTGAGTGCTCACTTCGTCCGCAGTTGGAAGGCGCTGGCGTACCTAATGGGAAATCGCTTCGCTCGAGGCTCGCTAACGCTCGAAGGAAGGCGGGCTTTGCCCGATTATTTTTGACCTGAACTACCGTCTCTCCGAGACTCGTAACGTCTTAATATATCGTGAGTTGACCTAAAATATCGTCTCTGCCGAGACTCTTTAAGGTGCTCGCTAAGCGCTCGCAATTAATTAAAGAATAATGAATGGCGCCAGGTTTCAAAGGGCTTGCCGCGCAAGCGTTGAGAGGCGCCAAGGCACCAGTTGAGTGCTCGCATTGCTTGCGGTTGAGATTCGCTTCGCTCAAGTTGAGCGGTGTAGAACACCTGTTGAGATTCGCTGCGCTCAAGTTGAGCAGTGCGATGCACCTGTTGAAAGCTCGCTGCGCGAGCGGAGACAAGAGACCAAAACAGGCCTACCACTGTATTTCGTGTTTTTCGCGATTTTCGTGGTTAAGTATTAGCGAGCGATAGCGAGCTAAAATTCGTGTCTATTCGTGTAATTCGTGGTTATAAAAAAGGAAAAGATTCCAGGATGCGCTTCACCGCCAGCACAACCGGGGGCTCTTGGCTTTCCACCTCTGTGCGCAGTTTGGCGATTTGTTCTTTGATGCCAGCGAGGGCGTGAATGCGGGAGAGGATGGCCTCGTTAAGGAGGCTATCAAACCAGGCAGAGGTCTGCAATTGGCGGCGGCGGTCAAATTCCTGGCTGGCTTTGGTGTTTTGCACAAAGTCTTGGATGGCGGCTGCCACCTCTTCCAGTCCTGTCTTTTCCAAGGCGGAAGCCAAGAGGGCAATGCTTTTCCAGCCGGTGGTGGAGGGACGTATATAGTGGAGGGCGTTATCTATCTCGGCTTTGGCAAGGCGTGCCGGCAGGAGGTTATCCCCATCCGCTT
>JAAYJN010000050.1 GCA_012522935.1 Candidatus Cloacimonadota bacterium | reverse complement strand
GTCATCAAATCTCTCCAAGTAATTTATGCCACCGGAGGGGCGCAAAAAGAAAAACGGGAATGGCGGCTGTGCGATCCATTCCCGAATATCATAAAAAATGCTTTCTCTATCTTCACATAGCGCATTAACAGATCAAGCCGGCAGCAATGTGGGGGCTGAGATTCAAGAGCCCACCACTTTGCGAACCTTGTTTGCTTTCAAGCAAGAGCTACACACTTTGACGCGCTTGATGCCTTCGGGCATGATTGCGCGAATCTCGTGTAAATTGGGGTAGAAACGACGCTTGGTGGCGTTCATGGCATGACTGCGATGATTGCCCACCTGGGCGCCTTTTCCACAAATATCACATATTCTTGACATCTTTCACCGTCCATATTTAAGTAGATTGTGCCATAAAATCCAAAGCACTGTTTTTGACAAGTCTTTATTTGAAATTCTGAGGAATACGAATATCAAAACGAGTGCCATAAGGCTGGATGGGAATGTATTCCAGGCGTCCCTTGTGTTCGGAGATAATCTTTTTGCAAATTGCCAATCCCAGACCAGTGCTGTTTGTTTTACCATAGGTGATAAATGGTTTAAACAAATCAGTGCGAATACTCTCTGGGATGCCGGGACCGTCATCGATCACGCTAATCTGCAGCCATCCTGCAGACAAAGTGGCTGTAATATTGATTTCGCCCTTATCCGCCAACGCCTCCGCACTATTGCGCAAGAGATTCATCAATACGCGCTTGATCCGGTGCAGATCAAAATAGACCGCCTCATTTACCTTGTTCTCGATATTGATGGTGATATCACGCCCCTTGAGGGATGGACCATAGGATTGTTTGATATCTTTGAAATAGGAATCCAGGTTTACCTTCTGGATGAAGGGATCGGTTTCCACGCCGCGGGCAAAATCCAGGATTTCCCTCACCATCTGATCCACCAGGCGGGTTTGGGTGACGATGTTTTGAGCGTGCTCGGAGCCTTCCGGATACAGAGTCTCCAATAGCTGAGCCGTGATCACAATCACCGTGAGCGGAGATTTGATATCGTGGATAATCTTGCTGGCAGCCAGCCCAATTGCCATCAGACGGTTTTTGCTGATCATCTGATTCATCAATTCCACGAATCTATCGTTGGTATCGCGCAGGCGTTCGCTCATCGTGCGCACCAGGTTAAACATTATCTCCGGATAGGTAAACGTGATATCGATGAATACATTTTTGGGGATCAAGAGCAGCTCCACATCATCCAAAGCCACTGCAGAGGCAGAGCGAGGCTCGTTATTTACGATGCTCATCTCTCCAAAAAACTCTCCCGGATGCAGGATGGAAAGCTGGGCAAAGGGAGGATCATCGTCATCCAAGCCCTTGTTTATCTCCACTCGCCCGCTGTAAATATAATAGAGGCTATCTCCCAAAGAGTGCTCTGTAATGATGGCTTCGCCTCTTTTATACCACACACGCTGCAGCTGTTCTTCAAATTTGGCTATCACATCATCCGAAAGTCCTCTGAATAAATCCGGTTGGTCCGGCTTATTGGTCTGTTTCATATTTCCTCATTTTAAAGCTAAAAATAACTGGTTAAAAAAGAAAGATTTAGACTGGAGACAGGTTACCTTATCATCCTCTAAGGGGGATGATATTGCCTCTTATTTGCCATCCTCTCAATCAGGATTATGTTGTCAATAAGAATTATTCGATTGGGGGTTCTCCAACAGCCTCAGTTCCCCTCTTTTATCCAGCCCACAAGCCCCAATTGCCTTGGTTGGAAGGGCTGGCGTTGTAAATATCAATTGACAGATTCCCCTTTATATAGCCTATGTGTTTTGAAATAGTAATACAATGATATAGTGGTGATGATGCCCAAAGAATTGGGTTTGATAGCCATCCCTGTGCGGGATTGCCACACAACCCCCTGCATACATACAAAGGTACTATCGAGGAGGATAGTCTTGCTACAATTTGACGAACTGATCTCTATCATCCAGCGCCTGCGTGATCCCCAGGACGGTTGTCCCTGGGATATCAAACAGACTCGCCAGTCGCTGGTGCCAAATTTTATTGAAGAACTGTACGAAGTGGTGGAAGCCATCGAAGATAAAGACATGGATAGCCTCCAGGAAGAACTGGGGGATTTGATGCTGCACTTGGTATTACAAGCCCAAATATCCCAGGAAGAAGGGCTGTGGGGCATGGAAGAGGTGCTAAAGCAAATCAACGCCAAGCTCACCCGCCGCCACCCCCATGTGTTCGACACATTGCAGATGGAGGATGCAGACGCCGTGAAGATGAATTGGGAACGCATCAAAAAGCGGGAAAAGAAAGATCGCAAAAGCGTTCTGGAAGGCATCCCCCGAGCTTTGCCCGCCCTCATCCAAGCCCAACGCACCCAGGAAAAAGCCGCCTCCGTAGGCTTTGATTGGCCAGATATCCAGCCCATCATGGAAAAGATGGACGAGGAAAAGGAAGAGCTGATCAACGCCTTAAAAACCGAAGACATAGACCAAATCACGGAAGAGCTGGGAGATATGCTCTTCACCATCGTCAATCTGGCGCGCAAGCTGCATATCGATGCCGAAAGTGCCCTGCGCATCAGTACTGGCAAATTCACCAAACGCTTTAACCACATAGAAGAACACTACGAAAAATCAGGGAAGGATATCAATGCCGCCAGCCTTACGGAGCTCGACTCAATCTGGAACCTCGCGAAAGAGTATTAACCGTTTTCAGACCCTGCGCCTGTTCCTCATCATAGGCACAGGTTTGATTTTTATCGCCTTTGCGATTTATTCCCAGATTCTCTTGCAAAACGCCAAAAGGGAACAGGAATACATCCCCCGCATCTTTGCCAAATACATTGTATATACGGATAGCTATCTGCGTCAGGCAGAAGAATATGCAGAGCTATTGAGCGAGATCAGAACCCAATATTTCCAATTTGCCTCCCAACGCAACTTCCAAGAGGCACTCTGGGATTATATCTCTTTGGATTTTATGCAAAAGAATCCCATCCCCGTCATCATCACAGATGAGGCATATATCCCTTTATTTTGGAACAAGGTGGACGTCTCTCAAGATAGCATGTATGCTGATCTATCCTATGCTTCACAGGCAAAGCTGCAAGAAGAGATGGCAGGGATGAATCAAACTGCGCTCACCGAAAACGGCATCACCACCGGCTATGCTTTCTATGCCAAACCGGTATCCCTCAAACGGTTTTTGCGCAATGTGGAACACTCCGTGGTGGTATCAGACCGCCAGAGGCAACCCCTCTACTGGCGCAATATCGAGGTCCCTGAGGTGGCACATTTTGATGAATTGAGCGCCGCCCACCGCGATATCCTCACCAGTAAGATTGCCTCCATGACGGAGATTCCCCTCTCCATCGAGGCAGACAGCTTGGGATTCATCTATTTCAGCGTGCCACGTTCCCTGTATCAGATTCGCAATTTTGTGGTGCTGGAGCTCATTATCGCCGTGCTTCTCATCGCCTTTTCCACCTATGGGCTATTCCTATTGAGGCGCACAGAAAAAGACACCCTCTGGATAGGCCTTGCCAAGGAAACTGCCCATCAATTTGGCACGCCCATCACCTCTTTGATGGGATGGCTGGATTACCTGAAGATAAACCAAACAGAGCCCGGCACCCCCACCAAAATGGATACCACCCAGATCATAGATTATATGACGACAGACCTGGAACACCTGCGCAATATCGCCTCCCGCTTTGGCAAGGTGGGCTCCGTGGTAAAGCTAAAGCCGGCAAACATGCACGAGATACTAAAGGAAATGGTGGAGTATTACAGCCAGCGCATGCCCCACTTGGGCACCCGCATCGATATCCATCTCATCAGCAAAATACAGGATGTGGAAGTGAAGCTGGATACAGAGCTCTTCAAATGGACCCTGGAAAACCTGATCAAAAACTGTGTGGATGCCATGCGCGGCGTGGATGGCAATATCATCCTCACCGCCACCCGCAAGGATAAATGGGTGTATCTGCAAATCCGTGACGAAGGCAAGGGTATCCCCCGCTCCCAATGGAAGAAGATCTTCGAGCCCGGCGTCACCTCCAAATCCCGCGGCTGGGGCTTGGGGCTCAGCCTTGCCAAACGCATCATCAACGAATATCACCAAGGCAGCATCAAAATACTGGAAAGCACCATCAACGAAGGCACCACCGTGGAAATCCGCCTGCCTATGGATCACTAAACACAAGGAGTATTTATGTATCCCATCCTCACCCCTGCCCAAATGAGAGCCTGCGAAACAGACGCCATCCAAGACTTGGGCATCCCCTCAATATTGCTAATGGAAAATGCCGGCCATGGCACTACACAACATATCGATAGCTTTTTCCCGGATTACAACAAAGAACGCATCCTGATACTGTGTGGAAACGGCAATAACGGCGGTGATGGTGCCGTGATAGCCAGATGGCTGAATATCTTGGGACACGGCGTGCATATTGTGTTGGTAAACGACAAAAAACAAAGCAGAGACCTAAAGAAAAACCTTGATATCTGCTCCCAAATGGGCGTCCCCATCAGCAGTCTGCCTCCGGAAGAGGAAGATTTGCAGAAGCTGATCCTCTCCTCCACTCTCATCGTGGATGCCATTTATGGCACAGGTTTTAGAGGTGATCTGCCCCCGGAGATCGTCCGCCTGGTGCAGATGGTAAACGAAACGCTGATACCCATTTGCAGCGTGGATATTCCCAGTGGACTTTGTGCCGTCTCCGGAGATACCCAGCTTGCCTTCAACGCCTCCCTCACCGTAGCCATGGAAGCCTATAAACCGGGGCACTTCCTGGGTAAAGGCAAGATAATTTGTGGAGAATTGCGCCTCGCTCCCATCGGCATCCCGCGCAACTTTGCAAGGCAATACTCCGATTTGACCCTTTTCGAAGAGGCAGATTATTGGCTCCCGGAACGTAACCCCACAGCGCATAAAGGAAGTTTTGGACGCCTCGTTATCATCGGCGGCAATACCGGCTTTACCGGGGCCTCGCTCTTGGCAACAGGTGCCGCGCTCAGATCCGGAATCGGATATGTGTATCTGTATCACCGCCCGGAGCATACCGCCCTCTACGCCTCCCGCCTCACCGAAGCCCTGCACCAGCCCGTACCTGAAACCGCCAAAGGCTTGCCAGATGCAGCCCAACTGGACAAACTGTGGGCAAATGCCGATGCCATCCTCATCGGTCCCGGATTGGGCAAAGACGCCTGGGCACTGGAAATGTTGAAACTGGTACTAAAACGTAAGGATATCCCCCTCATTTTGGATGCTGACGCCCTGAACCTGATAGCAGAAAACAAAAAGCTCCTCCCCCACCTCATGCGTCCCGATATCGTGATCACCCCCCATTGGGGAGAGTTTTGCCGTCTGGCTGAGGTCTCAATGGAAGATTTGCGCAGTAACCCCCTCGAGCAGCTGGCAGCCTTTTTGCCCCAAAGCCCCATGACCATCCTCCTCAAAAGTAGCTGTAGCCTCATGCGAATTATGGATCAGGTGGCGATCATCTCAGCCGGCAACGATGCCCTTGCCACTGCTGGCAGCGGCGACGTCCTCTCTGGCATCATCGCCTCCTTCCTTGCACAAGGCTTGGATACAGCCCAAGCCGTTGCCATGGGTGCCTTGCTCTTGGGAAAAACCGCCACTGAACAAAGTAAAGAGCGCGAACCCGCCTCCATCATCCCCTCGGATATCATCGCCAACCTAATGCGTAATCCCAAACAAGACAAGTAAGGATTTTACATTATGAGCAAGCTTGCAAGCATGAATACACCCATCTTTTGGGCGGAAGGACATCCCGGCAAACTGGATCGGGAAAGCTGGACCATCGAAGTGACAGGCAGTTGCAATAAACCCCGGATCTTTAGCTGGCAAGACCTCCTTGTCCTGCCCCCTGCTCAGGAAATAGCCCGCCTCACCAGTGACACCCGCTGGAGCGTGAAGGGGCTGTGGAGTGGCGTGCGTCTCAGCACCATCCTGGACGAGGTGGATCTGCTGCCCTCCTGCAAATTTGTCCGCTTTTGGAGCCACCGCCTCATCTATGACACATCCATCCCCCTGGATATCGCCCTCAAACCCAAAACCATGGTGGCATGGGAATTTGACAATGAACTATTGGACGAAAACTATGGCGGACCCGTGCGCATCATGACCCCCTACCTCTGGGGCTATAAATCTGCCAAATGCCTGGTAAAAATAGAACTGATGGACTATTATCAACCCGGCTTCTGGGAGCTGCGCGGCTATACCGATAGCGGGGAAATTGAGGCAGGACCTTGCCTGGACGTAAATGAAGGGCACAAACTGAAGCGGATTGGTGGTGGGGAAGTGGTGGAGTTTTTGGATTAACCACGTATTTGTTTAGCGTTCGCTTCGCTCACTGTTGAGATGTGCTGCGCACAAGTTGAGAGGCATAGATGCCAGTTGAGCGCTCACTTTATTCGCTGTTGAAAGATGCTGCGCTGGGATAAAAACCACAAATTATACGAATTAAGCTAATTACACGAATTAACGAAGCACAAATTTTCTAAGGTTTCAGGTTACAGGTTACAGGTTTCAGCACAGCGGCGGAAAGTCACCCCTCTAAACTATAACCTCTGGCTTGCACAGCAAGCTCCCTAAAGAGTCTCGGAGAGACGGCATGTTTAACTGACTTTGAGTTTCACTTATTAATAATATGACTACTGATAAACATAGCTCTAACCGATTGGTAACATTTGCTTTAACCAGTTGGTTAACTGGTTTTAACCGGTCTTTGAATCAAAGGATTACTCTTTCCCTCACATAACATAAAACAACAAATATCGCTCTATATCTGTCTTAAAATCTCAATTTGATTAATTGGACAAATACGCGGACAAGATACAGGCTTAATGCCAACCAAAGTAAGCGAACCAACCACCTAATGACATTGTTCCCATGTGGTTACAGTATTACCACCCCCCAATCCCTGAGCATTCAGGGGCAGCCCTTGCCCATTAACCACCCTTGTACCACCCTTGTCTCACCCTTGTCGAGACAAGGGTGAGACAAGGGTGGTACAAGGGTGGTTAATGGGCAAGCAGTGCACCAAATTCGTGCAATTATTACAATTCGAGGTTCCTAAAAATCCGGTTAAAACCGATGTATCTCATGGCTTTAGCTGGGCGTTTCAACGACCCATGTATCCCCTGGCTTCAGCCGGGCGTTTCACCGACTTTCAGTCGGTTTTTAATTACAACAACATTTCCATGTTTATTGTATTTTGCATTCGCAATATCTCTCAAAACTATCACCTTAATTTCCTTAAAATAAATACCTGTCCCTGGCATGCAGGTGCTTCAAATTCCGGTTAAAACCGATGGGGAGGTATTCTTGCGTAAGGCCTATTTTACCGTGTTGTTACACAATTTTCTCTTCGTGTTTCAAAAACCGACTGAAAGTCGGTGAAACGCCCGGCTGAAGCCAGGGGGTACAAGCATTTACGGTCCTTACCAGTATTTAACTAAGCCAGCCGCAAGGCTTCCTATCAACTAACACTTGCTTGCACAGTGAGCAATTTTCGTGCTTTTTCGTACTTTTCATGGTTAAATAATAGCGAGCTGTAGCGAGCCTAAAATTCGTGTTAATTCGTTGACAAACAAAAAAGGCTCTCCCAGACAAGGGAAAGCCGTATATTCAGTAATTGCCAGTAGATTATTTATTCAGGTCTTTGGCTTTGATAGATTCTTTTTTGGGTTTGCTGGTGGATTCTTCCACGAATTGGATGATTGCCATGGGAGCGGCATCACCTTTGCGAAATCCTGCTTTTATCACTCTGGTATAGCCACCGTTGCGGTCTTGGAATTTGGGGGCGATATCGTCGAATAGTTTTTTCACCAGGGTGCGGTCTCCCAGCACGCTGTATGCCAATCTGCGGCTATGCACGGTGTCTGCCTTTCCATAAGTGACCATTCTATCGGCATAGCTTCTCAATTCTTTGGCTTTGGCGAGGGTGGTTTTTATCTGTCCGTGTTCCACAATGGATCTCACAAGGTTGCGTATCATAAGCCTTCTGGCGTCTCTTTCGCGGCCGAACTTTCTACCTTCAACTCTGTGTCGCATTTTTCACCTTCTTTTTTGTTTTTGGAACTGGTTTGCGGGGTGTGGCAGTGGGGGGTTCATCCTCCACCTCGGGGGTGGCTTCTGTGGGAAGCTGGTGTTCGGGCTTTACGCCGCGGCTTCTGGCTTCGCGGATCTTTTCGTAGATACCATCCACGTCCATTCCCAATTCCAAGTCATATTTTTTGAGTTTAGTTACTATTTCTTCCAGAGACTTTTTGCCAAAATTGCGATATTTCAGCATTTCCTGTTCAGTTTTGGACACGAGGTCTCCGATGGTTTCAATTTCTGCTGCGGCCAGGCAATTGGCAGCGCGCACTGTGAGCTCTATTTCTTTCACGCTCACATTCAGGATACGCTCCATTTCTTCCAGATCAGGATCCAGCTCGATATCGCGGATATACTCCGGTTCGGTATCAAACAAGCTGATCTTGGCTGCCATGTCTTTCACTATTTTGGCAGCCAAAAAGAGGGCGTATTTGGGTTCGACTGCGCCGTTGGAATGTATTTCCATCACCAATTTGTCAAAGTTCATTCTTTCTTTGACGCGTTGGTGGGTGACGCTAAAATTCACCTTGAGGATGGGTGAATAGACGCTGTCGATGGGGATGAATCCAACAGACTTATCTTCCGGGTTTTGGCGGTCAGCACTAATATAGCCACGTCCGATTCCGATGATGAGTTCTATTTTCAAATCTACGTCTTCGGTCACTTCCAAAAGATAGAGGTCTTTGTTGAAGATCTTGACGTGCGGGTTTTCTTGAATGCGGGAAGCGGTAACAATGCCTGGTCCTTTGTGTTCCAGGGTGAGGGTGATTTCTTCCACACTGGAAGAGAAGATCACCAGCTGTTTGAGGCGCAGGATAAGATCTATATAGTCTGAATTGGTGCCTGGTATGGCACAGAATTCGTGTTGCAGACCTTCGATGCGCACAAAGCGAACCGCCGCCCCCTGCACGGATGAGAGCAAGACCCTGCGCAGGGTATTCCCCAGGGTGGTGCCAAATCCGGGCTCAAGAGGCCCGATCTCAACTTTGCCATAATTGCGGGAGTATGTCTTTTCTTCAAACTCCACGTTTTCCGGCATTTGAATAGGTTCAAGGTACAACATAATTGAGCTCCTTGCTTTGGGTTAACACGTTATTTGGAATAGAACTCGACGATGAGACGTAGGTCCACTGTATTTGGTATTTCAGAAGCGGTGGGGATGTTTACAAATTGGCCGCGCATGTTTTCTTTATCCACGTTCAGCCAAGTGTATGGGGTGGTGGTTTCAGTGCTTTCAATAGCTTCCTTCAGCATCACCATTCCCCTGCTTTTGGGGCGTACTTCTATGATATCTCCATCTTTCAAGAGGTAGGATGGGATATCCACCTTTTTGCCATTTACGGTGAAATGGCCGTGATTTACAAATTGTCTGGCTTGCATCCTGGTGGTGGCAAAGCCCAGCCTGTAAACGGTGTTGTCCAAGCGGCGTTCCAGCATGATGAGCAGGTTGTCGCCTGTAACTCCAGCCATTTTGTCGGCTTTCAAAAAGTAGTTTTTGAATTGCTTTTCCATCAGACAGTATGTGTTACGCATTTTTTGTTTTTCGCGCAGGTGAATGGCATAGTCGCTATGCTTGCGGCGCAGGTTTCTGCCATGCTGTCCTGCAGGGTATTTGCGTTTGGATAGGATTTTATCGTATTTGGCAGCGCCAAAGATGTTTTCTCCAAATCTGCGGCAAATCTTTGCTTTGGGTCCTGTGTATCTTGCCATCTTTAATTACTCCTCGCTTAAATCCTTCTGGTCTTGGGTGGACGGCAGCCGTTGTGGGGAATGGGCGTTTCGTCTTTGATCATGGTGACCTTGATCCCGGCGGCGTTGATGGCGCGGATGGATGAATCACGTCCCCCACCCGGTCCTTTCACTATCACGCCAACCTTGGTGATGCCCATTTCCTGGCCTGCTTTTGCCACTTCTGTGGCAGCCATCTGAGCGGCAAAAGGAGTGCTTTTGCGGGAGCCTTTATATCCAATCCTGCCACCTGATGACCATGCCAGGACGTTTCCGGCGCGGTCTGTGAGCGAGATGATGGTGTTGTTGAAACTGGAATGCACGTAAACGATTCCTTCGTCAAAGGCGAGGCGGACGCGTTTTCTTTTTACTCTGGTTTTCTTGGCCATTTGCTTTGCGACTCCTATTTTTTCTTCTTAATGGCGCCGGCACGAGGTCCTTTACGGGTGCGGGCGTTTGTGTGTGTTCTTTGACCACGGACTGGCATGCCTCTTTTGTGGCGCATACCACGGTAAGAACCGATTTCCATGAGACGTTTGATATTCATGGCCACCTGGGTGCGGAGGGCTCCTTCAACCACATATTCGTTTTGGATGATATCACGAAGGATCTTTTCCTCTTCCACGCTCAGGTCTGCCACCTTCTTCATCTCATCGATATTGGCTTTGTGACAAATCTCCTTGGCCGTGGAAACGCCAATGCCATAGATGCTGGTGAGGCCTATGAACAGCCGTTTGTTCCTGGGAATTTCTATACCTGCAATGTGTGCCAAGTTATTCCTCCTTATCCCTGTCTCTGTTTATGTTTTGGATTTGATTTGCAGATAACACGGATCACGCCATGGCGTTTAATGATTCGGCAGTCTTTGCAGACTACTTTAACTGATGATCGTACTTTCATTATGATCTCCTTGCTCCATACATAATGGTGTGGGCAGTGTTATTTATAGCGGTAGGTGATGCGTCCGCGGGTGAGATCGTAAGGGGAAAGCTCCACCTTTACTTTGTCACCCGGTAGGATGCGGATATAATTCATGCGCATTTTGCCGGAAGAATGAGCCAATATCTCATGGCCATTATCCAGTTGCACGCGAAATGTAGTATTGGGAAGGGCTTCTGAAACGATGCCTTCCACTTCTATAACGCCGGATTTGCTCATTGGTTTTCTCCTGCTACGGTTAGTATTTCGGGCCCGCTGGCACTGATATGAATGGTGTGTTCAAAATGGGCGGAAAGGCTGCCATCAGCGGTGAAAAACTCCCAGCCACGTTCTTTCACGCGGTTGGTGCCGATATTCACCATGGGTTCGATGGCAATGGTCATGCCTGCTTTGAGGCGGGGACCACGACCTGCCTGCCCGATATTGGGTATCTGCGGATCTTCGTGCAAAGCCCTGCCGATGCCATGACCGGTGAGATTGTCTGCACAATAAAATCCTTGGGAACGGACGTAGCTCTGGATGGCGTGGGATATATCTCCCACACGCGCATTGGGCTGGGCGGCTTCGATGCCAAGCTGCAGGGCTGTTTTGGTAACATCCAACAGCTTTTGGGCTGCCTGGGAAATACTGCCCACGCCGTAGGTGCGGGCACCATCTCCAAAGTAGCCATCCAGCTCCACTCCCACGTCTATTCCAATAATGTCGCCATCTTCCAATATCGTTTTGGCACTGGGAATACCGTGTACGATGCCTTCATTCACAGAAGCGCAAATGGCAGCCGGAAATGGGGGCAAACCGGATACGGTGTATCCCTTGAATGCGGGACGTCCACCACGTTGGGTTATATACTTGGTGGCATATTCGTCCAGTTCCAAAGTGTTGACGCCTGCTTTTATCATTGGTACAAAGGCATCCAACAGCTCTGCCACGATGCGGTTTGCAGCGCGCATCTTCACGATTTCAGAGGGCGATTTGAGCAGGATCATCTTTAACCGGAGCGTCCGCGAAGTTTGCCTTTCTTCATAAAGCCATCATAATGCCTTTCCACGAGGTGGCTTTCTATCTGCTGGAGAGTATCCAGAGCCACACCCACCACAATGATGAGACCTGTGCCGCCAAAATAGAAGGGCAGGTTAAACAGGTTTTGCATCAATTCTGGCACCAAGGCTATGAAGGCAAAGAATACGGCACCGGGCAACGTGATGCGGGTGAGCACTGAGCTGATGTATTCGGCAGTCTTTTTCCCGGGCTTTTTGCCGGGGATGTGTCCGCCGTATCTCACCATATTCTCCGCCATCTCAGTGGGATTGAGCACAATGGCAGTATAAAAGTATGCAAAGAATATAATTAGAGCCACATATATGATGTTATAAAGCCATGCTCCCGGGCTCAGGAGGCGCTGTAAGCCATACCAAAAGCCGGTGGACTGGTTGCCGCCGATCATAGCCGTGATGGTGGCTGGGAACATCAGAATGGACTGGGAAAAGATGATGGGAATCACGCCTGCGGTATTCACTCTCAGCGGGATGAAAGTGCTTTGACCACCATAAACCTTCCTGCCCTGAATGCGTTTTGCATACTGGACGGGAATCTTGCGGATGGCTTCGGTGACAAAGATTACAGCCGCTGTCACCAATACCATTACCACGATTGCGATTATGGATTTCCACAGATAGCTCAAGTCTGTAGCCATCAGTTTGAAAAGCTGGATAAACCCTTCGGGATAACGGGCGATAATTCCGGCAAAAATGATCATGGATATGCCGTTGCCAATTCCATATTCGGTAATCTGTTCACCCAACCACATCACGATCATGGTACCCGTAATCAGGGTGATCACGCCGGTGAAGTGGAAAAAGAAGTTGGGGTTGGAGACCACTCCACCAGACAGGCTGGAAAGCCAAATGGTGATGGTGGTGGCATTAAATGCTCCCAATCCAACTGTGGCATAGCGGGTGATTTGGTTCATCTTTTTCTGGCCATCAGCCCCTTCTTTTTTGAGCTTTTCAAAATAAGGAATGATGGAGCCCAAAAGCTGAATCACAATGGATGCCGTAATGTAGGGCATTATACCCAGGGCAAATACGGAGGCTCGCTCAAAGTTTCCACCCACAAAGAGGTTCAAAAGACCAAAGAGGGTGCTGCCACCTTCTTCGGCTCCTTTAAAGAAAGCCAAGAGCTTGCTGGTATCCACGCCTGGAATGGGTACAAAGCTACCCAAACGATATAGCACCAGAAACAGAGCCGTAAAGAGCAGCTTCTTCTTAAGATCCGGAATCCGGAACATGTTCCCTATTGTTTTGAACATGTTACACTACCTCCGCTTTGCCACCATTAGCTTCGATGATTTCTTTGGCGCGCTTGGAAAAGGCGTTCGCTTTGATATTCACTTTTTGGGTGAATTCTTCGTTTTCATTGAGGGTGGCCAATACTTTGACGGGGAAGCGTCCCTTTTGTCCTTTGGAGGGGATCAATCCCATCAGTTCCATTTTGGCAATGTCATATTCTGTCTCTTCCAATCCCACAAGACGGGAGAGGTTGAGCACCCTGTAGCTTACTCGGAATGGGTTTTTGAACCCACGTTTGGGCAGGCGGCGCTGGATGGGCATCTGTCCACCTTCAAACCAGGGGTGTACTGTGCCACCGCTTCTGGCTTTGCGGCCTTTGTGACCACGGCCGGCTTGACTGCCCCAGCCGCTTCCTTCACCTTTACCCAAGCGTTTTTTGGCTTTACGGCCGGCAGGTTTGCCAAGATTGTGTAGGTTCAACATCTTTTATTCTCCCTGCAATTCTTCTACTTTGATGAGGTATGATACCTTGTTGATCATGCCTCGGATACAAGGGTTGTCATCATGGATACGGCTTTTGCCGGGGCGTCCCAATCCCAGGGAAGCGATTACCCTTTTGTGGTTTTCTTTACGATTTATAGTGCTGCGAATTTGGGTTACCTTGAGCTTCATTTCTCCTCCCTGCCGGTGATTTCGGCAATGGATTTGTTGCGCAGGCGGGCAATATCGCTCAGCGTGCGCATGCTCTTCAGCCCAGAAACGGTGGCTTTCACCACGTTTGTGGGGGTGTTTGAACCCAGGGATTTGCACAGAATATTCTCGATGCCGGCAGCTTCAAAGATGGCACGGGTGGTGCCTCCGGCAATCACGCCGGTGCCGGCTGCGGCGGGCTTCATCATCACACGGCTGGCGCCATAGCGAGCCATCACTTCATGAGGGATGGTTCCCTTGATGATGGGCACGCGAAACATGCTCTTGGAGGCGCGTTCCTTGGCTTTGCGGATGGCATCCACGATTTCGTTGGCTTTGCCATAACCCACGCCAATATTGCCGGCTCTATCGCCCACCACTACGATGGCGCTAAAGCTGAAGTTGCGGCCGCCTTTCACCACTTTGGCTACTCGTTTGGTCTCGATGATTTTCTCTATCAGGACATCTTCTTCTTCGGTATTTACATTCATATTGCGATCGTAATTCAAGCTATCCTCCTAAAATTCCAATCCGGCTTTACGGGCTGCATCTGCCAAAGCCTTGATGCGACCATGGAATTTGTATCCAGCTCGATCGAATGTCACTTTGGTGATACCTGCTGCCAGTGCTACTTCGGCAAGCTTGGTGCCCACCATTGCGCTGCGCTCGCTCTTTTTCAATCCGGCTTCGATTTCGAAACCTTTGGCCTTGTCGCTCATGGAAACCACGGTCTTGCCGGTGGTATCGTCAATAATCTGGGCATAAATATGCTTGTGACTACGAAATACTGCCAGTCTGGGACGCTCCGGGCTGCCGCTGATGCGTTTGCGGATAGCGGCGCGGCGACGATTGCGAAGGGCGATCTTATCTATATTACTCGGTCTAATCATTTGATCATACCCCTTTATTAAGTTC
>JAAYJN010000049.1 GCA_012522935.1 Candidatus Cloacimonadota bacterium | reverse complement strand
ATGGATCCAAACTATCCCGGCGTGCACGAACGCCAAAATGCCACGCTTTTCAACCACGGCGTGGGCATCTCCAAATTCACCGGTGCCGGTGGCAAATCCGGCTGTAACGATGCCAATGCAGAGTTCGTAGCCAAAGTAATCCGCATCTTCAACGATGCCGGAGTGTATTGGCAGATGGGCGCTTTGGGCAAGGTGGATGAAGGCGGCGGCGGTACCATCGCCTATATCCTTGCCAATCTGGGCGCAGAAGTAATAGATTGTGGTACAGGTCTGATGGGCATGCACTCACTTTATGAGATGTGCAGCAAAGCGGATTTGTATTCCACATACAGGGGCTATAAAGCATTTCTTACAAGCTTATAAACCAAATAATACAAGGAGTGTAACATGAAAAAAAGTCTTTTACTGCTTGTTCTTACCGCTTTGGTGATGGTAGGATGTGTAAGTAACCGGACTTTCAGGGTGGAAAAGGATAAGATCCAGACTCTGATGTCCAAGCAAGGAGAGCAAGAAACCGAGCTGGAAGTCTTGCGCAAAGATATCCTTGCCCAAAAAGAGAGGATCAGTGAGCTGCTTCTTGAATTGGAGGCAGACAAAATAGCTCTTTATGAATCCGAGCTTCCTCTGATTTATGAAGAGCTTGCCAGCTTGAATGACAGAGCCACAAATCTGGTTGCCATGCAAGATGAGCTGAGCCGCAAGGTGAAAGAAGGGTCTGATGCATATGCTGCAAACGCCCTTGAAATAGCAGAGCTGAACAAGGAACATACCGAGCTGAAACTGCAGGTGAGAAGCAAAACTGAAGAGTATGCCGATAATGCCTCTGATATAGACAGGCTGCGTGAAGAGTTGGAACTCTATCGAGCAGACACTGATTTTGTGTTGAATGCCTTTACCGAGACCCTTGTTGACCTCAAAAACCAACCTGAGCCCGAACCACAAGTGATGTCCATAGATGAGCCCATGTTGATTACTGTGGATCATGGAGACTTGGACAAGGAGATTGAGAAGCTGTGGAGAGAGCTGGAAACCTATCGCGAAGACACAGATTTTGTGTTGGATGCCTTTATGGATATGTTGGCCGAGCTCAAGGAAAACTCAGGCGATGCTGCTCAACAAGAATATATGACAGGTGCCTTGGACACCATCTCCAGCCGTTTGGGCAACATTGATATGGAAATAGAAAACCTGCGTGACGACCTGTCGGAAAGCCTGAGCGTTGTGCGCAATGAGCGTGAAACCGAATTGGTGACCATCGCCAGGGATATCAATTCCCTGCGCTATAGAGTGGATGAGATGTGGGGAGAAGTGGCGGAACCTCTTGCCGACCTTTCAGACGTGATCTCTCAAGAGCGCGCCAAAAAAGAACAAAGACGCCAACAGGATATCGCCACCCAATACAAGGCGGCTCTGACCCTGTATAACAAGAATCAATTTGAAGAATCCATCCTCAAATTTGAGGAATTCCTGCATCAATTCCCCAATGAACCCCTGAGCGCCAACGCTTACTATTGGATTGGAGAAAACTATTATGGCGCAAAGGAATGGAGCGTGGCAGCCTTTTATTTCCAACAGGTGAAAAACATGTTTCCCGAACACCCCAAAGCTGCTGATGCATCCATGAAGCTGGCGATGTGTCAATACAATATGGAAGACATCTACGCTGCCCATGTGGAATTGCTCCAATTGAAAGAAGACCATCCCGATTATAGACGGATGGATTTGATAAACAAATATCTTAGATTATCTGAATAAAACATAATGCCCAAATGCCTGTGGCTGATACTGGGATTGCTCTTGTGGTCAAGCTTTGCACCGGCCCTCACGCTGGATGCAGAGCTTGCCGATATTTGCCATCAAATAGTAAACGGTATCACTACAGATGAACCCTTAATACTGGATATTCGAGCCGGTGAGTGGAGCCAGGCCTTGGCAACCGAGATCAAAAAGTTGCTTTTGGAACAAGGCGCTGATCTTCGTGAAATAATGCCACGGCAACACTCCCCGGCTTTCTTTGATGAGGAAACAGACAACCTGGATGAAGAGGAATCTTACGATCTGGAAAGCTTGAACCTCACAAAGGCAATCCTGCTTTTGGTGGAAATGGAACTGCAATGGCAGACGGTGAGCAAGAAAGGATTCCTCACCTACAGCAGCCAAAGAAAGCCACTGTACGTCTTTAATATCAAGCAGATAGAGCTGCCCTCCAGGCAGCTCAGAAAGCTGGATACCATTAGTAAAGAATTGAATACAAGCCACACTCAAAACCAAACCCTCCACGGAATTAAATGGTATGAACCGATGCTGGTAACTGCTGCTTTGGCATCAATCATCTACCTCTTGTGGACAATAGAATAAAGCGGAGACAAACACACAAATGCAAACACGACACGGCGCCCTCATTCTCCTTATCCTGATAGCTTTAATGGCTTCCTGTGCCAAAAATATCAGCTATGACACCAGCGAACAAAAGCTGCAAAAAGCAGATGAACTCTTTGCTAAAAAGAAGTTTGCCCGTGCGGCAGAACTGTATGGAGATATCTATTTTGAACGCTCCTCTGCCAGCACCGCCTATGCGCTGTTGCGTGAAGCAGACAGCTTTTTTAATATCAACCGCTTTCCTGATGCCCGCGCTGCTTATGAAGAATTTATAAACACATTCCCCAAACACGATGATGTGGCAACGGCATACTTTCAGACGGCACTATGTATGTATCACGAATCCTTGCCTGCTCAATACGATCAGGCGGAAACCCGTGCTTCAATCGCCTCCTTCCGTGTGTTTATCGAGCGCTTTCCCAACGACCCCCGCACCAAAGATGCCATTGAATATATCCGCAAGGGGCAAAACAAAATCATCGAGAAACGCTTCCAAAGCGGGTATATCAGCTATAAAATGAAGGATTACAGCGCTGCATTGATGTATTTTGACGAGGTAATCGAGCTGGGCAATACAAACGAGCCAGACCGTAAATCGCTTTACTATAGCGCCATCATCGCCAAGCGTCAAAAAAATGCAGATGCCGCCAGTGCCTTTTATCAGAAGCTGGTGGATAAGTATCCAGACAGCAAAGAAGCCAAAAAACTGCGCCGCAAGTTCTAACGCCTTGAGCCACACTTCCTGCAAACTCACCGCCCTCTTTGGCGGCAATTTTGATCCCATTCACAATGGACATCTATATGTTGCCCGTCAATTGTTGCAAGATCCCCTTATCGGGGAGCTGGCATTTTTGCCCGTGGGAAATCACCATTTTAAAAGTGGCCATACCGTGCTGGATTATCAGGTGCGGCACCGGTTGATTGCCAAGGTTTTGGAGCCTGGGATGCTGCTTTGGGATGAGGATAACCAAGCCCAAGGCTATACCAGTCAATTGATTCAAAGGCTGCAGCTCAAATACCCCGGAATGAGATTTGGCTTTGTGATCGGCAGCGACAATCTGCCCCAACTGCCCTCCTGGTATGATTATCAGTGGCTGCAAGCGCATGTTTATTTTATCGTTATCCCCCGTCCCGGATATGCCGTCATCCCTCCTGATCCGGCACCACAATATATCGTGAAACACCTCACCCCGCCGGATATATCCTCCAGTCAGATTCGCTCTCTTATTGCCAAACAACAATCCATCCAAGGGCTTGTGCCCCAGGTAGTCATAGATGAAATCACCCAATTATACACAACAGCAAACACATAAAGAACAGAAACCCCGGTTTTTAGACCGCATACCCCTCAGTCAAAAACAGAGCCTGGGAGAAGAGATTGCCAATAGCATCACCCACGGCACCGGCGTAGGGCTTTCCATTGCGGCACTGGTGGTTTTGGTGGTATTCGCCGCCCGTCAGAGCGATATTTGGAAGATAGTATCCTTTAGCATCTACGGCGCCACGATGATCGCCCTCTATCTGGCATCCACGCTCTATCACGCCTTCCCCCAACCCAGGGTAAAGGCGTTCTTCCGCATTTTGGATCACTCCTCCATCTTCCTGCTCATCGCCGGCACCTATACACCCATCACCACCGGACACCTGAGGGGAGCATGGGGCTGGACTCTGTTTGGTATCATCTGGTTGCTCACCATCCTGGGCATCAATCTCAAGATCTTTGCCATGGGTAAATTTAAGGCGCTATCCATTGCCATCTATATTCTTATGGGCTGGATGGTGCTCATCATCATCGATCCCCTCCGGAGTCAGGTTTCCCCACAAATGCTGATGTGGATGCTGGCAGGAGGAGTGTGTTATACCCTGGGAGTGGTGTTTTATGTATTCAAAAAAATGCCCTACCATCACGCCGTGTGGCATCTCTTTGTACTGGCTGGCAGCATCTGCCATTTCTTTGGAATGCTCTGTTTGATGCAATCCTGATAGAGCTCCCGCTCATAATCTGCCATGCCCACAATCGTTTTTTTACAGTATAAATAAAGGTAATAGATGAAACAAAGTAAGATATACGTTCTGCAAGAAAAGCCTCTCACGAGTGCTATTATAAACCTCTCTCTCCCCAGCGTGCTGAGCATGATGGTGAGCATCCTGTACAACCTCACCGATACCTTTTTTATCGGCAAATTGAACGATCCCGTCCTGGTGGCTGCGGTATCCATCTCCCTGCCGCTATTCACCTTTCAGATGGCGATTGCCGGTATCTTTGGCAATGGTGGAGGCAGCTATCTCTCCCGGCTCTTGGGCAGAAAGGATTATCAAGGTGCGCGCGAAACCGCCACCACTGCCATCGTCACTTCTGGCATCGTCTCCATCATCATTGCCGTTGGAGGCACCCTCCTCATCCCCAGTTTCCTAAGGGCTGTGGGAGCCAGCGAACAAACCTATCAACCCGCATATAACTATATGTTTTGGATTATGTTGGGCACCCCCTTTATCATGCTCAAATTCACCTTGGTACAGCTCTTGAGGGCAGAGGGGGCAGCCAAGGCTGCAATGGCTGGACTGATGCTGGGAACCGGCCTCAATATCATCTTGGATCCTCTCTTTATCTTTGTGTTCAATATGAGTGTAACCGGAGCCGCGGTGGCCACCGTGATCGGACAGGCGATAGCCACCGGCTTCTTTATCTATTATTACCTATCCGGCCACAGCATCGCCTCCCCCGCTCTGCGCTTTTTACGCTTTGATCTGGAAATCTACAAACAGATCCTCTTTATCGGCATCCCTGCCTCTTTGAGCCAGATCATGATGGGCATTGGCAATATGATTTCCTACCGTTTGGGTGGATACTATTCTGATCTCCACGTGGCGGCATTGGGTGTGGCATCAAGGGTATTCAGCATTCCCTCATTTGTCTTTATCGGGATTTCCGTGGGCGTACAGCCCCTCATTGGCTTCAACTATGGAGCCCACAATTATCCCCGCATGAAAAAAGCCATCCGCCAATCCATCACCATCTGCCTTTGGATGTCTATCTTCTTCCTGCTGCTCTTCATCTTTTTCCCGGTGCAAATACTGTCTGCCTTTACCAAGGAAAAAGACGTCATCACCTATGGCTCATCCGTATTGGCAGCCTATATATTCGTGATTCCGGTGATGGCAATGGGCATGATCCTGATGACCAGCCTCCAATCCATGGGCAAGGCATTTCAGGCATTTATCATTGCCATCTCCCGCCAGGGCATTGTGTATATCCCGCTGATATTCCTGCTGAATGCCCAGCTCAGCTTTGAAGGCCTGGTGTTGGCGCTGCCCCTGGCGGATATGATCACCACCGCTCTGTCCTTTACCTTTGTGTACCACATCCTCAAAAACCTCAAAGCGGATAAGATGATACAACCCCATGAGATACCCATGGAAGAAGAGGTGTCTCTGGTAGGCTGATACACCAGCGGCATCATCAGGATAGAAACACAGCCTTCTGCCCCTTTCCCGCACTGCATTGAGGGATATGATGGGGCTTGAGCCCGGTCTTGCCCTGCGAATATACTTCCCCACCCAATCCCTAAACACTCGATTTATGTTGACAATAAGTCTCAGATCAATAGTGTGGCTTTTATGGATAAAACTTATGGAAATAATCAAAACAGATAGACTTGTAAAGGATTACGACCTTGGTAAGATCAAGGTGAGAGCTCTCGATGGCGTGGATATCGTGATCGAGAGCGGAGAATTTGTGGCTATAATGGGACCCTCCGGCAGCGGGAAAAGCACCCTGATGCACATCATCGGCTGTCTGGATTCACCCAGCGAAGGCGAATACTATTTGGATGGTCTTTTGGTGAGCCAAATGGAGCGCCGCAAGTTAGCCGCCGTACGCAATGCCAAAATCGGGTTTGTGTTCCAGAGTTTTAACCTTCTCCCCCATCTGAACGTGCTCAAAAATGTGGAGCTCCCCCTCATGTATGCGGGCATGGGCTCCAAAGAGCGCAACCGTCAGGCACGCAACATCCTGGATAGCGTGGGCTTGAGCGATAGGCTGAGGCACAAACCTTCGGAGCTTTCCGGAGGTCAACGCCAGAGAGTGGCGATAGCCCGCGCCATCGTCAATTCCCCTTCCATCCTATTGGCAGACGAACCCACAGGCAATCTGGACAGCACCTCCGGAGGTGGTATCTTAGAGATATTCGGTCAATTGCACCGTCAGGGCAACCCAGTCATCAT
>JAAYJN010000048.1 GCA_012522935.1 Candidatus Cloacimonadota bacterium | reverse complement strand
TCAAATACATGCTCTGGGCTTTTTTGATTATCAATTTCCTGATTGGTATCAACAACCTCATTTGGTTCCTGATTATTGGCTAAATACAGAGGTTTAGAGATTAGAGACCAGAGGCCAGAGGCCAGGGGAGCTCGCTGCGCTCGCGATGAGAGGCGCCAAGGCGCCGGTTGAGTGTTCGCTTTGCTCACGGTTGAGATTCGCTTTGCTCAAGTTGAGCGTGCTTCGCACTGTTATGAAGTAGCTGACGCCGTTTTTTAGTTTACCACCAATTATATTATTTACAATGGTTTTATAAATTCAAAATAGACTGAGCATTAGCCCTAAAACATTGCGAGCGAAGCGAGCTCCCTAAAGAGTCTCGGTAGAGACGATATTTTAGGTCAACTCACGCTATATGAGTGCGTTACGAGTCTCGGAGAGACGGTATTTCAGGTGCCAGGTTACAGGTTTCAGGTTTCAGTAAAGCACCATCTCGGACAAGTCAAGCCCATTAACCACCCTTGTCTCTCCTTTGTCTCGACAAGGGTGAGACAAGGGTGGTACAAGGGAGGCTAATGGGCAAGCGCCAGCCGAGTTTCAGGTGCGTTGTGGCAAAATCATCATGGAAAAGGCGGATTAGTTGGGCTGGGAATCCATGATAAACTGTCTATTCTGCTCTATTTTAGGCTTATCAATTCGTATATTTTCACCGGTTTATCTTTGCCTTTCACCTTCACTTCGTCCAGATAACGGGTTTCCACCTGATCCTTCACCTTTTCCAGCGTAAATTCGCTGATAATGATATGGTTTTGGGTATCATATTGTGTATTGATGGTTTCCAGACGGGCTCCCAAGTTGATATTATCCCCAATGGCGGTATAATCAAAGATCTGTTCGCTGCCCAGATTGCCCACCACGGCAGAGCCAGTGTTGATGCCAATACCGATTTCCAGGCCTTCACGCCCTTCCTTGCACCATTTTGCTTGCAATTCGCTTAGTTTTTCTCGCATCATCAAGGCTGTTTTGCAGGCGTTTAGGGCAGAATTTTCCAGCTTGACAGGCGTTCCAAACAGCGCCATTATCGCATCTCCCATAAATTTATCCACGATACCCTCATTGGCGGTAATGGTGTTGACCATGGCGGTGAGATATTCTTTGAGGATTTGCACGGTTTCTTCCGGCTTATATTTTTCGGAATAGGTGGTAAAGCCCCTGATATCCGAAAACAGCACGGTCACCTCTTGCAAGGAGCCTCCATATTTCAGGCTTTTGGGATCGTTCAACAGTTTTGAGACCAGTTCCGGAGCCATATACTGTTGGAAAGCGTTGCGGATGAAGCGTTTTTCCTTTTGCGATTCAAGATAGTGTCTGATGAGCCCTGCCAGATAGATAAGGATAAAGAGGACAAGGAATTGGATGATGGGGGCGATGGTGCCGGCGCGGGCAAAGAGCTGGTAGGCGATGATAAAGTGTGCCACACCCAAGATCACCAGCAGGATGACACCCCAGAGGGGCTTCAGCTTTTTGAATACAAACCAAAGTGCAAAGACCAGGATGAGCTCCAGCAGTAGTACCAGCCAGGAATTGAGGTGTGAGAGGTATTTGTTTTGCAATACCATCTCCAGGAAGTTGGCATGGATTTCCACCCCTGGCATCTGTGCTTTACTGGAGAACGGTGTAGGGAAATAGTCGTGCAGATCGTTTGCATAAGCTCCCACCAACACGATTTTATCCTTGAGCACTCCGGCGGCAAGGATGTCTTCAAAATCGTTGGTTTCCACTCCCTGCTGACCCGGCAAAGCTATCGTGCCGTCATCCAGGATGCTGGAATATGAATGAGTGGGGAAGTAATGGGCAGGACCAAAGTAATTGATGAGCGCTTCATTCTGGTTGTATAACGGAATTTGTTTATCCCGCACAATCAGCTTGCCGCCATCCATCTTGATTTGCTTGCTCCACTGGTGGTCATAATTGCGTGAATTTGCCAGTGTGGTGATGCCAATCGTGTAAAAAGGCTCTTTGTCTAACTTGTGAAAGAGGGCATATTTTCTCATCACACCATCGATATCTGCACCCAGATTTACCAATCCCCAGCTGAGGTTGTGGTTGATGATGGGAGCTATGGGCGTGTAAAGCTGTTGATGGCTGGCTCCTCCTCTGCCCTCGGCAATCTTGCCGGCAAAGACCACGTTTTGATGTTCTGCTGCCACTTGTGCCAAAAGTCCGTCCTGTTCCAGCTGGGTGGTTTCCGTAAATTCGATATCAAACACTATCAATCGGGCGCCAGCGCGGTTGAGGTTTTCTATCAATTTGGCGTGATATTCCCTGGGGAAAGGCCAGGTAATATCCAGGGCGTTGAAGGTTTCATCATCCACGGCGATGATCACGATATCGTCGGAAAGGGGCTGCTTGCCACGGATGTTGAAGAGGCCGTCTTGGCTGCCACGTTCCAATTTGGCAAAAAAGCCGGATATAAAGATGAGTTTTACAAAGATGAGGATGATGAGGGGAATTGAAAAATGTCTGAGATACTTCATTGTTTGCTCCCAATAGTGGGAGGGACGCCGCTATGGACGTCCCTCGATATTAAGTGGATTTGTTCTAAAATCTCTGGCTCACCTGGAATCTCCAGGTAAAGCTGTCGTTTTTATAGTTTGTTTGATCTTGGATACGGTGATACTTTTGGCTGATGCAGGTGCCCACGGAGAGGTTGTGGAGGGGTACGGAATCTATGCCCACGGTGAGGTAATCGTATGATTGATCTTTCTGATCTCCGGTGAGGTTCACCCTTCTGTAGCTGAGATAGGGGACCATCCTGCTGTCGAATAGGGAGTATTCCGTCCTGCCAAAAAAGGTGAAGTTGCTATTTTTGTGTAGCTCGTTTATAGACACCCCCTCGCTGAAACCCAGATCCCTTTTGTTATTGGCAAGAGACAGTACAAACTGGGTGCGCAAGGGGATATATAGCATGCGGTTGCTCATACTAAAATTGACGCTGTAATCGAAGTTTTCAAAGATCAGGTCTTCATTGGCTGCCTCTCCTTCCTTGCGGTCGTTCATATTCATGCGGTAGCTGATGTCAAACTGGGATGGCAGGATGGGGATTTGCGGGGCATCATAGCCCATGCCAACAGATAGGTTCTTGGAATTCAGCTTGTAAGGCGTAAACTGGGAAGCGGGCTGCACTGCGGGGTTGTTTTTGTTCATGAAATCCGTATTGAAGAATGCAGCCTTCAGATAGGGATAATTGGCTATGCGCAGGAGACCTTGGGCAAACCAGGATATGTTGTGATTTGTTTCGGCAAAGTCTTTGGAGAGGTTATCCGTCTGATGGTTGTAGCCTCCGGTGAGAGTGAAGGTGCGCCCCAAGAAGAATTGATCTGTGATGGAGAGCACGGTGTTGTCTTTTTGCAGATAGTTTGTGCTGAGGGCATTGAAGGCAGAGCCTGTGTTGCTGTAGGAGATATTGAAGAGGTTGTTCCAAAAGTAGGTGCGGAAGTATGCCATCCAAGCCAGCCAATTGAGGTTTTCTCTGTTTGGATACAGGGGTTCCATATTGCGGTTTACCACAAAGATATCTGCCAGCTGGGTGAGATCAATCTTGGAGGTTAGATTGGTGAATCCGCCTATTTGTTCCAGCTCATCAGCGCTAAAGACGCCGCCTCTGGTATCTCTATTCAACAGGCTGCCTGCCAGCTCTGCTCCCAAAACCACCCTCTGGTCTGGGATATTGAGTTTCACATCCACGCTTAGCACCAGGTTGTCTTGAGGCTTCACGATATAGCTATGCAAAGGCTCGGTATCATCTGCATCGTCACCGTCATCTTTGCCAGCATTGGGATTATTCAGGATGATGGCATTTTCATCCAAAGAAGAGATGATATCACGGTTGCGAGTGCCATTGATGCCGATGGAAAAGCCGTCCTCCGGCCCCATTCTCAGTCTGAAGCCGATGGCTTCCTGCTTGAAGGTGGCGCTTAAGGGTGTGTCGTCTTCATCTTTGAGCAGGGTGGCTCTCTGCATTTCACCTGCGGAAAGCTCCAGGGAAACGCCATGGCTATAGAGGCGTCCGGATAGGCCAAAAAGGTTGCGGTTGTTCATGGTGAGCGGGCTAATGGTGGGGCTGTAGTCTCCGGCAATTATCTCAAAGGAGGGGAGCCTGAGCCCCATGGTGTAGCGGTTGATGCGCTGGTATTTGGACGATTCGTGGGAATTCATGTAGATATTGGAGAATGCAGTGATCCTGCCCATGCTGGCAGTCACGTCTCCCCAGCCCACAAATTCATTTTTGCTGTCATAACCTGAACTAACTGAGCTGCTTTGGGGGTCTTTGATATTGTAATCGTAGATATTGGAGGCAAAGTTGACGCTTCCGTAATAGGTGATGGGGAGCCTTATTTTGCCCGTGGAGGTGGTGGTCCAGGTGGGGGATTGCACGTTCTCTCCATCAATTTTGGCAGTTATCATGCCGCGCACTTCACCAGCTTGTGCACTTCCGCGGTAAATAATGGTATTATCGGTGATGGTGGCTTTTTTGGTAACGTCCTTGCCGCCCACCCACACGCGGATGCTGTTTTCATCCACATGGTCTGCAATGGTAAGATAGGAAACGGCAAAGATAAAGCCGTCACTTTGGTCTATGTCTCCATCCTGGCTCAACAGCACAAAGCCATTCTCCAGGCGGCTTTTTAGCGCACCTGCCACCAGCATGTATGCGCCGTTTACGTCCATATCCCAAGGCATCTTCTCCACGCTGTCATCCAGAAGGGTAAATTCGTAGTAATACTCAATGTCTTTATCCCCGATATCAGAGTGTTTGATGGTGCCTTCCCAGATGTCTGAGCCGGGGGAACGGGGGCTCATGGCTATCTTTCGATAGTTAAGCTCCGAGGCGTCTTTGATGATGGGGCGGTATCTGATATACACGCTTTTTATCAGTTCATTGCCTTGGTTCACTTCGATGCGCATGTTCACGTTGCTGCCAAAGGTATAGGCATCAGGGGAATGGTTTTGAGCTATCACCTGTGCTGTCATTTGAGCATAAGATATTGCCGTGAGGCTGATTAGGATAAGGGCTAACAAGATTCGTTTCATAATTCTCTTCTCCGTGGCACAGGTTTAATACTCTATCT
>JAAYJN010000047.1 GCA_012522935.1 Candidatus Cloacimonadota bacterium | reverse complement strand
GCTTTCTTTCACAGCTATTCTTTGGATGAGGCTATGGACTATGTGGCAGATTCCTGCCCCTATCCAGCTGTAATCAAGGCAGATTATTTGGCAGCAGGCAAGGGGGTGATCATTGTTCAAAACCAAGCGGAAGCGGAAGATGCGCTTTTACAACTGTTGGCTAATTCCTCAGAAAGTTCTCCCAAGGGAGTGGTGATAGAGGAGTTTTTACAAGGATGGGAAGTATCGCTTTTTGCCGTCACAGACGCAGTGGATTATGTAACCACTCTTTTCTCGCAAGATCATAAACAACTGTTGGATGGAGACCGGGGACCCAACACAGGCGGAATGGGCGCATTTGCCCCCGTTTGGGAAGCGGAGCCCTGGCGCTCTCAGATTCATCAAGAGATCGTGGAGCCCATCCTGAAAGCCATGCGGGAGGAAGGATGCCCCTTTGCCGGTTTCCTGTATTGTGGGCTGATGATTACCTCAGCAGGCGCCAAAGTGGTGGAATTCAATTGCCGCTTGGGCGATCCTGAGGCGCAGGCGCTGTTGCCTCTCTTGGATACTGATTTTTATGAGCTGTGTATTGCCATCATCCAAGACAGGGTTGGTTCGCTGAACCTGCAATGGAAAGATGAAACCTGTGTGGCGGTGATATTGGCATCTGACGGGTATCCTGGAAGCTATGAGAAAGGCATGCCCATCACCATCTCATCCCCTCTTTACAACCGTGTGTATTATGCAGGCGTTGCCCAGGAAGACGGCACCCTTATCACCAGTGGCGGCAGAGTGTTATGCGTATCCGCCCTTGGTAAAGACAGGGAAGCTGCCAGGCACGCCGCATATAACGATATAAACAAGATAAACTTTGCTAACAAACGCTTTCGCCGGGATATAGCCCAGCGGAACAATAAACTCTGACCCTCAAACCCCCTTTCGTATGGGAAGACAGTATAGGAGTATTTGCATGAAGCGATATATTATTGCATGGATGCTGCTTTTGTGGGCGGTCTGCGCCTGGAGCAGCGGTATCAGCCTCATCAGCGAAAGCATGGATGAGCTGATCGTGGAATTTGCTCTGCCGGATTACACTTTGGAGCATAGCCGTGATGGCAACGGCACTTGGCAGAAGATAGCATCGGATTATGGCGCAGTGGATGCCGAGGAAGGCTACCCCCTCCTGCGCACATACAGCGAAGCCATCGCCATTCCCGTGGATGGAGATATCTCTATCCAAATCCTGGATAGCCGCCACAGCTCCCTTAGGAATATCAATCTCTACCCTGCTGCCCGCATGGTGTTGGATGATTGGGATGTGGATTATGAATTTTATCAGAATCCGCGCATCTATAATAGCGACCAGCTTTATCCGGCAGTGATAGTGGAAAAAGGCGAGCCTGCCTTTATCGGTAACCGCAGGTTTATCCCCCTGCATATCAGACCCTTCCAATATCGAGCCCTCTCCCAGGAGCTGATCGTACACAACTATATCCGCCTGCGTATCTCCATCTCTGGTGATAAGAATTCACCCAAAAACTGGCAGCTTGCCAAGAACCCTCTGGATGGTGCTGCGGATGCCTTTTTCCTCAATAATGCCACTTCCCAAAGCTGGAGACTGGAAAAGACACGCGACCACAGCTATGAGGCGCCTCAGTATCGGGGCAATATAGTTTCGCGCATCCAGCTTCTGGTGGATAAAGACGGCATCTACAGGGTGAATAAGGCTTTTATACAGGGTATCATCGATGCCGAAGTGGATACCTTGGGCGTTACCATGGCGTGGGATCTGAATACCCTGGATCCGCGCAGATTGGAGCTATTGGATAAAAACGGCAACGTTCCCATCCATTTTGTGGGTGAAGAGGATGGCAGCTTTGATGATGATGACTATTTTGAATTTTACGGACGCCGCAATCCCGGTAAAGAGGGATACATGGATTCCTACACCCAGGAAAACGTGTATACCCTGTATCTCAAAGACTCCCTGGGAGCACGGATGGCGGTGGAAAACGGCGGCTTGATAGAATCCAACACTGCCCGCTATATCGTGCCCGATGCCTATGAACATACGGAACACTTTGAACAGCAACTGGTTTATGACAAGCTGGGGCACGGCTGGATTACGGATCAGAACTACTTTAAGGAAGATAACTGGTTTTGGCGCAGGATCAGCGCTCCAAACCTGGATATCATCCCCATCCAACTGCAGTATCCCATTGATGCCACCACCCGCACAGCCAGCGCAAAGGTGGTGTTGCATGGGCTCACCTATTCGGATTCCGTGTTGCCCGGTCAATGGGACCACGAGGCAAGCGTTCGCCTGAACCAAGGCATGATCAATACCCACACCTGGACTGGGCAGACAGAACAGGTGTTTGAAAACTCCAGGCCCATCCCCAATACCTTCCTCTATCACGGCACAAATAATGTGTATATCAGCCTTTCTGGCAATACCGTTATGGGCGATAGAGAGCAGGTGTTGCTGGATTATATCGACATCAAATACTGGCGCGAATACCGCACGAATAATGATTTGATCAAATTCACCAAGCCCTCCAACCGCCCCGGAGCTCTTTACCAATTTGAAATAGGTGGCTTTAGCACGAATGACGTATCTGTGTATAAGATAGGCTCCAGCGTGTTTAACAACCTGCAAATCGAATCATTTGATCCTGAGGGAACAGGACCCTGGACAGTGACCATGCAGGATAGCGTGGCATCCACTGCCATCGAATATTATGCCTGCACACAAAAGCAAAAGATGCGCCCCATCATGGGAAGGCTGGATGTGCCCTCAGACCTCAAAAACCCAAACAATCAAGCCGATCTCGTGATTATCACCAGATGGGATATGATAGGCTCTGAAGGCGGCATCCGCATCAAAGAACTGTATGAGACCAAAGGTTACAGCGTGATGATGGTGGATTATCAGGATATCTTTGATGAATTTAACCACGGTATCCGCCATGCCCAGCCCCTCAAGGATTTCCTGAAGTATGCCTACAATAACTGGGCAGAGCCCCAGCTGAGCCATGTGCTATTATTGGGAGAAGGGACGGACGACGAGCGTGACAACAGCCGTTCACGGGTTTACAATACAATTCCAGTGAAAAAGATCTGGACCCACAAACACGGAGCCACTGCCAGTGACAACTGGTATGCCTGCATTGTGGGCGAAGACACCCTGCCGGATATTGCCATATCCAGGATCAATGTATGGAGGCCAGACCAGATCCTGCCGGTGGCGGAAAAGATGGAATCATACCAGTACAATGCCCTTGCCAATAGGCTGTGGAATAGCCATCTCACTTTCACCAGCGGAGGGAAGATCACCGATCCTGATGATATCTTTGCGCAGCAATCCGAAAAGATCAAGCGTCGTTGCATCCCAGAGGATTATCGGGTCACCAGGGTTTACACATCCACCCAGTCCACCAGTACAGATTACTTTGGCGGTACATTTGCCCTCAAAGACGCCATCAATAGCGGCACCCAGTTTGTCCAATTCTTGGGGCACGGTGGAGGGCGCGTGTGGGCAGACTATAACCTCTTTAACTTCAATGACGTTGCCACCCTGAACAACCAAACCTACCCCGTCTTCCTCAGCCTGGCATGTTATGCCTCTGCATTCGATACCAACGGAGCTGCCTCCATAAGTGAGGCATTGATCATGCAGCCCAATAAAGGCGCCATAGCGACCTTGGGATTCAGCGGATTGGGATATCTGCATCAAGATGAGGATTGGGGTCTGGCGTTCAACGAAGCTGTTTATCAGCATGATTTTGATACACTTGGTATAGCCATGCAATATACACTTGCAAGATTCTACAGTTTTACAAACAGTGTTATTGTCAGACAGGCTCTCACCGATGGCTACGCATTTCTGGGCGATGTTGCCCTCAAGATGCGCAAACCCCGCAATGAAGTCATCGGGAATATGGATCGCCACTACTTTGACCAGGGCGATACCCTGTATGTGCAGGCAAACTTCCCTCCTGAGGTCACAGCAGCCCGCCTGTACATTATGAAAGATAACGAAAAGGTGATCAACGTACCTTACGATATCCCCGTGATAAACGGCAATTTTAACACCAACTATGTGATACCCACGGGGTCCGACTCCAGCTTCTCCCGTGGCATCTTCGTGGCTGGGTATTCAAACGAACATGAGTACGTGGGACAATCCTCCTTTGCCGTGGGCAGGCCAGCGGTATTTCATCACCTCCTGCAGCCTGCAGAGCCCACCTGGCAAGACTCCGTAAAATTTGTGGCAAAAGCATTTTCCCCTGCTCCCATAATATCCATGACTTGCAACCTCCAGCTGAATCCTGATATCTCAAACAATCCCTGGATAAACATCCCCATGGAGCTTTTGGATGAGGAATCCAACACTTGGATCACCTCCCATGGCCAGGCACCCAGACCCACCGGAAAAGAGATATTCTATCGCTATACAATCGTCACCACTGAAGGCAGCTATGAATCAGTGCGTAAAAGCCTGGTCTTTGCAGGACCAGACCTTGCCTTGGAAGACATCAAGCTGGAACGGATAGAAAATGACTTTGTAATCAAGGTTTTGGTCTCAAACATAGGGAATGCAGCCTCTATCGACACTCCGCTCAGGCTGATGGTCCGCATAGATGAGGTCAGCAATCAAGTGTTTAGCACCCAGACCCTTGGTCCCCTGGATGTCAATGAGTCCAGATGGGAGACCATCCCCCTCACCGGTCTGGCATCTGGTAATATCCGGTTTCAAGTGGATGTAAATTACAACAGCTCCTTCCCTGAATGGCAATACAACAATAGCATAAACAATAGCATCACCCTCACTGCGCCTTTCAACTTCCATCTTGTGGGATCGGAAGGCATGGCAATCCCATCCGTGGATAGCAACGTTCTGTGTGAAATCCCTGCCAATCTGGTGCCCACCGGCACAGAAGCCTTGTTCCACGTAAGCGAATTTGGCATTCTGGAAGCCAGCAACCAGCCGGATATCCACCCCATTGCCCTGCGCTCCGTGGATAGTGGGCACTCCCAGATGAGATCCACCGCCTATGAAATCAAGACCTTAAATAGTGCTCTGGTGGATTCTTCAGACGTCTTTGTAAGCGGTAAAATGATCAAGCTCCACTTCTTTTACAGCCAAGACGATGAGGATGCCCAACAGTATGAAAATGAGAATTCATACAAGATTTACCGCTGGGATGCCCGCGGGTCAAAATGGATACTGCAAGGCGGAAACATCTCCACCAGCGAAAACAAAGTGGTATTTGAAGTAAACCGCCAAGGTCTCTACACCATCTATCGCAATCGTGACCTCATCCGCCCCACCATCGATGTGAACGTGCAGGATCAGGAATTCACCGTGGGCGGTTATGTATCCGGCAGCGGAGTGATCTCCCTGATGCTAAGCGATGCCAATGGGATAGACGTGTTTGATGATTCCATCAGGCTCTACCTCAATGGCACCGAGGTTCCAGAGGAAGACTATGTGACCGCCATCAATCTGGATAATATCAACCGCATCCCCATCAAATACCAGCTCAGCCTGCGCAAAGGGAATTACACCCTGGTGGTGGATTGCAGGGACGTAAACGGCAACTTCAACACCCGTGAGATTCAGTTTGTGGTAAATGAAACCTTCGATATCACCCGCATCGGAAACTATCCCAACCCCGTATTGGGAAGAGCCGAAGACCCCAAAAATGACGGACGCACCCGCTTTACCTATGTGCTTACCGATGATGCGGACAACGTGACCATCAAAGTATACACGGTGGCTGGACGCCTGGTGAAAACCTTCGATTATCTGCCCACCGGCGTTGGATACCACGAGTTTCCGCGCACGCTTTATGGCTGGGATTGCACAGATGAACAGGGCTTCCCTCTCGCCAACGGCATGTACTTTTATAAGGTGATTGCCCGCAAGGGTAAAAAAACTATTGAAAAGACAATGAAAATGGCAATCTTAAAGTAGGAGATAAGATGAAAAAGATTATAATACTCTGCCTCCTAATTGCTGCCGCCCTCATTCCCCTGAATGCGGGGCGTTATGCCGGCGATTTTATGATGATAGGCTCCGGAGTGCGCGCTTTGGGCATGGGAGGAGCCTTCTCTGCCATTGCTGATGACGGCTCTGCCATCTATTGGAATGCTGCCGGTATCTCTGGGATCACAAAGATGGAAGTGGCAGCCATGCATGCCTTTCTGTATTCCGGATTGGCTTCCTACGATAATATCAGCTATATCCAGCCCCTCCCCAATGGCGTCAGCATCGGGCTCAATCTCACCCGCCTCACCATCTCTGATATCCCCCATTTCAGCGAATCATACCTGGTGGGAACAAACGTTGACGAACGCATCAACAATAGCGATCTGCATCTCCCCGGCGTGCCTGATGCCAAATTCTCCAGTACAGACGATCTCTATCAATTTGCATTCAGCAAACACTTTAAATATGATGCAAATATGGGCTGGCTCTCCTTTGAAATCCCCTTTGATTTTTACATCGGCGGAAACGTGAAATTCATCAAACGTAAACTGTGGAACAACTATGGCACCGGCACGGGAATAGACCTTTCCCTCAAGACCACCACAGATTTATCTGTGGTGTTTGACGTGGAAGAATTAGGCAAAATCGATTTTGGCATCAACTTCCAAGACATTGCCGGAACGGATATCAACTGGGATACCATTAGTAAAATCAAAGATGAAGTATTGTTTAACACCAAAGTGGGCATAGCCGTACGCCAACCAATTCCTGCCCTCCATTCCCAGCTGACACTGGCGTATGATTATGATTATGTGTACAATGGCACAAACCATTTTGGAGTGGAATGGACCTACAAGGATGACGGCAGCATCCGAGCCGGTTATTACGACACAAATCTCAGCTTTGGAGCCACCGTCAAGGTCTATGATATCTATCTGGATTATGCCTTGGTAACCAATCCTGTTGGACTCACAAACCGCCTGGGCCTCAGGCTCAGATTCTAAGATATAAGGAGACGTATCATGCAAAGAGCATTTTTATTGGCAAGCCTTCTGCTGCTTTTGCTAATCATCTTTTCCTGTGCCGGAGAGGATAAGCTGGAAGAAGACACCACACCCCCCTTTCCACCCACGATGATACCTCATTTGGGCGATGTGGGAGATGAACCCACAGATTATTATGGACAATCTACGCAAATCACAGATGACAACAATGGTATTGACACCATTCCCGAAGGCGATTGGATTCGAATCATGTGGAAGCCGTTTGTGGATGATGATGTGGCAATCGTTCGTGTCTGGCGTTTTGATGACATCGAGCCCGAACCCGTCTTGATAGATTCCATCCTGCCTGTCACCAGAGTGCACCTTGATACAAGCAATAATCTTTCAGAGCGCAACTGGTATTCCTATTTTATCGAAGTGGCTGATGCAGCAGGCAATAGCGCTGGTTCAGACACCGTCTCCTTTGCGCTTTTGCCCAAACCCGTGCTCCTGTCTCCTGCCAGCTATGAAACCATTCCTATAGTGGGCGCCAGAGCATATTGGACAGACTATGGCTTTGCTACCAAATACCGCTTTCTGCTCTTTGATTCCATGCACAATTATGTATGGCATCATGATCTGCTGGTGGCAATGGAAGATGACTTGTTTGTGGATATCCCCACCAATCTCTTTAGCGACCACTCTGGAGAATCCATGTATTGGAGGGTGGATGCCTTCGATTGGGATGAAGAACGCCAAGCATACATGGGAGGCAAATCCAACGAACGCATCTTGATTGTGCAATAACCTTAATACTTTATGAGAGCAGGTGGAGGCTGGTTTCCTTCCATCTGCTCTCGATCTTTTCTCATAAACATAAACAGACAGCACTCTGAAACCTGCGCCAGGCACCAGCTGACATTCATCATTCATTATTCATCGCTCGCGCAGCGAGCTCCCACTGTTCCCTGTCCCCTGACCCCTGCGGCGAAGCCGCCTCCCATCACTTTTAACCCTCTTTCTTTTGTATTCTTTTAGCCTTTTTGTTGGTTTGGGCTTCAAAGTTGCATACTATATAAGTATACCTCTTACATAAGAGGAAAAGAGTAAATAATAAATAGATAACAAATATAGGAGAGGAAATGAAAAAACAGTTCCTGCTGCTTGTCCTGATAAGCCTCTCAGCTTTATTGCTTGGTTCTCAGGGCAGCATCACCCTTACCCAAAGCCCCGGCTATATTCAGCTGCTCAGCGAAAGCCGCGAAGGCCTCAGTGTGGGCTATAAGATTGATAAACTAATTTATGAGGAGATCGAAACCCCGGAAGGGAGGTTTACCGATCTCAGCGTACCATATTATGCCACCACCAATCTGGAAGGCCTGCCCAAGCTGCCTCTTTCCCGGCAGATTATCGCCGTTCCGGAAGCCGCCAATGTGACGGTAAGCATGGTGAGTGCCAGCCGGGAGACCATCTCCCTTGCCACCCGTGGCGTCAATTACCCCATTATGCCACGTCAGGCTCCAGTGCCCAAGTGTGACAATCCTCAAGACATGCCTTTCCTGATAGAGCGTGATTTTTATAATACATCACAATGGACCAGCTATCCTGAAATACGTGTGGAAGAGCTGGGACACATGCGTGGGATGCGTCTTTACGCCCTGGATTTCACTCCCCTGCAATACAACCCTGCCCTCAAACAGGTCACCATCATCCGTGAAGCTGAGGTGAGGGT
>JAAYJN010000046.1 GCA_012522935.1 Candidatus Cloacimonadota bacterium | reverse complement strand
CATCACCACTCCTGCTTTGATCCACTCGCGGTTATAAAGCTGCCCCCCTCCGGGAACTGCCGCAGAATACAGCATTGCCCGCGTTGGCTGGGATATCACCTGGGCAAATGCTTGCCCTGCCAACAGCCAAAATAGCAGGATAAAAACAATCAGAAAAGTAGCTTTTTGAGACATGAGATACAGGTTTGCAAAGCGCAGGTGATTGTCAATGAAAATATAATTGCCAGCCTTGATTAAGTTTCGGTAAGATTAGTTTTAAGGTTTGAGAAGACCAGCTACAGATGAAGCAAGACTTGCAATGATATAATATGAAGTGTCCAGCTTGCGGATAGCTTGGGAGACAGTGGAGGTTGTGGCTGCCGTGCTGATAGAAGGCTGTAACCATCTGGTAACACAGGCTTTAGCCGGTGGTCCAGCGTCCCTCGTATCTCCTGGGCTTCAGCCGGGAGTTCCACCGGTTTTAACCGGTTGTTAAAGAATAGCTTACAGCATTTATAGATCAGGTTCCAGGGGTCAGGGAATAGGGGGCCTCGAGGTAGCTCGCTGTGTTCGCTGGATAGTGTAATAAAAGCCTGCTAAAGCCAATGTTACCATAGGTTTATGTCCATTGTTTGTGTCAGGGGGATTGGGGGGAGCTGTAAAGATCGTGATAATGGGATTTTTGATGTATGAGCCACAGCTTTATATGCGGCACCCGCTGGTCTGTGAAAAATATATTTGCGGGGTTTACTTCCTTTTCACAGCTCACTTTCACCTTTTCACTTGACAATCCCAGCCTCTCTAAAAAACTTACTTTTCTGAAAATATAAAGAGTTGGAGCATAGATGTCTGCCTTGGAAAGATGCTTGGAAAAGCTACATAAGCATATCATGGACAGTGGTTTATTTGCCATTGGTGACAAGCTGCTTTTGGCTGTGTCCGGTGGATCGGATTCAGTGGCGCTTTTGTGCTTGCTGGCACGTTTGCGATCCCACTTTCCCATCACCCTGCTCTGCTGCCACGTAAATCATGGATTGCGTGGAGCAGCCAGCGATGCCGATGAAGAGCTGGTGAGGGATTTGTGTCTGCGTTTAAACGTTCCCGTGATCGTGCGCAAGGTAAAGATAAAGCCGGGTGCCGACCTGGAAAACCGCGCCCGTAACGAGCGCTTTGGTGCATTGTTCCAGCTTCTGAAGATGTATCGTTTTGATTATATCCTCCTGGGTCACCAGCGTGATGACCAGGCTGAAACCGTGTTGATGAACATGTTGCGCGGCTGTGGCATCGGCGGCCTGGCTGGCATCAAAGCCGATCAGGGCAAGGTGTTGCATCCGCTCTTGGATTTTGGCAGGGAGGAATTGCGGGAGATGCTCAAAGATGAGGGCGTGCTGTGGAATGAGGATGCCACCAATATGGATACCGGTTTTCGCCGCAACCTCATCAGGCTGGAGCTGATACCCTATCTGCAACAGAATTATAGTGCGGACCTTGTGCACAAATTGCAGCGTCAGAGCGGCATCCTGGCTGATGCGGATGAATACTTCGTGCTGCAGGCACAGGCTTTGTACAAAAAACTTGCCAACAAGGCGGAGACAGACAGCATCAGCTTTGAGATACCCGCCCTGCAAAAGATTTCGCGCATCGAGCTTTACTATCTCTTCAAGCAGGCATATCAGAGCGTGAGCGGAGCCTTTCAGGATTTCTTTTACCACAGCTTTGATGGCGTGTTGCAACTGATGGAAGGCGATGGCAGCGCCAGCCTGGACCTGCAAAACAATGTGATTGCCCTGCGTGAGTACAACGTCCTCAGCTTTCAGGATGGAGACCAGCCGCCTTGTGATTGGGAGCCCGTGAGCGTGGAGGAAGACCGTTCCCGCGTGGTGTATGGCAATTACAGATTCATTTTCAAGCATATCAGGATTTTGCCACGGGTTACCATGTATGACCCCAACCGGGTGGTTCTGAATAGCGAGAATATCCAGTGGCCGCTGCAGATACGGATGCGTGAACCGGGGGATAGATTCATCCCCGCCGGCATGACGCAAACCAAGAAACTAAAAGACTTTTTTATAGATATAAAAGTGCCCAAGCGCCTCAGAGACCAGGTTCCCATCCTGTGTGACGGGGAAAAGATCCTGTGGGTGGTGGGGCACCGCGTGGATGCGCGCGTATTGGCAAGTGAAGACAGTGCAAAACTCTTACAAATCGTGGTGGAACCCACAAACGTGAAACCCAAGAGGCCGGCAAGCCGCATCAAACAACAGGGAGGAACAGATGAATCAGATGAATTTGGATATTTCGGCAGTCCTTTTTGACGAGCATAAAATCCAGGCACGCCTGCGTGAGATTGGCTCGCAGATATCCAGTGATTATGCAGGAAAGGTGCCGGTTTTAATTGGCATCCTCAAAGGCGGTTTTATCTTTATGGCAGACCTCGTTCGTGCCATTGATATCTATGTGGAGATGGATTTTATGGCGGTTTCCAGCTATGGAACAGGAACCACCAGCACGGGTGCGGGCAAGATTCGCAAAGATATCGATATCAATGTGGAAGGACGCGATGTGATCATCGTGGAAGATATCGTGGATAGCGGCCTTTCTTTGCAATATATCAAAGATTATGTGTGGAAACACAAGCCTGCCAGCGTGCGGGTGTGTGTACTTTTGGATAAACCCACCGCCCACAAGCTGGAAATTGAATTTGAATACGTCGGATTTGAAGTGGGCAATGAATTCGTGGTGGGATACGGTTTGGATTATGGGGAGCTTTATCGCAATCTGCCATATATTGGCATCCTCAAAGAAGAGATGTATTCATGAAACAAGTGATTATAACCCTGCTGGGCATCCTCCTGATGGGTGGTTTATTTGCCCAGCCAGATAGCGTCCAAACCGTTGCCCAGCCGGATAGTGCCTTTGTGAAGACAGTCGCTCCGGCAGCCGAGGAGAGCTTGGACGCAAACCTGCCCGACCAAGTGCAGCAGGTGTTCACCGAATTTGGCATCCTGATGCGCTGGTTTATCATCGCCATCATTGTGATCAGCATATTTAGCCTGATCCGGATTATGATGGTGAAAAGACGGATCAGGAATCTGCCCAAAGATATTCCTGACGAGCAGCCCAGCCACAAACAAGACGGCAATGACATAACTCCGCGCCCCGAGATGCCTCTGCCTGCACAAAAGAGATCGGCCTTCCCGCTGGGCTTTATCCTCCTCATCCTCCTCATCGTCTTTGTCTTCTATAATACTTGGAATAGTACCAGACAGAAGATAGAAAAGCGCAGCTACTCCGAATTTATCCATCAGATGGAATCCAACCAGATCAAGACTGCCGAATTCACCGAGCGCGACATCTATTATACTGATCAAAATAAGGTGCGCTATCACACGATGATGCCCTTTCCCAACCCCATGTTGGTGGAAGAGCTGGTGGAGCGGGGGGTGAAGGTGACCACCATTCCTCCTGCGCGCTGGGGCAGGGTGTTGGAATTTTTATTCCCCCTGATACTGATAATGGCATTTTGGTTTTTCTTTATGCGCAGGATGAGCGGCCAAAATAACAAGGCGTTCAGCTTTGGCAAGAGCAAGGCGCGCCTGCATGAAGCCAGCAAAAGCAGCATCACCTTCAAAGATGTGGCTGGCGTGGATGAGGCGAAAGAGGAGCTGGAAGAGATCGTGGAATTCCTCAAAGACCCCAAGAAATTCCAACGCTTGGGCGGACGCATCCCCCGTGGAGTCCTCTTGGTGGGACGTCCCGGAACGGGTAAAACCCTCTTGGCAAAAGCCGTCTCCGGCGAGGCAGGCGTTCCCTTCTTCAGCATCAGCGGCTCAGACTTTGTGGAGATGTTTGTGGGCGTGGGCGCCGCCAGGGTGAGAGACCTCTTTGAACAAGCCAAAAAGAACAGCCCCTGCATCACTTTTATCGATGAAATAGACGCCGTGGGACGCCATCGTGGCACCGGTTTGGGCGGCGGACATGACGAACGGGAACAGACCCTGAACCAGCTCTTGGTGGAGATGGATGGCTTTGAACCCAACGAAGCGGTGATCATCATTGCCGCCACCAATAGACCGGATATCCTGGATCCCGCGCTCCTGCGCCCGGGAAGGTTTGACCGCCAAGTGACGGTGGATCTGCCGGATATCAAGGGGCGCACGGAAATCCTCAAAGTCCACAGCGTCAAGGTGCCTTTGGCTGAAGACGTGAATCTGGAGCTCATCGCCCGGGGTACGCCCGGTTTTAGCGGTGCTGATCTGGCAAATATCGTGAATGAAGCCGCGCTGATAGCCGCCAGAACAAACAAGAAAGCCATTGGCATGCAAGATTTTGAAGAGGCAAAAGACAAATTGATCTTAGGCAAGGAAAAGCGCAGCCGCGTGATTCCCGAAGACGATAAGCGCCTTACCAGCTATCACGAAATCGGACACGTATTGGCAAGCGTGTTTCAGGATAAAACCGAGCCCGTGCACAAGGTTTCCATCATCCCGCGTGGATTTGCCGCAGGCGCCACTCATTTCTTACAAACGGATAAAACAGGCTATTCCAGAAGCTATCTGGAGCAGCTGATGGTGGAGCTTTTGGGCGGACGTGCCGCCGAGGAAATAGTCTTTGGCGAGCTTACCACCGGAGCGGGCAGCGACCTGGAACGAGTGACCGACATCGCCAAAAAGATGGTCTGCACCTGGGGCATGAGCGAGCGCGTGGGGCCCATGACCGTGGGCAAAGACCAGGGAGAGGTATTCCTGGGACGCGAGCTGGTTTCCAAGGATATTTATAGCAATGAAACGGCACAGATGGTGGATGAAGAAATCCGTAGCTTTATTTCCGCAGCCCATCAGCGTGCCTTGGATATCATGACCCAGCATCGAGAGCTGCTGGATATCATGGCAACCGCCCTCTTTGAGGCAGAGACCTTGGGCACCGATGAGATCTTTGAGCTGATCCTGAAGCATGTGGATGAAGAGCACAAGCCGCTCATCGAAACCAAATATGCCAAAGCCAAGGAAATGCGCTTTGAGCACAGCAGCCAGGATATTGAGCCCACAATAGAGCAGCAAAAGGAGACAGGCGAATGACTACGTGGCATTCCACCACCATAGTGGGCATCCATCGGGATGGCAGCACCGCTCTGTGCGGAGACGGCCAAGTCTCCATGGGCGATGCCATCGTGAAAGGCAATGCCGTGAAGATCAGACGCATCTTTGATGACAAGGTGATCATCGGTTTTGCTGGTGCCACGGCGGATGCCTTTACCCTCTTTGAAAAGTTTGAAGAAAAGCTGAAAGCCACCAAGGGTGCGCTGCGCAAAGCCGCCGTGGAGCTTGCCAAAGAATGGCGCACAGACCGCTATCTGCGCAGGCTGGAAGCCATGTTGATAGCCGGAGACGCCTCGGGCATCCTGGTGATCAGCGGTGCCGGAGACGTTTTGGAACCGGATGATGGCATTGCCGCCATTGGCTCCGGTGGAAACTATGCCCTGGCTGCCGCACGCGCCTTGGCAAAACACAGCAAACTAAATAACCGGCAATTGGTGATGGAATCCATCGGCATTGCCGCTGATATCTGCGTATATACAAATGCAAACATGATCGTGGAAGAAATATGAGCAACCTGTATGAAGGCCTCACACCCAAGGAAGTGGTGGAGGAACTGGATAAATATATAGTGGGACAAGATGCAGCCAAGCGCAGCGTTGCCATCGCCTTGCGCAACCGTTGGCGACGCCAGCAGACGCCTGCCGAACTGCAGGAAGAGATTGTGCCCAATAATATCATCATGATAGGCCCCACAGGCGTGGGCAAGACAGAGATAGCGCGCCGCCTTTCCCGCCTGGTGGACGCTCCTTTCATCAAAGTGGAAGCCTCCAAATTTACCGAAGTGGGCTATGTGGGACGGGATGTGGAATCCATGGTGCGAGAGCTGATGGGCAACGCCGTCAATCAAATCCGCACCCAGATGATGGAGGACGTCCAGCTTCAGGCAGAGGATATTGCCAGGGAAAAGCTCCTGGATATCCTGCTGCCAAACACTCAAAAGAACAAGAAAGACGTGGACCCCGAAAAGAAAGAGAGGCTGGAGCGCAGCCGTGCCAAGATGATGAAGCAATTGATAAACGGGGATTTGGACGAGCGGGAGGTGGAATTCAGAGGTGAAGACATCCCCACCGCCGCCACCTTCGAATTCTTCGCACCCCCGGGCATGGATATGGCAGAGTTTGATATCGGCGAAATGTTAGGCAACCTACTGCCCGGTCCCGGTAAAAAGAAGCGCATGAAGATGAAGGTGCACGAGGCGATGAACCACTTTATAGACCAGGAATCCAACCGCATGGTGAGCAAGGAAAAGGTGGTGGAACTGGCGCGGGATGCCGTGGAAAACGACGGCATCATCTTCATCGACGAGATAGATAAGATAGCCTCCGTCCCCAGCCAAGGGCACGTGGATGTCTCCCGCAGTGGCGTGCAAAGAGACCTCCTCCCCATCGTGGAAGGCTCTGTGGTGCCCACCAAATACGGCGCCGTGGATACCAGCCACATCCTCTTCATCGCTGCCGGCGCTTTTCATATCAGCAAACCCAGCGATCTCATCCCGGAAATGCAGGGGCGCTTTCCCATCCGTGTGGAGCTGCAAAGCCTCACGCAGGCAGATTTTGAGCGCATCCTGGTGGAACCTGAAAACGCTCTTACCAAGCAATATCAAGCCCTTTTTGCCGCAGATAATTGCAAGCTGAGATTCCAGCGTACCGCCGTGGCAGAGATAGCCAGATATGCGGCTTTGGCAAATGAAAAGATGGAAGACATCGGCGCCCGCAGGCTGCACACTATCATGAATACACTTTTGGATGAATATCTCTTTGAGATGCCCAGCCCCCATCTTTCCACCCTCACCGTCACCGCCAAGCTGGTGAATGAAAAGCTCTCCCGCGTGATCGAGAGCGAAGACCTGGCGAGGTTTATCCTCTAAATGAAAACGCCCTCCCCAGCCCTTGTCCCCATTACAAGCTTCGTCCATCTGGGCACCGGAAGCCCGGATTATCAGAGCATCCTGCACGCCCATGATGGCTTCCAGCTGGGAGATAAATGGCTGTGTACACGCAACATCGTGCGCTGTGAACAGGTGCATGGCAATCACATCCATCTTTGCAACCCTGACGATAGTGGCGCAGGATTTGGCTCCAAGCCTCCCATCCCCCTGGCAGATGGCATCATCACCTCCATTCCCGGGCAATACCTCCTCATCAGAACTGCAGATTGCGCCCCCATCCTCTTTACCGATATTCAACACCGGGCTGTGGCAGCCGTCCATAGCGGCAGGGAGGGCACCCGCAAAAACATCGTGGGCAAAGCCGTACAGCTTCTCACACAACACTTTGCCATCCAACCCCAGGAATTACACTGCTATATCGGTGCCTGCGTGTGTGCCCGGCATTATGAGGTGAGCACCGCCATTTACGATGAATTTGTGGCAGATATGCGCGCCATGGGCATCACTCCCGCATACAAGGGAGAGCGCCTGCTGGACCTGCGTAACTGTATCTTCCAACAGCTCCTGGCCTGCGGCATCCCCTTCCGCAATATCGATCAGGATCACAGCTGCACCTTTGAAAGCGAGGGCTACTTCTCTTATCGCCAAGATGGCACATCCAACCGTCAGATAAATATCGTGGGATTAGAATATGAGTAAAATCTTCACAAACCCTGCCCAAAACGTGACCCTCACCATTAGCGAAGACAAGCTCTCCGCTTGGCTCACTATCCACAAAAGCGGCAAATTGATCGATGAACAAGACATTCTGGACTTGATAGATGAAGCCGGCATCAAGTTTGGCTTTGAAGACGCCTTGCGCCATATCCGCACAAACAACCTGCAAAAGGAGTTTGACCAGCCCTTCCCCATCGCCATGTGCAAAGCCGGCACAGAGACGCCCACTCCGCGTTATTACTTCGACATGGCAGCCGCCAGACGCTTTGATCCCATCATCGAAGCCGCCAATGTGGCACGGCTTACCTGTGTGGAGGAAGGCACCGTTTTGGCAGACCTCAGCGAGAGCATCTTTGCCACCCAGAGCAGCATCTACAACGTGGTGGGAGAAATGATTGTTTCCGGTGAAAAGCAGGCGGAATATGCCCAAAGTATCGCAGGCAAAAACGTGACCTACGACTCCGAAAAAGGCAGATTCATCAGCACCAGCGCCGGCTATATTGGTATGGATGAAGATGGCATCATCAGTATCTATGACACGCTCATCATCAATGGCAATGTGGAAGGGATTCAGGATTTGCGCACACCCGTCGATTTGCTTGTCAAGGGCAATGTACTGCGCAGCTTTCTTGCCGTACAGGGCAATATCAGCGTGGAGGGAGACGTCCAGTTTAGCGGCATCAATTGTGCGGGCAATCTTTCCGTGGGAGGAGTCATCACCTTCTGCCGGCAAAAAGGATTGGAAGTATTGGGAGACCTCAGTTGTGGCAATATCAGGCATTCCAAAATCCTCATCAAAGGCACCCTGAATTGCGGCAATATTGAAGGATCTGAAGTGGTGGGCGAAGCTGGTGTGTTTCTTCCTGAAAACGCCGGCATCATCCATAGCACCGTTCAAAGTGCCAAGCGCATCGAAGCAGGCTTCGTGGGAGAGGTGGAATCCGGAAGCGAAGTGAATCTGGAAATCACCATCAGTCCCTTCTTAAAGTATCTGTTGATGCAGCTCACCCGCGAATTGGTGCACGCCAAGCAAAGCGCCAATCAAACAATGATACAAGACCTATCCTCCCAGATCAGCACCTGCGAAAAAGAGCTGGATAACGAATTGAACAACTTTTTGAACAGGGACGTTTCAGAACCCGCCGGCATACGAATCGCCGAAGACGTCCATCCCTACGTCCATATCCGTATCCAAAAACACGAATATCAAATCCGGAAACACCAAACCGGACTCTCAATAGATGAAAAAAACTGAAACTTATTAAGGAGTTATAATGCGTAGAGCGGCTATCCTGTTAATCCTATGCCTCTTCAATCTGTATGGCTTGTTTGCAGCACAGGTATACTTTCCCAAGGACCCCACGATTTCCCCCGATGGCAATGATGTGTGCTTTGTATTTGATAACGATTTGTGGATTGTGCCCTTTGCCGGTGGAGATGCCCGCAGGCTCACCTCCACCCCTGCCCAGGAATGGGGCCCGCAATGGTCTCCAGACGGGCGTCATATAGCCTTCAATTCAAATCGTGAAGGCAGCAATATGGTATATCTGATACCCGTGCGTGGTGGAGATTCACGTGTGATCTCCAAGGATGCATACAACGTGGTGGAGTGGTATCCGGATTCCACCGCTCTCTTGGTGACGCGCTCCAATATGCGCTATGGCTCCTCCTCCTTTTACAGACTCCCGTTGGATGGCAGCCCTGCCACCCTGATAGCCGAGATTGGAGACAGCTTTGCCACCCTTTCCCCCGATGGCAAATCCATCATCTTCAACCGATACGGGGATGCACACCGCAAGGCATATACCGGCAGCCTGGCAGGAGACCTCTGGAAGATAGACCTTGCCACCAAAGAGTACACCCGCCTCACCAATACCCAATACACAGAGCGCTACCCCCGCTTTGCCCATTCCTCCGGCGCCCTCTTCTATTGTCTGTCTGATGGAAACCACTTCCAATTGATGCGCACACAAAATATGGATTTCACCACTGCCGTGCAGCTTAGCTCTTTTACAGAGTGGTCTGCCCGTGATATCAGCGTTGCCAGAACCAATGAACGGGTAGTGTATGAATACTTTGACCAAATCTGGAAATACGATCCTGCCCAACCCGCCAATTCACAAATCGCCCCCCTATCCATCAATATCCCCGAAGATCAATGGACAGATACCCGCCGTTGGGATAAGGGAGGCACAGAGCTGTCACTATTTGCCGTCTCCCCGGATGAAAACTTCCTTGCCCTCCAATACAAATACGATGCCTTCCTCAGACCACGTGACGGCGGCGAACCCCGCAGGATGACGTTCGATCAAGGCGGCATCAGCGGCATCATCTTTATGGAAAACAGCCGCGATATCCTCGTCCACAAGATGCACCAAGGCAAAGAGATGCTGTTTATGACCAATGTGGAAGACCCCACCAAATTGGAAGAGTTCCATTGGTTTGGCGCAGACAGCCTCACTGTGGACAACCTCTATCGCGATCAAAGCGGTGTGTGGGTGATGAATTATTCCAGCTCCCGCATTGGCGGACAGGTGGCTATCGCCGATGCCGGTCTCGCCAATCTCCGCCCCATCAATGCCCCCTATCCGGTGGTCACCCAATTGGGCATCAACGACGACGCCTCCTGGGCAATCTACGCTGCCCAGCGCCCTGATTTTACCAGAGAATTGTATCTCTATGAATTTGCCACCGAAAACCATATCAAGCTCTTCAACGACTATGGCTGGAGCGGAAACTTTATGTGGACGCCAGATAACACCTCCATCCTCTTCTCCCAGGGAGGAGGCATTTCCAGGCTGGACCTCATTCCCCGGGATGAATATGAGCTGGAAAAAGACTATTGGGCTCTGGCTTTGGAAAGATCAGAACCTTATGATGATGAATACATTGAGGAAGTGGACGGTACGAAAAACTGGGAAGACGAGGAATCCCTTGAGGAATCCATAGATGCAGAGCCCCAGCCCGAAGAAGAGGAAGAAGAGGTGGAGCAGCCCAAAGAACCCACCAAAATCAATGTCTATTGGCCCGGCATCAGAAACAGAGTCTATTCCATCATCGCCAACGTGGATGGCTCTGCTTTCCCCCTCAAGATGAAAGCGGATAGCACCTTCTACTATGTGGTAAATGGTTACTTTGCAAACAAACCAAGCACCCTGCAATCTGCCAATATCTATGGCGAAAGCATCAAGGAAGAAGCCAATTTCGGCAAGGATACTTGGGGGTTTTTGGAGATTGATGATACCTTTTACTATCTGTCAAACGACGTCCTACGCTATCAACCCATCGGCGGCTCAGGCAAGGATATCCCCATCTCCTTTGATTATGAATGGGATGTAGCCACCCTCAATACCCGCGTCTTTGAAGAGGTTTGGGGCGCATTTGGCAACAGCTTTTACGATCCCGATATGCATGGTCAAGATTGGCAGGCCCTTTACGACCGCTATCTGCCCTATGCCCAAAAGGCACGCAATATAGGCGATATAGCCGATGTTGTAAACGAAATGATTGGGGATGTAAATGCCTCCCACACCGGTTTTTACCCTCGCAGAGATTCCCGGGTTGCCTACCGCTCTGCCGCATATTTGGGCATCGAGTTTGAGCCCATCGAGCCGAACATCATGGGGCGCATGGTCTCTTTCGTTTATCCGGATACCCGTCTGGCACAGCTTTATAGAATCCGCCCCGGTGATATCCTCACCCATATTGATGGTATTGAGATCTCTCACAATACCTCATTGGATTCCCTGTTGGCAGATAAGACAGGCCGCCGCATCCAACTCCGTTTTGAACGTGACCAAGAGCCTTTTGACGCTGAAATGAAAGGGCTTTCCTATATGGAATTGCGCCGCCTGGATTATGCCTATCGCATTGAGAAACGCCGTGAAATAGTGGATGTCCAAACCAATGGAGAGGTGGGCTATATCCATATCCCCGGTATGGGTTACTCAGATTATGAAAACTTCACCCGCGATCTCTATCGTGATAATATGGATAAAAAAGCACTGATTATCGACGTCCGTGGCAACACCGGCGGCTATGTGCACGATTCCATCATCTCCCTCCTGCAAAAGAAACAATATGCCTTCTCCACCTCCCGCCGCTGGCGTCCCGAACCAATGCGAGAGCCCTCCCGCGTGTGGGATAGGCCCAGCATCGTCTTGGTGGATCAACATTCCTTTTCCGATGGCGAGATATTCCCCATCGTTTACAAAGAATTGAAGTTGGGCAAAGTGGTGGGATATCCCTCCAGCGGAGCGGTAATCGGCACCACAGAATACAAGCTGATCGATGGCTCCACCATGCGTCTGCCCCGCAGCGGCTGGTATCGGATGGATGGCACCAATATGGAAGGCAATGGCGCCGTGCCCGATATCATCGTGGAAAACACACCCAATGATATCATTGAGGATTACGATCCCCAATTGCAGCGTGCCATAGACGAAATCATGGCGGATTTGGAAAATAGGTAATTCATAAGGATATATAAATGAAGGAAAACAGCCTCAAACACCTCATCCTCAGGGCTGAGGCACTGATGCAAACAAACTGGCTGCATGCCATCCAGCTCCTTGAGAGCGCCACCCAGCTGTATCCTTCCAATCCACGTGCCTACACCAGCCTGGGAGAGTTCTATCTCAAGCGCGGCCTCTATTCCCAAGCCATAGAAAACCTGCAGACCGCCCTCAAGCTCCAGCCAGATAACAACGAGCTCAAATATATGATCGCCAATTGCTTTTTTGCCAAAGGAGATCACAAAATGGCTGTGATCTATTATGATCAGATAAAGGGACCCTGGCATGACGTGCGCTACAACAAGGCTCTGGCTATGGCTTTTATGGATAAACCCGAGGAATCCGTAGCCATCATCCGCGAGCTGCTCAGTGAAGTAGACCACAATCCCTTCATCTATTTTCTGATGATCGAACAGCTCTTCAAAATGCGGGATTTTGACTCCGCAGAACACTATATACAGATGGCAGAGCAAAAGACGGGCTTTCACAGCCACCTATCCATCCTCAAAGCAATCCTGTATTCCAGGAAGGCCATTTGGCTGAAGGCTTATGATGCCTATGAAATGGCGGATAAAGCCAATCAAATCATCAATGTGGACCAGCTGTACAGCTTTGCCTATTGTGCAGAAAAGTTAGGGCTGTTCGACAAGGCCATTGCATTATATTATAGAACCTTAAAAGAAAATCCCTATTATGAATCCTGCTATGAAGAGCTGGTGCGCCTCTTAATCCAAAAAGGAGAATTGGATAAAGCCGAAGAACTCCTCAATAAGGCTCGCACCAAGCTCTCAAGCTTGAATCCCATGCTCAAACTACTGCGTTCCAGACTCACAAAAGAGAGGGACCTATCATGATGCATCCTTTACAAATGCCGCTGATGGCATATCCTTGGGGCTCCAAAAGCTTTATCCAAAACCTCTTGGGACGCAAAGACCTCATCGGCTTGCCCGTGGCGGAAATCTGGATGGGAGCCCATCCCAGCGCCCCCTCCACTCTGCGTTTGCCGGATGGCATTGTCCCTTTGGATATGTATCTAAAGACTAATCCCCGGGCTCTGGGCTCTGACGCCCACAGCTTTGACACCCTGCCCTATCTGATGAAGGTATTGGCTGCCGATAGTCCCCTTTCCATCCAGACCCATCCCAACCTCACTCAGGCACAGGAAGGGTTTGCAGCCGAAAACGACCAAGGCATCCCCCTGGATGATCCCTCCCGCAATTATAAGGATGCCAATCACAAACCAGAGCTAATCTGCGCTCTCACACCTTTTACCGCTCTTTGCCTATTCCTCCCCTATATGAAATTGACCCAGTCCCTTATCCAGACAGGGCTGCAGCATATCCTGCCCCAAGCTAAGGATTTTATGGCAAACCCCTCTCCCGATACATGGAAAGAGTGCTTTGCCGCAATCTTACAGCTAAAACCCAGCGACATCATCTGGGCTATCCAAACCGCCATCGAAGAAAAGGATACTCCCCTCTCACAATGGCAGATAAACGCCACAGAGTGGGTGAAAAACTTAGCGGATAAACACCCGGCAGACGCTGGGGCTTTGGCGCCTCTTTTCTTTCAGCTACACCATTTGCAACCGGGACAAGCCCTCTTCCTCTCCCCCGGCACCCCTCATGCATACCTGCAGGGTGCTGCCATTGAGGTGATGGCAAATTCAGACAACGTCCTCAGAGGCGGCCTTACCACAAAGCATATCGACCTGCCGGAATACATCCACGTCCTTGATTTTGAGCCTCGCCCCCAACCCCTCATCAATGCTGTGCAGGATGCTTCCGGGGTGTATTACTACACTTCCCCCGCACGTGAATTCCGCCTGGGCTATGCCACGCTTTCTCCCCACCAGATTATCGTCTCCCAGCCCCGTTTGCCAGCCATCTTCCTTTGCACCCAAGGGCACATTACCCTCGATGACAACCAGCAAAAGCTGAGCATCAAGCAAGGTGAAAGCGCCTTCTGCGATGCCCAGAGCGGCAATATCGCCCTCAGTGGGGAGGGTATGGCGTATATCTGTGAGCTGGGGGCAGATCTTTAACCACGAATTTCCCTAATTCAAAATATACTTGGCATTAGCGAAACTCTAACACCTAAAGCCTACCATCTATCACCTCAGAAGGGCGCTTCGCGCCCTTTAGCCACCCTTGTACCACCCTTGTCTCTCCCATGTCGAGACAAGGGAGAGACAAGGGTGGTTAACAGGCAAGCAGGCAGTTTGTGGATAAAAAATAGATTGACAAGCAAGGCCATCTTAAAAAGCTGAAGTATCAAGTGGAATAGAGTATATAAATCTCACATACAATATGGAGTAAATTGATGGACGCCATTACACAAGGTATCACCCATCTTAGTTGGGATCAAGCCGTGATGATGATCATTGGCGCAGTGCTGATTTACCTGGCAATTGCCCGTAAATATGAGCCTACGCTACTGTTGCCCATTGGGTTTGGCACAATATTGGTCAATATCCCCTTCTCGGCTGCCGTAGGGGAGCATGGGGCGCTTTCCATTCTCTTTGATGTGGGCATCCGCACAGAGCTTTTCCCCCTCCTCATCTTCATCGCCATTGGTGCCATGATAGATTTTACGCCGCTCTTAAAAAACCCTTCCTTACTACTCTTTGGGGCTGCAGCACAATTGGGGATATTTGTTACCATGGTGTTGGCAACTGCACTGGGTTTTAGCCTCAAGGAAGCGGGAGCCATTGGGATTATTGGCGCTGCGGATGGACCCACCTCCATCTATGTGGCAAACCGCTTTGCACCATCTTTGTTCGGACCAATATCCGTGGCGGCATATTCCTATATGGCGCTTGTGCCCATCATCCAACCGCCCATTATCAGGATGCTTACCACGCGTGAAGAAAGGCGTATCCGCATGGAATACCAGGGCAAAGACGTGCCCAAAATAGTAAAGATCGTTTTCCCTGTGGCCCTTACCTTGATTGCAGGGGTGTTTGTGCCCGCCTCTGTATCCCTGATAGGCTTTTTGATGTTTGGCAACCTCCTCAGAGAATCCGGGGTGGTGGAGAGTTTATCCAGAAGTGCACAAAACGAGCTGGGGAATATAGTGACCATCCTCCTGGGCATAGCCATCTCCTCCACGATGAGAGGTGCAGACTTTATGCGGCCACAGACGCTATTCATAATGCTCTTGGGGCTGGTGGCATTTGTATTTGACACCGTGGGTGGGGTGCTGTTTGCCAAACTAATCAATCTCTTTCGCAGGGTAAAGCTGAATCCCATGATCGGCGCCTGTGGCATCTCTGCGTTTCCCATGAGTGCGCGCGTGGTGCACAAAATGGGACAGGAAGAAGACAAATTTAACCTCACTTTGCTGATGCCTGCCGTGAGCGTGAATGTGGGTGGGCAGATTGCCTCGGTGATAGCCGGAGGCATACTGTTGGCACTCTTGGGGTAGGAGGCTAAAGATATGGAAGAAAAGGCTTTGTTGGAGCTATTGGAAGAGGCTAAAAAGGCTGCTTTGAATGCATACTCACCCTATTCCGGCTACAAGGTGGGGGCAGCTCTTTTGGGCAAAAGCGGCAAGGTATATACGGGATGCAACGTGGAAAACGCCACGTATTCCCTCACTATCTGCGCTGAACGCAACGCCGTATTTAATGCTGTGAACCAAGCAGAGCGGGAGTACCGGGCGATTGCCATCTGGGTGGAAGCCAATCAGAGTTTTCCCCCTTGCGGTGCATGCCGCCAGGTGCTATATGAATTCAGCCCTCACATGGTTTTGATATGGGGGAGCTATGGGGGACACCAGATGAGCACCCTGGATAAGCTGTTGCCGGGAGCATTTGTATTGGAGCCATCCAAAGACAATTAGAATGGAGCCAAAAAGGGCGGATGGCAAAAATAAACTTGACAGCCACCGCCTGATTGGAGATTTGAGATAATATGAACAAGATATTAAAACTAATTACAGCACTGCTGTTTATAACAATCACGGTTTCTTTGGCAGCTGATATCAGCGTTTATTTTAAAACTGAACGCATCAGCCAGACTTTGCCCGAAATCAAGATAGGTGAAGCCCAGTATGTGGAAGCAGACGCCATCAACAAGGTGTTCAATTCCATCATCAAAGAGGAACGCGGGGATAACCGCCTGCACCTGCATTTGGCAGGCAAGCAATTTATCTTTTTGTTGGGCTCTCCCTTTTACAGCTATAACAACGAATCCTGGAACATGCATCTGAACGTGAGGCGTGTGGGCAATACCTTTTACCTGCCCTCCATATTTGTGACAGAGCATTTGCCCATACACTTCCCCGATATGGAGCTGAAAAACAAGGTGTTGCAGATAAACCGTCCCAAAGACCGCTCTGTGAAAGTGATAGTATTGGATCCGGGGCATGGCGGGCACGATCCCGGGGCGGTGGGGCATGTACTGAAACTGCGGGAAAAGGACGTGAATTTGAGCGTGTGCCTGAAGCTGAAGGAAATGTTGGAACGGGAGCTGGGCGTGACGGTATTGATGACGCGCAGTGATGACCGTTTTATCACCTTGGGCAACCGCACCAAATTTGCCAATAACAACCAGGCAGACATCTTTGTGAGCGTGCATACCAATGCCTCCAACAATCGATCTGCCTCCGGCATAGAAACCTATTACCTATCCACAGCGCAGACCTCTGATGCCCGGGCGGTGGAGGCTTTGGAAAACAACGTGGTGGAGCAGTATGAAGGCAAGGGGGAAAAGGCAAAGTATGATGCCCTGGGCTTTATTTTGAGCGATATGAGCCAGACGGAACACCTGGAGCATTCAAACAACATGGCACTACTGATCCAACAAAACTTGGTGGCTGGTGCCAGGGGTGGAGACAGGGGCGTGAAACAAGCCAATTTTTATGTGCTGCGGGGAGCCTTTATGCCGGCAGTGCTAATCGAGCTGGGCTTTATCAGCAACAAAGATGAAGAACGGCTATTGGCAAATGATGAGTATCAACAGCGTTTGGCACGCACCATTTTTGAAGGCTTGAAGCGTTTCAAATTTCGTTATGACAGGATTCGCAATACATAAGAGCCGGGCGGAGGCATTGGATGGCACTTAAAATCAGGCATGTACACCCTGAATATCTGGCTTATGCACATGGCATCAGGGATGGGGATACGATCCTGAGCATCAATGGACAGAAGATAAGAGATTTTTGTGATCTGCAATATTATGGCTCGGATTATCTCTTGGAGATGAGGATAGAAGACAAGAAGGGGAAAAGACGGAGTATTGAAATCATCAGGGATCAGCCCCTGCCTTTGGGCATAGAACCCCAGATGCCGCCGCCCCGCTGGTGTGAAAACAACTGCGTCTTTTGCTTCATAGACCAAATGCCGCCGGGGCTGCGCAATAGCCTGTATGTGAAGGATGACGATTATCTGTATTCCCGGGATTTTGGCAATTATATCACCCTCACCAACCTCAACGAAGCGGAGATGAAACGGATTATGAACCAGCATATCAGCCCCCTGTATATCTCCGTGCATACCACTGATGAGAATTTGAGGCAGCGCATGATGGGGTATAAGAAGGATTTTGACATAATGAGGGCACTAAAGAGGCTGAGCCGGGCGGGGATACAGATGCACACGCAGATAGTGTGTGTGCCGGGATATAACGACCGGGAAGAGCTGGGGCGAACCATTAAAGACCTCCTGACACCATCACTGAATGTGCTCTCCATTGGGGTGGTGCCGGTGGGATTGACCAAATATAGGACAGGGCTGGATTCTTTGGAAGGATTTGATGCAAAGATGGCAAAAGACCTGATAAAGCAGGTGGATGATTTGCGCCAGACTGATGGTGGGGAGATAATCTATACAGCGGATGAATTTTATGTTTTGAGCGGCAGGGCAATCCCGGGAATGGCATATTACAACGATTATCCCCAGGCGGAAAACGGCATCGGGCTCTTGAGTCTGCTGAGGCAAGGATTTGGAAGTAACCGCAAGCTTTTCACCCAGGAATTGGAGGATAATCCGGCAGAATATCTCTTGTTGCACTCCAGCGCCGCCACCAGAGAAATCCTGAAGATAGTAAAACGCTTGCAAATTGATCTTGCGAAAAGCCGGATCTCTGCCCGTGAGATCAGGAATCACTTTATGGGTCCCTTGGTAAACGTGAGCGGGCTCTTGACGGCTCAAGACATTCTAAGACAGCATCAATCCCATCCCGAACAAACCCTGATATTGCCTGCCAATATGTTTAATGATGATGAATTGACCTTGGATGGCTATGGCATGAGGGAGCTGAAAGGGGAATTGGGCAGGAGGCTGTTGATAGTGGACAGCCTGTTTGACGGATGGAAGTGGGCATAGTGAAATGGGTGCTGAGGGCGGGTGAGATAAAAAAACAATTGACCGCAGTCCATGGTAATAATATTTTGAACACTTGCATCACCGATATAAAAAAGGAGCGATAATGATGCGAAGACTAAGCATATTGAGCATGGTTGTCCTACTGATAGTGGCTGGCTGTATGAGTGAAGCCACACGGCGGGATAAGGCAAATAAAAACTTGGGTAGCAAACGCAACCCAATCAAGATGTACTTTGTGCCGTCTTTGGAGGCGGGCAAAGTGGTGGCCAGCGGCGAGGCAATAGCCAAGGCGCTGCAGGAAGAGACCGGGTATTATTTTAAGGTGGCTGTGCCCACCAGCTATGCCGCCGTGATCGAGGCATTGGGCAGCTATAAATGTGATATAGCTTGGTTGCCCACCTTTGCCTATGTACTCGCCAAAGAAAAATATAATGCGGATGTGAAGTTTATCACGGTGCGCAATGGAAGAACTGAGTATCGCGGTCAATTTGTAGCGCGCACTGATGGGGAGATCACAGCCTTGGAAGATGTGGCAGGAAAGGTGGTGGCATACACAGATGCGGCATCCGCTTCCGGCTATATCTATCCATCTGCCATGCTGAAGGAAAAGGGGATAGAGCCCTCCCAGACACGCTTTACCGGTTCCCACAACTCTGCGATTTTGGCGGTATATAGCGGAACTGCAGATGTGGCATGCACATATTGGTCTCCTGAAGATGAGACGGGACCGCGTGATGCACGGGAAAAGCTGTTGGATACTCATCCTGACATCATGGAAAAGGTGGCACCCTTTGCCTATACGGATTGGATGCCCAATGATACGGTGACCTTCCGCAAGAATATGCCGCAGGATTTGGAGGCGAACGTGATAAGCGCCATCCAAAGATTTGCGGATTCCGAAAAGGGACAGAAAATCCTGCAATCCCTATATGATGTGGACGGCTTGAATCCGGCTACAGATTCCGATTATGACGGGGTGCGCAAGGCATTGAAGCTGATGGATTTGGATCCCTCCAAGATTTTGGATTAGAGGGGCATGTGCCGCAACTGGTAATCAAGGATTTGGTAAAGAGCTATGATGGCAAATTGAACGCCATCGACGGGGTGAGCCTGAATGTGGAAGAGGGTGATTTTGTGGTGCTCTTGGGGTTATCCGGCAGCGGCAAATCCACTCTTTTGCGTTGTATCAACCGTCTGATAGAGCCCAGCAGCGGGGAGATCTTGTTTGAAGGGCAGGCAATCAAAGAGCTGCGCGGTGCAGACCTGAGACACTATCGCAGCAAGATTGGGATGGTATTTCAGCAATTTAACCTGATCAAAAACCTGAGTGTGCTGACCAATGTGCTGACCGGCAGGCTGGGATACCACAGTTTTTGGGAAAAGTTTAGCGCACAAGACATGGAATTGGCACATCAGAATCTGAAGCGGATGGGGCTGGAAGAGAAGGCGGATAAACAGGTGAAGCACCTCTCGGGGGGTCAGCAGCAAAGGGTGGGGATAGCCCGTGCTTTGATGCAAAATCCCCGCATAGTATTGGCTGATGAGCCGGTAGCCAGCTTGGATCCTGCCACGGCGGATTCCATCATGCAATATCTGGGTGAGATCAATAGGGAGGGGATCACGGTGATCTGCAGTTTGCACTTTCTATCCCTTGCCCGGCGTTATGGAACCAGGGTATTGGCGCTGAAGGATGGGCAAGTGGTTTATGACGGCGATCCGCAGGGTATAGACGGAGTGCGCTTTAAGGAAATATACGGGCAGGACGCCCAGGAAATCTAAGCAAGCCGGGATGCATCTGGATGGCGGTGTGTGAACGCGTCGGTTATTCCAGCATCTTCTGATTTAACCTCAGGGTGATCTTTGTGCCGCGATTGAGGCGGCTTTCCACTTCCACAGTGCCTTTGATGGCATTCATCAATTCTTTTACCAAGAGGAGTCCAATCCCCGTGCCAGCTTCGTTCAGCGTACCGTGAGTGCGATAATTGCGGTCCATATCAAAGAGGGTTTTTAGTTCGGCCCGGGGGATGCCCACGCCATTATCCTCCACAACGATGATGAGCTCATCCTGCAGGAAAGCAGAGATGGTGATGCTTTGTTCGGATTTGGAATACTTGATGGCATTGGAGATGAGATTACGCATGATGGTGCCAAAGAGCTGTCTATCGGTGTTTATTTTATACTGATCTGGCACTTCAATATTGATTTGTAGCTGTTTGAGCTGGACTTGGGCATCAAAATCTTTGCTGCATTCTTCGATTATGGATTTCAAGCCAAAGCGGCTTTTTTGCATGATGATCCTGCCCGTGTTTGCCTTTGCCCAGTTCAAGAGGTTTTCCAACAGCAGGTCCATCCCGCTGGCAGATTTGCTCATTTGTACCACGCACTCCAAGAGCTCGTCCCGGCTCAGCTTGTCCAGATTTTCCTGCAAGAAGCTGCTGAGGGAGATGAAGGAATAAACGGGGTCTTGCAGATCGCGCACGATGGCGGTGAAGAAGCGGTCTTTCATTTGGTTGAGTTTTTTGAGGGAGTGTGCGCTTTCCGCCAACTGGTCTTCCAGCTCCCTGTTGCGGGTGACGTCTTGGATAAAGCCATCCAGATAGAGGGGGTTGCCCTTGTCGCAATAGATGGCGCGTCCTTGTTCCCACACCCAGCGCAAGTTTTCATCCTTGTGTTTGATGCGATAGATAAGCTGGAAGCTTTTGTTGGTTTTTACCGCTCTGTTGATGGTGTTTCTCACGTAGCTTCTGTCATCGTCATAAATCAGGTCTTCAAAGCTGAGGGTGCTGTTGTAAAGCAATTCTTCGGGCACATAGCCGGTGAGCTGGGGACAATTTTGCGAGATAAAGAGCATCGTCCACTTGGCGTCTATTTTACAACGGTAGGCGATGCCGGGAAAATCGTGTAGGAGGTTGTGCATGATATCCGGAAGTAGTATGTTATAATCCTGAACCCCATCCTTTTGGAAGGGGAGGTGGTCATTTTTTTGTTTGGGTGGCATGGGTCACCTCAATTCTTGATGGCTGCTGCCTTGTAGAACTGACAACTTTGAGTGGCAGCGGATTGGATCCAGCGTTTGGGGTCTTGGGCATCAAAATATCCCATGGCAGTATAGGGAATGTAGCCTGCATAGGGATCGACGCTGGAAAAGATGATATAGGAATCGGCATCTTGCACCTCACTGATATTCAAGGTGATCTGATCCGATACAAATTCGATGGTGAGCGGGGTTTCGATATAGGCGATGAGCTGGAGGGATGAGCTTTGGATGGCGGTGGTCTGGCTGAGCACAGCCGGGGAAATGAGGATGGTGATATGGTAGTTGTCATCAAAATCGCTGCCGTCAAAGCTGAGGGTGAGGGTGGCAGTAGATATATTTTGATAGGTGACGTTAGCGATGGTGAGCCCGGCAGGTGCATTTTGCAGGGTGAAATGGGAGGGGTTGAGGCTGGAGGAGGTAAAGCTGGCGCCTTGCAGGGTGATATTGACTTGCAAGCCATCCAAATCGTATTCATAGACGGAGCCAAGGGCGGTGAGGGTGGCTGTGCCGTTAGGGGTGGGCAGATTGACCGTCAGCCAAGGGGAATACATGCTGTAGCCGCTCACGAAATAGGAGCGCAGCCTGTAATAATAGGTGTTGCCAGAGGAGAGTCCGCTGATGGCTTTGGCATTGGAGAGGCCCGCGTCATAATCGTTATAACCGCTGATGGGGATAACAGTAAGGGTATCGGTGACCACCTGCAGGTAGTATTTGGTGGCGCTGAGCGGCGTGCTCCAATTTGCCGTAAAGCCGGTTTGGGAGAGCGAAGAGGCATGGGTGGGCACGGGGCTCCAGAGCTGGTGGGCAAAGAGGGGCACATCGATAAAGGGATTGCGATTGCCCTGACGCTCGAAGATTCGTTCGTTGCGCTGCCTTTCCCGGGAGTCTGGCGGGTCTTGGATATGCCACTGAAGGAGGGTGGAGAGCTTGCCATAATAAGGCTGATGGCTGGGCGAGCTATTGATATAATCCACCAATTCCAGATCATAGCTGGTGTCCGTTCCCTCATAGCGCACAGCCATATACATCATCATGCGCGCCACATCCCCCTTGTCCTCGTCTCTGGGTTCCCAGATATTGGAATCGGTGTAACAGCCCGTAACACCACTATATCCCGGGTAAGGCGAGGCATCGTTATGAGGAGTGGAGCCGATATCAAAATCACGGTTGCCTTTGGAGGAATTGACCGTGGCATCGCAGGGGCGCATGTGATGGAGGTCTGTACCGGCAGGTGCCGTATCGCCAAAGCCGCCATGGCTCTTGCTCCAGGTGTGTTCACGGTTCCACTGGGTGGTTCCCCCGCCTTGATGGCTGATGGGAACGCTCCAGCCGGTGTAGATTTCGATGATATTGTTGGGGTTATCCGGGTCTTGATCTGTATAAGCCAGTTGGTTCCACAATGCAATGTAGGAAAACCAAGTGCTGTGGGTGGTGCGCAGGAGGGTGTGCAGATTGCTTTTGAGGGTAGTGCCATAGCCATAGATGCCGTCATAATAGCCTAATTGGCTGGTATCGGTGGTGGTGGCTGAGAGGGGGTTATCCATGGCGGTGGAGCTGAGGTATTTGGTCTGCGTTCCAGAGCCGTTGAATTCGTAAATCCTGAACCAATAGGCGGTATCGGGCTGGAGGCCGCTCACCAGACAGCCGTTATAGGGTGAATCCTCAATAATCTGGGTGCTGCCCTTGAAGATCACCTGCTCGCCGCTGCCATTATAGACGGGATTGGCGATGGGATCGCTGCCATCAGCAGGAGCGGTGAAGCTATTGCTGGTATTGCTCTTCACAATCCTGCGGGCGCCGTTGCCGGGCGTCCATTCCAGGCTCATCATGTCATTTGCCGGATAGGCGATGATGCCGGATGCCTGCACGGTGGGCGCTTGCACCTCCTCGGAGCCTCCGGCAAAGGTGTGGCTGCCGAGGTCGTCAGAATAATCCCTGTCATAGAGGTTCCACTCCGTAGCCAGCGTGGTGAAAGCTGTCACTCCGGTTCCTGTGGGATTCACCGTGACGCCACCGCTCACCTCCGGCTTGCGCACCAAGGTTTTATCCAAGGTGCTATAGCCTCCGGCGGCAGTCCAGGCAGTGCCCGGATCGTCTCCAATCACGCCGAAGATATCCACATAGTCTCCCGTGGAAACCTTTTGCAGGGCAAGGGCATCGTCACCGCTGAAGTTGCAAACGCTATTGTTGGTGATATCCGCCACTGCCAAGATAGCCTGATTGGAAGAGCCATGCGCCAATACATATACTTCCTGATGTGCCAAAAAGCCGCTGAGGGCAAGAGTTTGGCTGGGTGTGGGCGAGCCGTTTGTGAAGAGGATAACCTTGTAATCCGAGAGGTCCACCGTTTGGCCGGTGCCGTTGAAGATCTCCAGGGCTTTGTTGTAGCTGCTGCCTTCTATATATTCGGAGAAGAACAGGTCAATGGCATAGCCACCTCCAGAGGAGACGCTGCCATATACCTCCACGTTTTGGGTGGTGGCGCCGGGGCTGGTGTGGACGATGTTGCCACCATAGGTGCCGCCATTGTCACCGTGCATCCTCACCCAGATATCACCACTGAAGGTGGGGCTGAGGCTGAGGCTGGGGTAAAAGTCCTCATCATCGGTGGAGAGCTCGAAGCCGCTGGGGGCTGTCACTTGGATATTTGCGCTCAAATAGTGCCCGCTCAGTTGATAGTTTTGGCTGGCGGAGGGCTGCCCCAGCGTGGTGGAGATGGGGCTGAGAGAGGCGTTGGTGTGTATCTGCGGATCATTGGCAATACTGGTATTGATATCCAGATTGGTAAAGCCTATCTGCTTTCGAGTGCCAGAGGTGCCGGCGCTGGTGGTGAACCAGGAAAGCGCAAAGAAGTCACCCGGGGCAATATTCAGGGCGCCCACCGTGGCGGTCAGGGTCTTGTTGATCGCCTCGGCTGTATCATATTCCAGCTCCGGGATTACAGCGCCATCCAGCCTCACCTCCCACTTGGGGGCACCTGTTTGGTTGTTTCTTTCCACCTTGCCATCATAAGAGATGTTCAGCGAGGTGATGGTGTCACCAGTGTTGTTTTTAAGGGTGAGGATGGCGGTCAGACTGCTGTTGACACCAGAGGCGGTAAGCTGCATGCCCAACACTCCGTTGCCCCTCAATCCGCCAGCAGTTCCATAGCCAAAATCCCCTCCATAAGTGTATGTCTTGTCCAGTGTCCAGCCCGAAGGCAGGGTTTCTGCGCTGACAAAAGTGGCAAAGTCCTCCGTGAAGCTACCGTCAAAATTGATGAGGAAGGAGCTCACACTGCCGCTGACGCCAAACTGTGCTGTGGTGCCTCCTCCCTGATGAGAGATGTTTTCGTTATATTCCCCCACAGCCAAGCCCGCCTTGAGGCGGATGTAAACTGTTTTGATGAGCTGTCCGCCTGTGTAGGGAAGCTGTAATGAGGAGCTGAAGCTGCTGCCAGTGGTGGAGTATTCATAAGCAGAGGATGCCATCACAGTGATATTGCCGTTAGAGGGATTGAGATCGGTGCCAGTAACGGTGTAACTCTGCGCGGCTGAGGGTCCGGAGCCCTGCTCATAGCCAAAGCCGGAGAGGCTGCCCGGATTGAAGCTGAGCAAGGGAACGTTGGGGGTGTAATCCGTGAGGGTGATATCGTCTATATTAAGGCGTTTATTGGTGGTTCCAGATTCCGTGGCGCGCTTGATGCGGATGCGGGCACCGCCGGTCACGTTTACGGTATGGGAAAAAGTCTGCACCACTTCGGAAGCGGTAAAGTCATCACCCGCCTGAATCCAATTGACGCCGTTATCCGTGCTGTATTCCACCTTCCAATCCACCTGGCCTTCACTGCCATATCTGCGGTAAAGGAAGCTGATGGTGCCGATTCCGTTTTGCTTGTCTTCATTCATCGTGATGGCGGAAGTGCCATAGCCTCTGAAGCGGGCGGCACGGGTTCCGTTGTACCAATCGGCATCGGTTGCGCCCACGGGTCCTATCAGGACTTCCGTCAGATTCCAAGACAAGCCGCTGAGGGTGACGTTGCCGCTGGCATATCCGGTTTTCGTCTCGCCAGCGCCTTCAAAATCAACTATATAATCGGCAAACACAAAGCTTACCAACAGCAGTATGCTTCCCATGATGAGCATGCGCTTTTTCATCTAATCTCCATATTTAAATTACGTTACGTGATGTTGGCAGCACTCAGGCGGCAATCCAAACAACACTGTATATTATACAGGCTCCGGATCTTTAGTAGATGCCAGAGCAGAGATGCCGAGGGGACGATGTTGCCATTTATAACAGCATCGCAACGCGGCAGATTGATATATACATTGATGATACCTTTTCTTACATAAGCAGAAAACAGTCAAGTTGAATTATTTCATCAGCCTAAAACACAGTAGATGGAGTGTCTGTGATGCGGGCTGGATCGACAAAGATGATGCGGCAGAGTTGTTTGCCAAGGGTGAGCATTTGTGCAATTTGAGAAATTATCCAAAGAGATTAAACAAGCGTTGTTTATAAATTTCCACAGCCCGAGAGCCACTGTCCACTAATTCATCTTGACATGATTGATTGCTGTGATATATTTCGCTTTGGCAAGGATGGAACGGATTCGACGGTTCGCCGCGACGCCTTTTCTGCCAATGTGAAGATAACGTGGATTATGGAGCAACACAATATGACGCTCGCCATATTGGATACACTTTCATATACGGCGAGGGGATTTCTATTGGATGAAGACAGGGGCTCTGCGTCTATTTCAGGGTCTTCCATAATTGGCTTTAACAGCCGCCCTACCCATCATCCGGGAGAGTGTATATAATGAAGAAGATTATCATCCTGGCATTGGCTCTCTGGGTGGCTATCTCTGTGGCGGCGGATGTGGTGATAGGCACGGGCATGGAAACCTCCAATTTCCCATTTAATGATTACTATGCACACTCCATCTCTCAATATCTATATCTGGCTTCAGAGATCGGCGTGCCAGCGGGCGGCACCATCACCCATCTAAAGTGGTTCAGGGATGATGTGGGGGCAAATCCAAACGCCATTGGCAGCACCCAGATTTGGCTGAATGAAACGATTTTGGATAATATCTCCATCTGGCAGAATGAAGGAACCAAGGTGGCAGAGATTGATGATATAGACTTGGGCAGCGGCGGAGATTGGTTTACCATAGATATTGATGATTACCAATACAACGGCGGGCACCTATTGGTAACCGTGCGCACCCAAAACGCCATCGTGATGGCTCCCCACGCTCTGTGGAGATGCACGCTGGTTAATTCGGGCTGCAAAGTTCAGCAGGGCAACAGCAGCACAAACAATCCCCCAAACACCACTAATTCCAACCTGCGCCCCAATATCACCTTGGTGGGAATCACGGACACCCGTCCCCCGGGAGCTTGCATGATAGTGAGCCCCCGCCATGGGGATCAGGACGTAGCCATAGACGCCCAGCTGAGCTGGCTTCCCGGCAGCGGCATGCCCACAGGTTACGACATATATTTTGGCGAAAGCCTGCCCGTGGAAGGCGATCCCGCCGTGAGTCACAGCCAACAGAGCACCACCTCCTGGAGCCCCGGCACCCTGGAGTATAGCAGCACCTATTACTGGAAGATTGTGCCCCACAATCCTTATGGCAGTGCCAATTTCAACTCTTGCCCCACCTGGAGCTTTACCACGCAGGAAGACCCCGTGCAACCTCTGCCCTATGGTCAGGATTTTGATAGCTGCACCATGCTGAGCACCTTCAATTGGGATGGGGATATGCTGATCATGCCCGCTCACGGCACGGATGGCAGCCACGCGCTTTCAGCAAGCCTGTGGTACAATTATTACAGTTCATTTGCCACCTCTCCGCCGCTGGGACCGCTGCAGGATGAATCCCAGATCGTGTTTGATTATCGCTATGTGGATTATTACGATTATCCCCAGGATGCCACCTTTTTGGATGTGGATGATAAATTGGAAATCCAGGTGGCATTCAATGGCTCGCAGCAGTTTGAAACCATCCACACCATCAATAGAACCAATCACATCCCCAGCGCCAGCTTTGCCACCTGCATCATCCCCCTCAATGGCTATGCGGGAGAGGTGGTCACCATCAGGTTTGCCGCCTATTGCGGATGGGGAGACTACTATCTGGATATAGATAACTTTCTGGTGCAGGAAGCGCCCTTCAACCCCGTTTTCTACAATAGCCCCAACAGTCTGGATTTTGGCACAGTGCACCAGGATACGCCCACCGGCTGGCAGGAAGTGAGTGTGACGAACGTGGGATCGGGAGCCCTGATCTTGAGCCCCGGTGATGTATCCATCATCGGCAGTGATGCGGCGATGTTTGATGTGGATGCCACCAAGCTGCCTGCATCCCTCACCAGCGGTCAATCCGTGATCCTGCCCGTGCGTTTTACCGCCATGGATGAAGGGGATTTCAGCGCCATCTTACGCATCGTGTTTGAATCTGTAAATCATGATATCGCCCTCAGCGGCAGTGGCTTGCCCATAGGGACGGTGGTGATTGGCACGGGGAACAGCGGCCAGCGCCAGCCCTTTGGTCACTATTGGGGCTATGAGCGCTCTGCCACCATCTACCCCTCTTCACATATCGGCTTGCAAGGCGTTTTGGAGGCTGTGGCATGGAAGGTATTACAACCCTCATCCCTGCCCATTCCTTACAAAATCTATGCCGGCACCACCAGCGCCAATAGCTTCACCCCCCAAACCTGGGATAGCCTGAAAGCTACGCTCACGCTGGTAAAAGAGGGAAGCCATACCTTCAGCGAAGCAGGCTGGAACACCTTTGGCTTTGATACTTCCATCGCCATCTCCGGCGACAACCTCATCTTGGCGGTGGAAACCGATTTTGGAAACAGCGGCAGCAGCCCCTACGCCATGTTTGCCTCCACCAATGGCGGGAGTAATATCCATCAACACTGGAACCAAGACCACGCTCCGCCCGAGGGAAATGGCAACCTTAACAGCCAATATCCCAATGTGATGCTGCAATTTGCGCAGAATGTGGATCTTGCCATCACTGGATTTAGGGGAGACAGCATGGGCTTGGCAAACAGCCCCCTCAGCTTGGCGGTAACCGTCACCAATACCGGCGCCACAAGCATCTCTTCCTACACGGTGAAGCTGCTGAACCACGATGGTAATGAGGTTTTAGAGCAACTCTTGGTAACAGATCCGCTGGCTCCGGGGCAATCCGCCATTCACCAGATAGTATGGATTCCCCTCATAGAAGGCGAATATCAGGTATTCTCCCGGGTGGATCTGCCCATCAATATGGATTTGCAACACAATATCTCAGAGCTGCTCGCAATAAAAGTTTTCAGAGAAACAATGGATATCCTCCATGTGGGAGACCCCCAGAGCAGCAGCACCCACACAGCGTTTCCCTTCAATTTCTCTTACAAGGATTTTGTGGCAGAAACCATCTACCTCGCAAGCGAAATTCAAGCCAGCGCAGGCAACATTCAGGCTTTGGTGTATATCAATCACTTTGCGGATGGAGACGCCGCGGAAGACTTTCAGATTTGGATGAAAAACACAGACGTGGCAAACCTCAGTAATGGCTGGCTATCCGCTCAGGGATATACGCTGGTGTATGAAGGACCCATCTATGGCGCCGCAGGAACAAACCTGGTAGCCATCCCCATCACCCCCTTCCCTTATACGGGATCAAACCTGGGCATCCGCACCCGCAGGGTGACGGCAGGAGCCCGGCATCAGGAAAAGTATTGGCACACCACGATAGACGAAAACTACCCCTACAGAAGCAGATACTACCAGACGGATACGCCCGGTTTTGACCACAGCAACCCACCCTTGGGAACCGTGGCAAACCACATCCCCAATATCGCATTCCTGATGGATGATGCCGCCCTGATCACCCACATACCACCTCCCACCATCCAGATTACAAAGCATAATGGCAAGATCAGCCTCAGCTGGCTGCCCGTCCCCTATGCATATTCCTATCGCATCTACAAATCTGATAATCCCCATTACTTCGCTGAGGAATGTGACGATATCATATATGAAAACAGTTACCAGATAAAACCCCAAGATGGCGACGCTGCCGCATTCTATCGGGTGAGCGCTGTCATGTATAGGGCGGGCGGCATTCTGCCGCAGGGGTTAGGGGACAGGGAACAGGGGCTTCGCTAAACCTAAGTCTATATTGATTTAGTCAAATTAGGGATTCAAAACCCTTTCGTGTATTTTCATTCTTTTCGTGGTCAAAGAACAGCGAGCGAAGCGAGCTCCTAAAAAGAGTCTCGGAGAGACGGTATTTCAGATCAAATGTAGATCTTAAGATACCTCCTGAGTCTCGGAGAGGCGGCATTTTAGGACAACTGTAAGTTTTTTATAAACCACGAATTACCCTAATTCAGCGAATTACACTAATTCAAAATAGACTCAGCCTTTGCCCCTGTTCACTGGTCACTGTCCCCTGCCCCCTGTGAGCGAAGCGAACGCTTGCCCATTAACCACCCTTGTACCACCCTTGTCTCACCCTTGCTGAGACAAAGGAGAGACAAAGGTGGTTAACAGGGAAGGCTTTTGTGCTTGACACGATAGCAGCCTTGCAAATAGGTGTTTTACCGTTGTTTAAATTCATAGCCTTGGTTTTGGATTTATATATAATCTAATCGGAATGCTATTTGCAATACGTAATATGATCTTTTGCACACATATTTTTAAGGAAAAGAATTTATAAGATAAATGGCTTACTACCCTATAACACGGTGTCAGCGCGTATGGCACCACACATCTTGCCTGATGGCATTAGCTTTTTGTATAGCAGGATAGCCCAATCCTGTAACTACCAATAAACGTGAAAACGTCCAATGAGACCTGAAAAATGAACGCTTCCCACAGATACCGCCCAACAAACAACATCATCGCACAAACCACTATGTGGTATCACCGGAAGTAATGTGTTTTTCGCAAATAAGCAGTTAATTTCATTATCACACTGGAGGTGTGGTGCTGGGCTCTCGGCGCTATCCTATCTTTGATATCACCTCCCTCACTAACCAAGACCAATCTTCAAAATACAGTACACAACTGTAAGGAGATATTAATATGAAGAAAATATTATTATTTGCCCTGGCATTAGCCTTAACACTGGGCATTTATGCTGACGTGGTCATTGGAACCGGAACCAGTAACCAAAGACAGCCTTTTGGCTCTTACTACGGATATGAAAGGTCCGCTTCTCTTTATACTGCAGGCGAGATCAATGCCACCGGCACTATCACACACCTTGAATGGTACGTGGATTATACCGATGATACGACCATACCTACCAAGATTTATCTGACTACAACCCCCAATACGACTATGACTTCAACTGCATGGAACACCATGGTCAGCGGGCTCACCCCCGTTTTCGATGGTAACCTCCAATTCAATACAGGTGGTTGGCATCAGATAGATATTGCAGACTTCCCCTATAATCATCAAACCAGCGGTAACCTGCTGGTAATTTGTGAAACCAATTATGGTGGCGGAGGATCTGGATATAGCACTCATCCAAAATTCCGCTACACTACCAATTCTGGTTTAAGCGGAAGACATCAAAGTTGGAATGTCGATACCAACCCACCCACTTCACAAACCGGAACCATTAGCTCTACCCGCCCTAATATCACTTTGGTGGGAATTACAGACACCAATCCGCCTTCTCCTGCCACCGTGGTTAGCCCTGCTGATCAAGGCATCAATATAGCCATCACCACCAGCCTTAGCTGGAACGCAGGCGGCGGAGTGCCCACTGGATATGATGTGTATTTTGGGCAAACCCTTCCCTCAGCTGGCAACCCCACCGTGAGCCATACCGCCCAGACCACCACAACCTGGAATCCGGGGACCTTGGCTTACAGCACCACCTATTATTGGAAGATCGTGCCCCACAACGCTTTCGGCGATACGGGATACGCAAACTGCCCCACGTGGAGCTTTACCACCAGAGAAGACCCCACCAAGCCAATCCCATATACCCAGGATTTCAATGGTGGCACCACCCTGTCTGCGATTGAGTGGACGGGTACGATGTCCATCATGGCAAATCACGGTACAAATGGCAGCAACGGTCTGGCCCGTAATCTCTGGAGTTCCGCCACCAGTGCCAACGCCGAGACCCCACCCGTGGGTCCCATGGCCAATGATAGCCAACTGCTGTTTGATTATCGCTATGTGCTTTACTCAAGCTACCCTAACAATCCCCTCACCCTTACTGCAGGCGACAAGCTGGAAATCCAAGTGGCACCCGTGGGTGGTACTTTCACTACCATTTATACCATTGATCAGAGCAATCACGTCACCAGTGCAGAATTTGCATCTGTGATAGTTCCTATCAGCGGATATTCTGGTCAAGCCATCCAAGTAAAATTCCTTTCCACGCGCGGCGATGGTGACTACTATCTGGATATAGACAATGTCACCGTCCGCGAAGCCCCTGCCGGTGCCGTGTTCGAGATCACACCAGAAGTCACATCCTGGGATTTTGGACCTCAGATCATCAATACCACCCAATCCAAAACCTTCACCGTCACCAATTCCGGTGTGGCTGACCTCACCTTCTCCAGCGTCAGCGTGAATGGTACCTATTACTCTGCCCAAGATGCGTTTGATACCACTCCTTTGGCAATCGGCGCCTCCAGAAACTTCACGGTAGATTATGCCCCCACCGTGGTGGGAGGTCCTTATGAAGGCTCTCTGGTATTCACGTTTTCACTACGAGATTCCTACACTGTGGATCTGAGCGGCGAATGCTATGATCCCACAGTTCTGAGCTTCCCCTGGACAGAAAACTTTGATTCCGTGACCGCTCCTGCCATCCCCGGTGGTTGGACCATCATCGATGCCAATGATGATGCCAGAACCTGGGTAAGCTATGCAGGCGATGCCCAGAGCTCCCCGAATAGCATGCGGGTGATGTATCACAGCACCAATGCCACGGATGACTATGCCGTCTCGCCTCCCTTGTCCCTCACTGGTGGCGTATCTTATCAGCTCGATTTCTACTACCGTGCATATTCCGCAAGCTACACTGAAAAGCTGAAGGTAATGTTAGGCACGGCTCCCACCGCGGAAGCTATGACTACCACCGTGATAGACCTTGATGGCTTTTCAAACATTACATATCAACGCGCCAAAGCCTATTTCACAGCCCCCAGCACCGGTATTTTCTATCTGGGCTGGCACGGCTATAGCGCTGCCAACCAGTATTACATCTACTTTGATTCCGTCACCATATCCGAGGCAGTGGATTATGATCTTGCCGCCACCGGTATCACCGGTGATGTCTTTGCCATTGCTGGCACCCAGACCACTCACAGCGTCAGCGTGCAAAACAATGGCGCACAAGAAGTAGATAGCTACACCGTGTATCTGAAGAACGCGGCAAACAACGCTGTCCTGGCATCTGAGACCATCACCACCACCCTCGCCGTTGATGCCAGCAACACTGTCCCCTTACAGTGGACGCCTCAAACCCCGGGTGACTTGCAGATTTATGGTGAAGTCTCTTTTGCCTTGGACGAAACAGCTTCCAACAACGCCACTGCACCCATGGATGTGAAAGTATATGCCAGCGACCTGATGGTGGAAAGCTTTGAAGGCACCACCTTCCCGCCGGAAGGCTGGATGCGCACCACCAGCAGTACCTCATACTGGACATATTCCACTTCTTACGCGGTGCACGGCTCCAGAAGCATGTATGCCTACACTTCTACCAGCTTGGATTATAGGATCTCCACTCCCGTGCTGCAGATTGGCACCGGCAGCACCATTGATTTCTACGCCCGTGCCACCAATACCTCTCAGACCTTCCAGATCCAATACTCCACCGATCGCACCACCTGGCAACAGATTGGTGATGACATCACCTTTGCCGCAGCCAACGAGTGGTATCCCATTTCCATTCCTTTGAGTGAACTGAATAATGGGAACTATTACCTGGCGTTTTATGCCCCCACGCACACCACTGTTGGCAGCATCTACGTTGACCTTGTGGTCAGCCCCCAGCCGGCAGCCGTGGCTCCTGGTCCTGTCACCCTGCTCACCCCTGCAGATGAAGCCACAAACGTGCCTGTGAGACCCACTCTCACCTGGAGCGCTCCCACCACCGGTGGACTTGCCAATGAATACAAAGTGTATGTGGGTACTTCAGACACCTTCACCCAAAACGACCTCGTGGCAACGGTGGAAACACTCAATTACACCCTTGAAACCAACCTCAACTATAACACCCAGTATTATTGGACTGTGGCAGCCAGCAACGATACTGGTGATTCCACAAACAACCCTGTCTTCAGCTTCACCACCGCACTTGACCCCACCATCACCGTCTTCCCCTTCACGGAAGGCTTTGAAGATGGATATACTCACGCTCAGGTTGTTGGTCAACCTTGGACGCAATTGACAGGTCCCGCATATACTGCCAAATCCTGGATCGCCAATAATACAGAAACCACCTATAACCGTATCCCCCGCAGCGGAGATTGGAACGCCACCCTGCAATATAGCGGCCAATCCGCCCTCGTGCGTCCCATCTATCTGCAGAGCGGTTACGACTACAGCTTGGAATTCTACGCCCGCCAGGATGGTACAACTGCCACCAACGCTACAATTACAGCGCTTTTGGGCTCTGAACCCACTCTGGAAGGTCTCGACCGCGTAATCGTAGCTCAAGCTGGTCTGGTAAACGGAGATTATCAAAGATTCTTTGGTCAATTCACCGTCCTCACCAACGGAACCTATTACATTGGCATCCAAGGCTGGATAAATGGTTCTCCCTGGTATATCAGCCTGGATGATATCACCATCACCGAAACCCTCGCTGTCACCGCCGAACCTCCCATCCTCAACTACCCCGTGGAGCTGAGCGATATGTCCAAAGATGGATTCGATTTCACTTGGACTCCCGACGAAACCGGCGGCGCAGCCGAGCTCTATATCCTCTATATCTGGGATGATGAAGACTATCAATTGGGCGATCTGGCTTGGGAAACTGCAGCCACTTCCTTCAACCCTGTCCTTGATGAAGACAATCCCGTGGAGTTTGAATATGGCAAACGCTACAATTGGGCAGTCTCTTCATTCAAATTAGGTGTGGAATCCGACTTGGCAGAAAGCTGGTTCATCATCGAAAACGATCCCGTCATCACCCTGCCCTTCTTTGAAGGCTTTGAAGATGGATACACCCACGGACAAGCGGTTGGAATGCCTTGGAAACAACTCACCGGCACCCAATTTGCAACCAAATATTGGACCGCCAATAATACCCTTACTGACTACAACCGCAGCCCCCGCAGCGGAGATTGGAACGCTTTCCTGCAATATAGCGGTCAATCCGCCCTGGTACGTCCCATCGATCTAACTGCTGGCACCAATTACTTCATCAAGTTCTATGCCCGTCAGGATGGCGCAGTCTCCACCAACGCTTATGTGAAAGCCCTCTTGGGCAGCACGCCTACCTTGGCAGGTCTGACTACCGAAATCCTGCCCCAGACCGGTATCATCAATGGTGGTTACCAGGAAATGTATGCCGAGTTTAACGTCCAAACCAGCGGCAGATACTACCTTGGTATCCAAGGCTATATCAACAACAGCCCCTGGTATATCAGCCTCGATGATATCACTATCGAAGAGATCGTACCCTACGCTTTGCCGGCAACCAATCCCAACCCCGCCGATGAAGCTACCGGTGTTATCGCTCTCCCCACCCTGTCTTGGGAAAACCACGGAACAATCGCTTCCTTTGACCTGTACCTCAGCACCAACCAGCAGGCAGTGAGCAATCTCGATAGCTCCGCCCTCATCGTGACCGGTCAAACTGATCCTCTCAATAGCCACACCCTCACCACTGCCCTCGACTATGGCCAGGAATACTTCTGGAGTGTGGTGCCCAAGGATGGAAGCGGCGTTCCTCCCACGGATCCCATTGCCGTATGGAGCTTCACCACGGAAGCAGATCCTCGCATCCTCAGCCTGCCTCACGCAGAAAACTTCGACGGTGTGACCACCCCGAACTTCCCCAGAGGCTGGACGCCCATCAAAACTAACACTTCCTCCTCGCTCTACACCTCCAGCACTTACTCTCACACACCCTCCAATTCCGTGTATATGTACAGCTATTCCGCCTCGGAGACAATGAGACTGGTGACGCCTGAGGTGATGGTACCGATGAATAGCATCAAAGTAAGCTTCCAGTTGCGTTCAACCGGCACCACCAACTACAGCCTGAAGGTTGGAACCGTGGATACTCCTGATGCCAGTGGCGTTTTCACCGAAATCGCCACCATCAATCCCACCGTATCTGCAGCGTTCGAAGCCCACACTGTGTCTTTTGCAGGCTACACCGGCACAGACCGCTATATCGCCTTCCAGCACGGCATTGGCGCAGCCTATCAGAGCATGTATCTGGATACCATCCTCTTGGAAGAGCTGTTGACCTCAGACATGGCAGCCACTGCCATCTCCGGACCCTTCCACGGCTTTGTCAACGAGGAAAGCACCTTCACCATCACGGTGCAGAATGCTGGTTCCCAGACGCAAAACGCCTACACTGTGGGACTCTATTCCACGGCGTCCGGCACTCCGCTTGCCACTGTGAACGTCACCGAAGCGCTGGCATCCTTTGCCACAGCTCAACATCAGTTGAATTGGACTCCCACCGCCCTCGGTGAAGTGACCCTCTATGGTAAAGTGACATTGGCTGGAGACCAGAACAGTGACAATAACCAAACTTCCAATCATAACGTAACCGTCTATCCTCAGGGCATCCTGATGGAAGACTTCGAATCTGGAACCATCCCTGACAATTGGACTGTTATCAATGCCGATGGCGGATCGCAAAGCTGGCAGGTGACTACCTCCAACCCCCACACCGGCAGCTATTCCGCAAACGTGAGATACGAAACCAGCAGCCTGCAAAACGATGACTGGCTTATCACTCCTCCGCTGAAAGTTACATCCGACACCACGGATGAAATCAGCTTCTGGATGAGAACCTACAACGCTACATCTGAAGACGCCTGGGAAGTCCTGATCTCCACCACCGATACCAACCCCGCATCATTCACCATGATTGATTCCGGTGATGGCTATCTGGTAAACTACGTCCAAAAGGTCTATAACCTGGATAGCTATGGCGATGCAGTAATCTACCTTGCCGTCCGCTACAGAGGTTCCTACGACTGGTATATGTATGTGGACGATTTCTTTGGTCCTCCCATCTACGTGCCTGAAAGCTTGGATACACCTGAAGTGACCCTGGAAAAAGAGGGCACCGGCCTCAAACTGAGCTGGGAACCCATCGCTAACAGCAACCACTACAAGGTATATGAAGCTGATACACCCGAAGGACCCTGGACTTTGGCAAACACCACTACAAATACTTACTATAACATCACGAACCCTGCAGATAGAAAGTTCTATCAGGTGCAGGCAACCACAGAAGCGGCAGCCCGCGAACAAATCCCTGCATTTACCAACACTCAGGAAGATGACGACCTGAGGGATAGTCTTAGGATGCGAGGACTGCACCACTAAATCAATTCTGAAGCGTTAAGCGACAGATACCCCCCCCCCGCTGTAAAAGGCGGGGGATTTTTTTAGGTTTTAGTTGATAGGGGGGCGGCGTTCCGCCGCTTTCGTGTTATTTCGTACTTTTCGTGGTTATTATAATATCGGCGAGCGGTAGCGAGCTGAAAAATTCGTGTACTTCGTGTAATTCGTGGTTCAAAAAAAGAGGTGACGCAGCCTGCGCCTTGTGGCAAACTATCAACAGCCCTTTTCAAGACAAAACATACACACCCTAATTCATTATACTACACTTAGATATACCATCATCATGACACCTCTTCACCCTCCCCTATTCCAATGTCAAGCGGCAAGAATCAGCCCAGTTTTGCCCTGCCGGCTACCACAAGCTTATTTTTTGTTCTTGACACGTTTGAGAACTTACCCAAGAGTGTGCTTCAGGTAATTAATGTGTTACAGCTCAGCTTGCCCACTATTTTACAGGATTATACAAGCAAGCTGTTTGCCGAATACAATATGAATTTATAGTTTATTTTAATGGGAAGAAACGCTTTATAAGATAAATGTTATACTATCGTGCATCACGGTGCCGACGCGCTCGGCGCCACACATCTTGCCTCGTGGCAGTATCTTTATTATCATGCGGGATATACAGCTTCCTGTATCCCCCTGCATTGTTCACGAGTAACGTAATAAGACCCAGTGAGACCTGAAAAATGACAGCTTGTTCACGATACCACACAACAACCAATATCATCGCACAAAACACTATCGGTGTCTTCACAGGCTGGGAATTTCTCACCCCTAAGCAGCTAACATCCTTGTCAAACTGGTGTAACCTCTAAAAGGAGGTCTTACCCACCCACAACCAAACAGCTTATTCTTACAAGTTCAAATCAAACTAAAAGGAGTTTTTGGTTATGAATAACTTTTTTAAGCTAATTATAGTGCTGACTCTCATGTTGGCATTTTGTGGTGTAGCCATGGCGGATACTGTTTCCATCGGAACAGGAACATCCACCACATCCTACTTGCCCTTATATGGACTTTACGGCTATAACTACACTCAGCAAATCTTTACCCAAACCCAGATCAATACCTCCGGAAACATCACTAAAATACGTTTTTTCTACGTCTCCGGCGCTATTGCCAATTCCAAAGACTGGGTCATTTATATGGGCCATACAGATAAAGAAACATTCGCCACCGCCACCGATTGGGTGCCCTTGGCAGATCTAACCCAAGTCTTTGCCGGCGATGTGACCAATATGGTCCCTGCCGCCAATAACTGGATGGAAATCACCCTGACCACCCCCTTCAACTATAATAACACAGACAACCTCGTGATTGCCGTGGATGAAAACACTTCTGGTTACGCAAGCATGAGTTGGGGTGGCTTCACCAGCGGGACCAATACGGGTATTTATTACTATAATGATACTACCAACCCTGACCCCGCCAGCCCGCCTACGGCCACCAGCAGAACAGCTACCATCGACCGCATCCAGCTTGTTTTCCCAAACAGCAGCGCACCTCTGGCACCCACTCTTTCTGAACCTGCCAATGGCGGCTGGGCTATGACGGATGCCCTTCTGAAATGGCAATCCACACCCGGAGCGGGAGACGCCAATGCTTATGACGTTTATTTTGGCACCGCCGCCAATCCGCCACTGGTGAGCAGCAATCAAGCTGAAAATTTCTATACTCCCACCCTCGCCGCAAACCAAAAGTACTATTGGAAAGTGATGGCAAAGAATGAGATTGGCAATTCCCCCGCTTCGGATATCTGGAGCTTCAATACTCCCGGAGCTAACAACCTCGTGGAGAGCTTTGAAGAGACCACCTTCCCGCCTCCGGGATGGGCAAATCCGGGTACCTGGAGCCGCAGCACTTCTTACAAAGTGCATGGCACTGCCGGTGCTTACAAATATGGCAGCACCAGCACCCAATACATCCTTTCCACACCCAGGCTCACAATTACCAACGACAGCGCTCTGAACTTCTGGTCTTATGTGACCACAGCCACCGGAACCCTGCAAGTGGTGTATTCAACAGACAGAGTCACCTGGACCCAAGTGGGCGCAAACATCACCCATGCCGCTGCCAGCACTTGGTACAACAACAACGTTGACCTCAGCTCCTTGGCTGGCAACAACTACTATCTGGGCATCCGCACCGGATTGCAAAGCGCAAGCTTCTATATAGACATGGTGATCGGACCGGAAGTAACTCCGGAAGCCCCCGGCGCACCCACAGCCAGTCTGCCCGCAGATAATGCCACCGCCCAGAGCGTCGCCCCCACCTTCACATGGACTGGCCCCACAACTGGTGGCGTACCCACCGGCTACAGGCTCTATCTGGACACTGTTGACGGCTCCACCCTCTTTGCAGACAACATCACCGGGCTCAGCTACACTCCCACCGCACTCTTGGATTATGAGACCACCTACTATTGGAAAATGGCTGCATTCAACGCCATGGGAGAAGGTCCTGCCACCACGGTGCGCAGCTTCACCACCAGAGACGACCCCACCATCTATACTCTGCCCTGGACGGAGGATTTTGAAGGCACCACCTTCCCGCCCACAAACTGGGCAAGGCTTACCGGGCTCTACCCCAGCGAAACACCTGCCACATATACTAGCGGTTGGATGTCGGCAAACTTTGCCAATATTAGCACCCCGCCCAACAAATCCGCCCGCCTCAATATCTATGGCACCACCATAAAATACTGGCTGGTCACCCCGCCCGTAGCCATTCCTGCCGGTGCTTATGATCTCAAGTTTGACCTGGCACTCACCACCTATAGTGGAACTAACCCCGTGGATCCCCTCCAGCAATTGGACGATAAATTTATCGTGCTCATCAGCGATAGCCCGATGATGACCGATGCCACCGTCCTGCGCCAGTGGGATAACGCCGGGTCCCCTTATGTATATAACGAGATTGCGTATTTGGGTGAAAGCCAGATCATCGATCTCAGCGCCTATACCGGCACCAAATACATCGCCTTCTACGGGGAATCCACTGTTACGGGTGGCGATAACAACGTCTATGTGGATAACGTCACCGTCCGCCAAACCCCTGCTCTGCCCATCTTCAGCTATAGCCCGGACGCTCTGAATTTTGGCACCTTGCTGCAGAACAATCCCAGCGCTTGGCAAAACGTGACCGTCACCAATGATGGCGCTGGAATCATCAACCTCAACGCAGGCAATGTGAGCGTCATCGGCACCCATGCCAGTATGTTTGCAGTTGATACCAGCAACCTGCCGGCTGCCTTGGGAACCGGAGAAAGCGTCACCATCCCCGTGCGCGCTACCCTCACCGCTGAAGGAGCCATCTCCGCCACCATGCGCATGGCTTATGGCGGCGTCAATTACGACGTGGCTCTCTCCGCTGAAGGAATGCCCGCCGGAACCGTGATCATCGGTGATGGCATTGCCAACCTGTACATGCCCGTAAACGCATACTATGGATACAGCTACTCCCAAAGCATCTATCGTCAGGGAGATATCGATATGGCAGACAAGCGTATCGAAAAGATATCTTACTACTGGAACGGTGCGGGCGCTGGTAACAACTCTAACGAATGGGTTGTCTATATGGGACATACTGAAGAAGAGACATTCGCCAGTACCTCTGCTTGGATACCCCTCAGTGATCTTACCCCGGTCTACTCCGGTACGCTCAATATCCCTGCCACTGCTGGCTGGATCACCATCACTCTCTCCAATCCCTTCGTGTACAACAACAGAGATAACCTGGTGATTGCCGTTGACGAAAACAAGGCAGGCTACGATAGCTCCACCTATTTCTTCTTCAATACCAACACCACTGGCGAAAACCGGAGTATCCGTGCCTATAGTGATACCTATAATCCGGATCCTGCCAATCCGCCTACGAGTGCCACGCAAACTACTGTTGCCGGCTATCCCAATATCATGATGATTTTGGGTGATCTGCCCACCGCCCCCATCTTCAGCTATTCCCCTGCAGCGCTGGATTTTGGTTTGATGGCACAAGACGTCCCCACAGCTTGGCAAAACGTGACGGTCTCCAACACTGGCGCCGGAACGCTTAACCTGGCAGCAGCCAATATCAGCTTTGTGGGTACTGATGCCAGCATGTTTGAATTTGACAACGTGAACCTGCCTGCAACATTGGCAGCAGGCCAAAGCGTAATCATCCCCGTGCGCGCCACCATCACTGCGGAAGGTGCCATCTCCGCCACTATGCGCATGGTGTACGGCGGCGCCAACTACGACGTGGAGCTGAGCGCAGAAGGTCTTCCCTTGGGAACAGTAATAATCGGCGATGGCGTAGCCACCCAAATCAAACCCTTTGGAACCCTTTGGGGTTACGAGCGTTCCGCCGCTCTTTACACTGCTGAACAGGTCGGCTTGATCGGTCTGGTGGATAGCGCTGCTTGGTATTGCAATACCACCAGTACCACTTCCATCCCCTACAAGGTCTATGCCGGCACCACCTCCGCAACTGCCCTCACAGCTCAATCCTGGGATAACTTCAAATCAACCCTCACCCTGGTCAAGGAAGGAACCCACGTCTTCAGCAGCACCGGCTGGCACACCTTTGAGTTTGACAACCCCGTCATGTATGGCGGTGGCAACCTCATCGTGGCTGTGGAAACCAACTACGGCGGCTCTGGCGGCGGCAGCGGACATCAATTCCGCTATACCACCGGTGCCACTGGCTCCCACATGTATTGGAACGTGGATACCACTCCTCCCACCACTCTCAACGGCACACTCAACACATCACGTCCCAACATCATGCTGCATATCGAGGAACCTCCCGAAGGCGAACCCGCAGCACCCGTCATGACCTATCCTGCTGATAGAGCCACCGGGCTGCCTGTCAATGGATTCAACCTCTCTTGGAATGCTGATATTGAGAATGGCGGCGTGCCTGAATACTATGTTGTATTTATGGCTCAGGATGAAGAAAGCATCTATGATGAATATTTCTTCGAGACTGAAAACACTTACTTCAACCCCGTCGTGGAAGGCGGATTGGAGCTTGGCTATCTGGAAACCTGGTATTGGTATGTGCAGGCTATCAACGCCCATGGTGAAGCCCTGGCAGAAGAAATCTTCAGCTTCACCACTGAAACCGACCCTCGCATCCTCAGCCTGCCTCATGCCCAGAACTTCGACGGTGTCACCACCCCGAACTTCCCCAGAGCCTGGACACCTGTAAAAACCAACACTGGGTCATCGCTCACCACCTCCAGCACCTACTCTCACACACCCTCAAATTCCGTGTATATGTACAACCAAACCCTTACGGAAACAATGAGACTGGTGACGCCTGAAGTAGTGGTGCCGATCAATAGCATCAAGCTCAGCTTCCAGCTGCGTGCTGGCAGCACCACAAACTACAGCTTTAAGGTTGGAACCGTGGATACTCCTGATGTAGATGGCGTTTTCACCGAGATCGCCACCATCACACCCACGGTATCTGCCGCTTTCGAGCCCCACAGCGTGTCCTTTGCAAATTATACCGGCACAGACCGTTATATCGCATTCCAACACGGCGTGGGCGGAACCTATCAGAGCCTCTATCTGGATACCGTCCTCTTGGAAGAGCTGATGCCCATAGACATGGCTGCCACCACCCTCAGCGCACCCGGATATGGCGTGGCAGGCACTCCCTTTACATTTGAATTGGGCGTGTATAACAACGGTACCCAACCTGTATCCAACTATACCATCTATCTCAAATCAGACAACACCGTCTTGACCAGCCGCGTCATCACCGAAGCTTTGGCTGCAGATGAAAGTGCTGTGCACGAGATTGAATGGACCCCCACCTTGGGTGGAAACTATCAGATCTATGCCGAAGTGGTTGCAAATGGTGATGGAAACAGCAGCAACAACAGCACCGGCATCAAAAATGTGCTTGTGTTTGACAGTTCCATGACGATGCTGCCCGTGGGCGATGAAGATAGCACGCTGTCTTCAAACAGCCTGCCCCTGAACTTCTATTACAAGAGCAGCCTCAGTGAAACACTGTATTATCCTGAAGAATTGCACCTGCTTTCCGGTGATATCACTGCCCTTATCCTCACAAATAACTTCACCAGCTCCACTGTGCTAAACAAAGAAATCAAAATCTACATGGCAGAAACTGAAGCGGAAAACCTTAGCGCTGGCTGGCTGACTGATGAATTTGTGGAAGTCTTCAACGGCAATCTGGATTTCCCCGCAGGCGTGAATCAAATCGTTATCCCGCTCACCACTCCATTTGAGTATAACGGTGGTACTTTGGCGGTGCGCTACAACCGTGTGTTGGATACCCAATACCATGCATCAACTGACAGATTCTTCTACACCAACACTCTCGAGTATCCCAGTCGCAGTCGCTATATGCAAAGCGATACCGTGGAATACGATCCGGAAGCTCCTGTCGCTGGTGGCACCCTGAATGCCTGGCTACCCAATACCACCTTCGTGGTGAGTGATGCCGATTTGCAGCCTCATGCCAAGCTGGAAGGCTATGTGCGCGATGCGGCAAACAACCCCATCCCCGAAGCAACTGTGACCCTCACAGACGAGCGTTATAGCACCATCACAGATGGAACCGGTTATTACAGCTTCACGTTCTGGGAAGTGCACACCGTTTCCGCCACGGCATCCAAACCCACCTACTATTCGCAAACCGTCACCGATATCGAGCTGCTGGTGGGTCAAACCGTCACCCAAAACTTCACCTTGCAGGCAATGCCCCGCGTCACCGTCTCCGGTATCGTAAAAACAAACGATATCCCCGGCGGCGTAGTGGGTGCCACAATCACCCTGCATGGCGATGAAAACCACACGGTATATTCCACCGCCAACGGTGCTTTCAGCATCCCGAACGTATTGGGTAACACCACTGGCATTCCTTACACCATCACCGTCACCTATGCCGGCTACGATTCCTACAGCGGCAGCACCACGGTTTATGGCAGCGCAGTAAATCTGGGCACCATCACCCTCATCGAAAAACTGTGGACTGCTTACAACCTGGTGGCAGAGCGTCACGTAAGTGGTGCCGAGCTCACTTGGGATGCCGCCGAAGAACCTGACTACTTCTTCTGGGATTTTGAAGAAGACGATGGCGGTTGGGAAAGCGGAGGCTATGGCGACTGGGAATGGGGGAACACCTATCCCAGCGGCGGAACCTTCAACTGGACTGAAAGCCCGGATTCCTGCGTGCCTCCCACAGCCGCCTACTCTGGAACCGGACTCTGGGGCACCAAGCTCTATACAAACTATTCAAACGCTGGAGCCTGGAGCTACCTGACCAAAACTGTGGATCTCGCCGGATTCACCAATCCCCAGCTTCGCTTCTGGAGATGGAACAATATGTTTGGTGATTTCGACTACTGGCAGGTGCAGGTAAATGGCACCATGGTCTTGGAAGAGAAAGTGCTCAGCAACGCCTGGGTGGAAAAGGTCGTGGACCTCAGTGCTTATACAGACCAGGAAGTCACCATCAGATTTGCCGCTTATGCCACCACAGTGGTAGCTTATGCCGGCCTCTATATCGATGACATCTATATTGGACCTCCTCCTGCAGACAAATCCAGATATGCGGAAGACCGCAGCCTGCAAGGCTATAACGTCTATCGCATGTTGGCAGATGATGAAGCCACACCTGAGAACTGGACCCTGCTGCAAAGCGGTGTCACCAATACCACCTACTTGGATACCGGCTTTGCCACCGTGCCCTCTGGACTATACAAATGGGCAGTGAAGGCAAATTACACTGGTGACCACACTTCCCCTGCAGTGATCTCCAATCCCCTCGGCGTTTTTGGGGCTCCCCAAAACCTGGCGATCACAGCACTTGGAAACAACGTCACCCTTAGCTGGACACCAGAAACCGGTGCCTCTTACTATGTGGTATATGGCGCCGATGATCCTTATGCAACCACTTGGAACGTTTTGGGTTATACCACCTCCGCTGGCTATACCTTCAACGCTACCAATGCACCCTACAAGTTCTTCAAAGTAACGGCTGCAGATGGCGATATGCCCTCTGGCAGGAATAGATAACCTTGGTGAAGGAGGCCTTGCGGCCTTCGAAATCAACAGAAAAAGGCGGGACCTTGTGTTCCGCCTTTTTTTGTAACCACGAATTACACGAACTATCACGAATTTGGGCTCGCTATCGCTCGCTATTATTTGATAAGTATGCAAAGTATTAACCGAACTTGCGCAAGATTTTCCTAAAAAAAGCCATTTTCCAATCGTAAGTCATTGATATATAGACCTCGGATACCCAAAAAAAGGTCTGTTAGTGCCCAAAATTAGATACCTGCCTGAAGAAT
>JAAYJN010000045.1 GCA_012522935.1 Candidatus Cloacimonadota bacterium | reverse complement strand
TGCTGAGGTTTACCACTATGTCTCCACGCTGTTTGGGCAGCACATAAAGCTGTGCCAAAACCACGCTGAGCTCTTCGCCGATGCATTCTCCTTTTTCACTCACGATGGAGAGCCTATCCACATCAGGGTCTGTGGCAAAGCCGATATCCGCCTTGTGCTCTTTTACGGCTTGTTCCAATTGGACGAGGTTTTCGTTGAGAGGTTCTGCGGGATGGGCAAAGATGCCGGTGGGCTCCTGATTGATATTGATCACTTCACAGCCCAGCTCCTGCAGCAAGATGGGGGAGATGAGGCCGCCCGCGCCATTCACGCTATCCAATACCACTTTGAGGCGGCGGCGACGGATGGCTTCGATATCCAAATAGGGGATTGCCAATACTTTATCTATATGATAGCGGATGGCATCCCGCACCTGGGTCACCTTGCCGATATGTTGCCAATCCTGCCAGCGGATGGGGCTTTCCACGCTTGCCAAAAAGCCTGCGGAACGCTGGGGAGAAAGGAACATGCCATCGCCATCGATGAATTTCATTGCATTCCATTGGGGAGGATTGTGGGATGCGGTGATGGCGATGCCTCCCTGTGCTTTGAAGCGTTGCACGTTCAACAGCACGGTGGGGGTGGAGACGATGCCGATATCGATGACGTGACAGCCCACGCCGGTGAGCCCGGCGATGACCGCACTCAGCATATTTTGGCCGGTGGTGCGGCTATCCCTGCCCACCACGATGGTGGCTTGGGGGGCATCAGCCTTGATAAATTCGCCAAAAACGGCGGCATAGCGGGTGGTGATGAGCGGATCGATGCTCTCGGCGAAGATGCCACGCACCCCGCTCACGCTTGCCATCAGCTTGCTCATGCCGGTTTATAAACCAAATGCAGCGCGGTTATCAATGATCTTGGCGTTATTCCTCATATCTTGATACCAGCGGTTGTAGGCTGCGTTTTCCATGCGGTCACGCAGTTCTTTTTGTTTGTCTTTATCTTTGTCAAAAGCAGGGAAATCGGGTTTGGTTCTGGTTTCTGCCCAGATCACAAACGGACCTTCCTTGGTTTCCACCAGCTTGCTGTATTCGCCTTCTTTCAAAGCCAGAGCGGCATCGGTGAATTCTTCCAAGCGGGCGTTTATTTCTGGGATATAGCTGCCCTGTCTGTGGCCTTTCAGCTCCACCAATTTCCAACCTTCATTCACGCCTTTGGTAAAGTATTCCTGCGGAGTGGTGTTTGCCAGGAAAGCTTGGGCTTTGGTTTTCACGTTGGCGATCTTCTTGTCCTTCTCCAGCTTGAATTTGATTTGCAGCTTGATCTGCTCAAAATCTTCGTAATAGACCTTTTTGTTGTCTGTGAGATATGCCACCAGATAGCGTCCAGCCTGGTCTGTCAGTACGGGAGAGATGGATTTCTCTTTCTTTTTGATCATAAATTTGTGCAGCTCTGGCAGATTGCCGATGCCATCGATGATTTCCTTGTCATGAGGCAGCCAGCCGCTGGTAGCCACTTCCACTTTAAGTTCTTTGGCAGCGTCATCGATTCCTTTTTTGGAGATCAGCTTGCGTGTGTCTTCAGCCTTTTTCAGGATCGCATCTTTGGTGGTTTCGGAGGTATTCACTTTGAGCAGGATATGGGATGCCCTGATCATGGGCTCAGGACCGGCTGAGACAATGGAATCACAACGAATCACGTGCCAGCCAAAATCAGAACGCACAGGCTTGGAAATCTCGCCCACCTTGAGGGCAAAAGCGGCTTGTTCAAACTCTGGAACCATCTGTCCTTTGCCAAATTCGCCCAGGGAACCGCCATTGGCAGCAGAGCCGGGGTCTTCGGAATAAGCCTCAGCCAATTGGGCAAAATCTTCACCGCCCACGAGGCGTTGATACAGGAGGTCCATCTCTGCCTTTACCAGGTTGTAATCCATATCACTGGGCTTTACTTCAAAGGTGATATATTTGATGCGGGATGCGGGACCTTTCTTGTATTCGGTCTCTTTATTTTTGTCATAATAAGCACGCACTTCGGCATCGCTCACATTCACGGGATCGGATTTATTGATATCAAACCACAAGGCTTTGCCATCTATCTTGTTCGTTTCTTTGTCATACTCCACCTTGAGGCTATCCAGTGTGATATTTGCATCTTTCCTTATCTTTTCTTCCAGCTTTTTGTGGGGCAGATAGCTGCGCATATAGTTTTCCATCATAGCATAGAAGTTGATGTCGTTTTTGAGAGCATCCAGGTATTTGGATTTGTCAAAGCGGCCATTGGTTTGCAGCTGTTCCCACTGCATCAATTCTTCAGGTGGATTGTTTTGGATAGCGGTTACTATCTCGTTATCCGACACTTTGATGCGGTGTTTTTTGAGCTGTTGTTTGATCAAGATTTCATTTACCAGCTGGTCCCAGACTTGGTTTTGGAATTGGCGACGGGTGTTGTCGTCTATTTCTCTGCCCTGTGAACGGGCTTGTTCGTATGCCTCTTCCAGTCTTGCCTGAAATTGTTGGATGGTGATCTTTTCACCATTCACTTTGCCCAGATAGTTCTTTTTGCCAAAAAGACCTTCTCTGAGGCCGAAGATTGCGCCGCCGGCACCTGTAAGTATAAAGGCAACAGCCACGATGTAGATGACGAGTTTCTGTTTCTTTCTAAGGTCGTCAAGCATGTATTTCCTCCCAGTGGGTTAAAAATTATGATAAGAATAGACCATGTTTTTAAAACTGCCTTTTCAGGCAAGTGTTTTTTTCCAAGCACCAGACCAAGCTTTTGCCATGAGGGTGCATTTTCACATCTAAAAAAGGAATAAGGCTATAGAAAATCAGCAAATGGGCGCACCACACCAGCCCGGATGCGCGTGTGGGGCATCAGAAAACAGTGACTTTGCTGGAGGGTGCTCAGGCTGGAATGCAGGGATTGTGGCATGGGCTGCCGGGAAAAGCCTGCCAAAAGCAGGATGCCATAGGGCAACACCTCATTTCCGGTATTGATTACACCCAATTCGACCCCCGTGAAATCTCGCAACACATCCTCATCCATGGCGTGGCAGATAAGCCCCGCAATGCCGGAATCTTTGAGTGCCTTCAAATGCTGTGGCTGGGGTGCGAACGTGCAAGCGGCGATGGCTCCCTGCAGGCTGGGATCTGGCAGAATCGTATCTTCCCTGATGAGCCGCAGAGGACCGGAGCTATCAGCGCCCAAGCCCAGTATCCCATCCAGGCGGCGTGCAGAATATTCAAGGGAAATGGATTGATCTTCCACCACTTCCGTCACGGTTCCATGCACGTGGGCGGCAAATTCCATCGGCTGGGAAATATAGCGGATTTCCACGGTGCCCGCCTTGGTATCCAGATTGGTGATGGTGCCCGTATTGGGTGCTCTCACAAAGTGATAGGCAGGGTTTGTCTTAAAATTGCCTTTGTGCCGGGCGATGGTTTCACCGCTGAATACAAAGTCACCCGGTTGGCGCTCCATGTATCTGCCAATGCGTTTGGGAGGCACGCCCAACAGCTCTGCCACTTTGATGGTGATGGGCTTCACGCTGTAATCCTGGATTTCAGATAGCACCACCAATCCCGTGTGGTAATCTATAAATTCCACCCTTCCCCTCACAGGGTTTAATACTTTCAGGGAATTGCGCAGGTAGCCAGGCCAATTGGGGTTATCAGGCAATTCTGCCAATACCACGTCATAATCCGCCTCATCTCCCACCTTCACCTTAAAAGCCTGGCGCAGGAGCTCACTATCCAGCTTTCCAAATCTGCGCATACCATCCACGATGAAGAGCCGTGGCGGATTGAAGCGATTCGCAGCCACGATATCGCTGGCATTCACCTTGGCGCCGGCAGCGTAGCGGGTCTCGCCTTTATAGGGTAAGAGGATATTGCGTCTTCTGGGCATCTGGGCGGAGATAGTCAGTTCCGCTTTGGGGAGGGGGGCTTTGTGTGTAGCCTCAGGAGCTGGTGAGGCTCTCTTGATTGGCGCAATTTCGCCCTTGCGCATATCCACTATAATGGGCAAATCCGTGGCAAGGCTATTGTCTTTCCCTTTGATATCCAGGTATCCTTTGCCTTTGATCTCAAAGCTCACGCTCTTGCTCCCGGCTGGGATGATCTCAAACTCTCCTGCGCTCAGCGTTAGCTCCTGAATCTTACCCTCCTTATTTATGGTACAGACGAGCTTGCTTTTTTTATGACCCTTGGGGAAGATGGGTGCCACGTGCCAGGCGATGGTTTCTATGCACTGGCTCTGTAAAAGATGCTCTGCGGCGCTGGCATCGGATTCTGAAAGCACTCCCCAATGGGGGCTGGTAAAATCCTTGTCCACGGCAATACGGGTGATTCCCTTGGGCTGCAAGGCATCTGTGATAATCAGCGCTTTATCCAAACCGTCAGGATTGTGGGCAAAGATACCTCCCGCCGCGATGATCATATCGATTTCGCTTTCCTGAAACTGGTGTTCCTCTTCATAATGCAGATAGTTGAATTTGCGGTCAAAGCCGTCCTTCTCGTTGGACAT